>JALYLM010000137.1 GCA_030774235.1 Actinomycetota bacterium
GCCGACGCGCCTGCGGCGTCCGATGCGCCCCCGACGGAGGCGGCTCCCCCGGCCGCCGCACCGGCTGCCCCGCCCCCCGCTGCACCCGCCCCCGCCGCCTCCGGGGAGCGCCAGGAGGTCACGATGGATCAGGCCGTGTTCGACCAGACCCTCCAAGAGCTGTTGGACGCGGGCACCGATCGGCGCGTCGCCGAGGGCCGCGCTCGCCGCGCCGCGATGTTGGCCGCGAAGAAGGCGGCGGGCGAGGGCTAGCGCCCGCCCGGTCCGATGGGCGCGACCGAGGTCGATTGGTCGATGGGCTCTCCCTCCGCGCGCCTCGCCGATTGGGACACGGCCCTGCAGATCGGCAGGCGTGTCGCCGGACCCGGCATCCCGGTGCCCGCCGTCGAGCGCGCCCGGATGCGAGAGGACTTCGCAGAGCTTGTTCCCAACGCCGAGGACCTGATCAAGGCGCACACGGGGATGCAGGTCCACGGGTTCCGTTCGCGGGCGTGGGTCATGGCGCGAAGCGAGTGGATCCGCGCCAACCTGAACGGACTCCAGCGCCTGCTGGAACCGCTGGCGGCGCGCCTGGCGGTCGGCCGGCCGGAGCGGCCCGACTTCAAGCGCAAGGTCATGGGGGCCCAGGCGGGCGCCTTGCTCGGCTACGTCGGCAAGCGCGTCCTCGGCCAATACGACGTGTTCCTGCCGCCGGACGATGAGGGTCTCCTGTACTTCGTGGGCCCCAATGTGGCCGAGGTCGAGGGTCGGTATGGGCTCCCGGCTCGCGACTTCCGATTGTGGATCTCGATCCATGAGGTGACGCACCGCGTGCAGTTCGGTGCGGCCCCGTGGCTCCAGGGATATCTCGCCGGCCTGGTCGATACCTATCTGGGAAGCATCTCGCTGGATTCACGCGAGCTGATGGACCAGCTCCGGCACGCGATCGAGGAGGCGCGGTCGGGCGCCGGCACGCGAGGCGCGGGCGGCATCTTCCTCCTGCTGAATCCCCAGCAGCGCGAGATCTTCGCCAAGATGCAGGGCATGATGTCGCTGCTGGAAGGTCACGCCTCCTACGTGATGAACGAGGTCGCTCGTGAACACGTCACCGACGTCGACCGGATGCGCAGGGCGCTGGCCGCCCGGCGTCGTCGCTCCGGGGTGGAGCGCGTGTTCCAGAAGGCCATCGGCTTCGAGCAGAAGATCCTGCAGTACGACGCCGGCGAACGATTCGTCCGCGACGTGATCGAGGCGGTCGGGATGGACGGGTTCAATCTGGTGTGGCGTTCCGCCGAGCACCTCCCCTCGCTGGACGAGGTTGGGTCGCCGTCGCGCTGGGTCGAGCGCGTCTCGGGGTAGCGACATGCGGCGTCCGCCGGGGATCGCTCGTGTGATGGAGCGGGTCACGGCCACGGCGCGCGAGCACGACATGTTCCTGCCCGGCCGGACGGTCCTCGTCTGCGTGAGCGGCGGGCCCGACAGCGTGTGCCTGCTGGAATCGCTCGTTCGTCTGCGTCGGCTGTTCCGGATCACGATCGAGATCTTCCATCTGGACCACGGGCTTCGTGCGGACTCGGCCGCCGACGCCGGCTACGTGAAGCGACTCGCGGCCCGACATCGCCTTCCGATCCACCTCGCCGTCGCCGACGGCGCTCCGTCGAAGGGGGAATCCGTAGAGGCGTGGGCCCGCGCTCAGCGGATGCGCGCCGCGGGTGAGGCGGCGCGCGAGGCAGGGGCGGAGCGGATCGCCGAGGGCCACACGCTCGACGACCAGGCGGAGACCCTGCTCCTCGCCCTCGTTCGGGGCGGCGGACTGGATGCCCTCGCCGGGATCGCCCCCGTCCTGGGGCGAAAGGTTCAGCCGCTGATCGACGTCACGAGGAAGGACGTCGAGACCGCCTGTCGCTCGCTGGGGCTTCGGCCGCGACGAGACCCGACGAACGAAGACCGAGGTCTCCTGCGAAATGCGATCCGGCTGGAGGGACTCCCTGCGCTGGAGCGGGCGACCGGCCGAGAGCTGGGCGGCACCTTGGCTCGTGCGTCCGACCTGATCCGGCGCGACGAGCGCGAGCTGACGCGGCAGGCGCAGGTGGCTTTCGACGAGGTCACCGAGGAGACCGCTGCCGGCTGGGATCTCGACGCCGCCGGCTTGGCGACGCTCCCACGCGCGATCTCGGGCCGGGTGGTCCGGGCGACCCTGTACCGCCTCGGCACCGTGCCGACGGAGGAAGCCATCGGCGGCGTCATCGACCTGGCGACGGGCCGGCCCGGTCGCGCCCGCGACCTCCCCCGTGGCGCGAAGGCCCGTCGCGGGAAGGTGTATGTTCACCTCTCGCCCGAGCCTTCCCCAACATCCCGCGACGGAGGCGAGGAGACGTGACCTCTACACTCTCGGCCTACGTGGAGGCCTACGAACCCGACATCCAGAAGGTCCTGATCTCGTCGGAGGAGATCCAGGCCCGGCTCGCGGAGATGGGCACGCACATCACGAATGACTACGAGGGCCGTTCGCTGTTGCTCGTGGGCGTCTTGAAGGGCGCGTTCGTCGTGATGGCCGATCTGGCTCGCTACATCAGACTGCCGCTTGAGTTCGATTTCATGGCCGTGTCGTCCTACGGCGCCGCCACGAAGACGAGCGGCGTCGTGAGGATCCTGAAAGACCTGGATCACGACCTCGAGGGGCGCGACGTCCTGCTGGTCGAGGACATCGTCGACTCGGGACTGACGCTGAAGTACCTGTTGAAGAACCTCGCGGCGCGCAAGCCCGCGTCGTTGGAGGTCGCCGCCCTCCTGAGGAAGGAAGGCATCCAGATGGTGCCCCTCGACATCCGCTACACGGGGTTCGACATCCCTCCGGAGTTCGTCGTCGGGTACGGGCTCGACTACGGCGAGCGGTTCCGGAACCTTCCCTATGTCGCCACCCTGAAGCCCGAGGCCTACGGCGCCGAGTAGCACGGAACCAAGCTGCCGGTCGCGCTCGTCGGACGTCACATGAAGCGTCTCCTCCTGGTCGCATGCCTGTGCGCTCTGGGTCTCGGCGGGTGCGGCAGGGGCTCCGGTGGCGCGAACCTCACGTCCGGGATCCAGGGCGTCGTCCAGGCGGGTCCGACGTGTCCGGTCGAGCATGTCGGCTCGCCGTGTCCGGACCGTCCCCTGCCGAGCACCGTGCGCGCGATCGGGACAGACGGCCACATCGCCGAAGGCAAGACCGACGACCAGGGTCGGTTCCGTATGCCGCTCGAACCGGGCACGTACATCGTCAGTGCGGCCCCGGTCGTCGGCGCGATGACTCCAACACCGGTCACCGTCGAGGTGAAGGCCGGGGCCTACGCGCAGGTCACGGTCGAGGCGGACACCGGGATCCGCTGAATCGCCGAGACCCATCCGGGGGACTGCGTTGTCGGGGGGCGGTGCTACCATCGCCGAGGGCTGGGTCGCGCGTCGCGCGGTGCGGCCCCGCATCGGTGTCTGCCGCGCGAAGGCCCCCAGGAGCCACCCCTGACGACCCAACCCGAACCCCAGTGGAAGCGGATCCTCCGCACCCCAACGGTGTGGATCATGCTCGGCATGCTCGTCTTCCTGACGGCGGTTTCGGTCTTCGCGCACAAGCCCGCGGAAACGTCGATGAGCTACACGCAATTCCTGGCCGCGGTCGACCAAGGTCAGGTCAAGGACGCGTCGATCCGCGAGGGCGACCAGGTCGTCAGCGGAAGCCTCGTGCAGGGCGGCACGTACGAGCTGAAGTTCCCGGCGGACTCCGAAGGCGACCTCGTCAAGGCGCTCGTCGCCAAGAGTGTCCCGATCGACACCGACCCGCAGAAGCCGAACCCGCTCATCAACCTCCTCGAGATCCTGTTACCGGTCGTGCTCCTCGGCGGCCTGCTCATCTACCTCATGAACCGCTCGCAGGGCGGGAACGGGCGCGTGATGCAGTTCGGGCGCAGCCGTCACAAGATGGTGACCAAGGACATGCCGAAGACGACCTTCGCCGACGTCGCGGGCGTCGAGGAGGCGATCGAGGAGCTCGAGGAGGTCAAGGACTACCTCGGATCTCCGTCGAAGTTCCAGGCGATGGGGGCGAAGATCCCCCGCGGCGTGCTGTTGTTCGGGCCGCCCGGCACCGGCAAGACGCTGCTGGCGCGCGCGGTCGCCGGGGAGGCGGGGGTGCCGTTCTTCTCGATCAGCGGCTCGGATTTCGTCGAGATGTTCGTCGGGGTGGGCGCGGCGCGCGTGCGCGATCTCTTCGAGCAGGCGAAGGCCTCCGCCCCGGCGATCGTCTTCATCGACGAGATCGACGCCGTCGGCCGTCACCGCGGCGCCGGGCTCGGGGGTGGACACGACGAGCGCGAGCAGACGTTGAACCAGTTGCTCGTGGAGATGGATGGGTTCGACCAGCGTTCCACGGTGATCTTGATGGCGGCGACGAACCGTCCCGACATCTTGGACCCCGCGCTCCTGCGGCCCGGGCGCTTCGACCGGCAGGTCGTGATCGACCGGCCCGACCTCGAGGGACGCAAGGCGATCCTTCGTGTGCACGCCAAGGGCAAGCCGTTCGAATCGACCGTCGACCTCGATGTCTTGGCTCGGCGGACGCCCGGATTCACCGGCGCCGATCTCGCGAACGTGATCAACGAGGCCGCGTTGCTTGCGGCCCGGCGCTCGAAGCGTTCGATCTCGATGCCGGAGATCGAGGAGGCCGTCGATCGAGTGATGGCCGGTCCCGAGCGGAAGACCCGGGTCATGGACGAGCAGGAACGCCGCCTGATCGCATACCACGAGGGCGGCCACGCGCTCGTGGCGCACGTGTTGCCGAACACCGACGAGGTGCACAAGATCACCGTCATCCCTCGCGGCCGCGCCCTCGGCTATACCCTTACGCTGCCGATGCAGGACAAGTTCCTGATGACGCGCGAGCAGCTGCGTGACGAGCTCGCCATGTTGATGGGCGGGCGGGTGGCGGAGGAGATCGTCGCCGGAGACATCACGACCGGCGCCGGTAACGACATCGAACGCGCGACGAAGGTCGCGCGCCAGATGGTCACCGAGTACGGGATGTCGGACATGATCGGCCCCCGCACCCTCGGGGTGAAGCAGGGCGAGGTGTTCCTCGGTCGCGACTGGGGTTCCACGCCCGACTACTCAGATGCGGTCGCCCTCGAGATCGACACCGAGGTGCGACAGCTGATCGACGAGGCCCACGACGTCGCCCTCGAGATCCTCACCGAACGCAGGGCCAAGCTCGACGCCCTGGCTGACCTCCTGATCGAGAAGGAGACCCTCGATCGCGAGGAGGTCGCGGCCTTCTTCTCCGACGTGCCCAAGCGGGCGCCGAGAGAGCCGGAAGTTCGCGGCAAGGCGCTCGC
>JALYLM010000138.1 GCA_030774235.1 Actinomycetota bacterium
GTCGTGGTGAAGGACCAGGGCGCGTCCCGCCGTCATGCGCAGATCCGGGCGAAGGACGGCGTCTTCACGCTGACCGACCTCGGATCTACGAACGGAACGCGGTTGAACGGCCAGACGGTCCAGTCGCGGCAGCTCGAGGACGGCGACCGCATCACGATCGGCGCCACGGTCCTCGACTTCCGGAGGGGTTGACGTGCTGGCGACGGGCGTGACGCCCTTCGCGCTCTCGGCGCTGAAGTACGGACTCTTCGCATTGCTGTTCCTGTTCATCTGGCGGTCGATGCGCTGGGTCGTGCGTGGACTGACCGTCGAGGCTGCTCCTCGGGGCTCGCGGCGGGCCAAGGGTGCCCCGGCGGGGGGGCCGTCGCTGCCTCCCGGCCCGCGCTCGGTGGTGGTGCACGGACCCGAGGGCGCGAAGCCCCACACCGTGCAGATGGCGGCCAGCATGGTCGTGGGACGGGCGCCGGAGTGCGACCTGCGGATCGATGACACCTACGCGTCGCAGCAGCACGCCCGCCTCTTCGGCAAGAACGGCGCATGGTACGTGGAGGATCTCGGGTCCACGAACGGGACCTTCGTGAACGATCAGAAGCTCGCCGCACCCGCGATGGTCCAGCCCGGCGACAAGATCCGCGTGGGCACGACCGTGCTGGAGCTCCGCCGATGAACGTCGACGTCGGGGTCGCCACCGACATCGGCAAGGTGCGCGAGGCGAACGAGGATTCCTACCTCGTCGAACCGCCACTGTTCGCCGTCGCCGACGGGATGGGCGGGCACCGAGGCGGCGACGTCGCGTCGCAACTGGCGCTCGAGACCGTCGAGCAGCTGTTCCAGCGGCGGACGGGAACCCTCTCCGAACACGTCCGCCGGGCGAACCGGGCGGTGTTCGAACGCTCCAAGCTCGATCGCTCGGTCACGGGGATGGGCACCACGCTCACCGCGGCATTGGTGGAAGGCGACGCCATGCGGTTGGCCCACGTCGGAGACTCCCGCGCCTACCTGCTCCGCGCCGGCTCCCTCCGCCAGCTCACCACCGATCACACGCTCGTCGCCCGGATGGTAAAGGCGGGCGAGATCTCTCCGGCCGAGGCCGAGGTCCATCCTCATCGCAACGTCCTCACGCGCGCGCTCGGAACGGAGGCCGACGTTCGGGTCGACGAGGACGAGATCGCGTTGCTCGATGGCGACCGGGTGCTTCTGTGCTCAGACGGACTGACCGGGATGGTCACCGAGGCCCAGATCCAGGCGATCCTGGGGACGGGCGTGACGCCCCAGGAGGCCGCCGATCGTCTCGTCACCGCAGCCAACCGGGCCGGCGGCATCGACAACATCACCGTCGTCGTGCTGGGCATCGACGAGGACGGGACCGAGGAAGCGGCCGGCCCCGCCGTCCGGAGCGGCGCGTCCGCGATCGGAGGCAGGCGCCGCTCGGCGCCCACCGCTCGCCGCTGGATGATGCGGCTCGGCCTGGTCCTCGTGTTCGTCGCCGGTGTCGTCTTCGCGGGGCGGGCCTACCTCGACCGCCAGTGGTACGTCGGCGTCGCGAACGATCGCGTCGCCGTCTACCAGGGCATCCCGGCCACCCCGATCGGTCTGCACCTCAGCACCCTCGTGTACGAGTCGCCCGTTGCGGCGAGCGACGCCGCGGCGCTCCCGCTGTACACGGGCCTCGCCGACGGCCTCGCCGCCAAGGACCGTAGCGACGCGTTCGCGATCGTCGAGCAGATCCGTCGGGACGTGGCTGCTGCGCAGACGGGTCAGACGGGAGCCCCCCCGTGAGCGCGCTCGCCGCTGGTCGAGCCGGGAGCCTCGTGGCGTCGAGGCCGCCGCGCCGACGAACGGGGGCGGGCCTCCTCGCGCTCGCGCTCATCGCCTCGATCGCGGCGTATGCCGCCACGGGGCTCGCGGAGACGGGGAAGCTGCCGGCGAACATCGTGGCCTACGGCGCGTTCCTGGCGATCGGATCCCTTGCCGGGTGGATCGCGATCCGCCGGATGGCGCCGCGGGCCGACCCGGTCCTGTTCCCCACCGCGTGGCTGCTCGGCGGCCTGGGACTCGCCATGCTCTTCCGGCTTCGGCCCGACGTCGCGAACCAGCAGGCCGTGTGGCTGTTCGTCGGGCTGGCCACCTTCGTCGCCGTGCTCCTGCTGGTGCGCGACGACCGGCAGCTCGACGCCTTCACGTACACGATCGGCCTCGCGGGCATCGCGCTTCTGCTCCTTCCGGTCGTGCCCGGGATCGGCTTCGAGATCAACGGGGCGCGCCTGTGGGCGAGGATGGGTCCCGCGACGTTCCAGCCGGCCGAGGCCGGCAAGGTCCTCATCGTCATCTTCCTCGCCTCGTACCTGTCGGCCAAGCGAGAGCTGCTGGCGACCGGGGTCGGTCGGTTCGGGCTGCCCCGTGTGAAGGATCTCGGCCCCCTGGTCCTCGCCTGGGGTGCGTCGCTCGCCGTCCTGTTCCTCGAGAAGGACCTGGGAGCGTCGCTGCTGTTCTTCGCGGTCTTCGTCCTCATGCTGTGGGTCGCCACCGGGCGGGCCGGCTACCTCGTGATCGGGCTCGTGCTCTTCGTCATCGGTGCGGTGATCGGGTACCTCGCGTTCCGCCACGTTCAGCTGCGCGTCGACTATTGGCTCCATGCCCTGGAGCCGGCGACCGTGCACGACATCGGGTACGGACAGCTCGCGCAGGGATGGTTCGGGATGGCGAGCGGGGGGCTCGTCGGCACCGGACTGGGGCAGGGTTCGCCGACCCTGATCCCCTACGTGGGCTCCGACTTCATCTTTGCGGCGTTCGGCGAAGAGCTCGGCATGGTCGGCGCGTCGGCGCTGCTCCTGCTGTACCTGACGCTGATCGGACGCGGGCTGCGCGTAGCGCTCGAGCGCGCCGACAACTTCGGCAAGCTCCTGGCGACCGGCCTCACGTCCGTCATCGCGCTCCAGACGTTCGTGATCGTCGCCGGCGTCACGCGCCTCATCCCGCTGACCGGCGTGCCCCTGCCGTTGGTGTCGTACGGGGGCTCGAGCAAGATCGCGACGTTCATCATCCTGGGGCTGCTCGTGCGTCTGTCTTCCGGACCGTGGGAACCATCGCGTGGATAGGCAGATCCGCAGGGTCGGGATCGCCCTGGTCGGGTTGTTCGGCCTCCTGTTCGTACAGCTCGCATACGTCCAGGTCTTCGCGGCGGAGGACATCCGGAACAACCCGGCCAACGCGACCCGCCAGATCATCGCCGAGTACCGGGTCCAGCGCGGCCCGATCCTTTCCGCGGACGGACGCGTGTTGGCCGAGAGCCGTCGATCGCGAGGCCGGACCGCCTACCTCTTCGGGCGCCGCTACCCGGAGGGCCCCCTGTACGCGGCTCTCACCGGGTACTACTCGCTGCAGTACGGTCGAGCAGGGCTCGAGCAGGCCATGAACGACTACCTGGCGGGCAGCGCACCGGAGCTTGCGGTCTCGACGTTCACCGACCTGGTGCTGGGCAGGCCGAAGAAGGGCGGGGCGGTCGTGACGACGATCGACCCCGCGCTGCAACAGACCGCCGCGGCCGCGCTCGGCACGCTTCCGGGAGCCGTCGTCGCCCTCGACCCGCGGACGGGCGACGTCCTGGCGATGGTCTCCAACCCCACGTACGACCCGGCCCGGCTGTCCGCGGGCACGCCGACCCAGGTCCGTTCCTACTGGACGCAGCTGAACGCGGACCCGGCGAAGCCACTGATCTCGCGCGCGAAGGACGAGCTGTTCCTTCCCGGCTCCACCTTCAAACTGATCACGGCCTCCGCGGCGCTGGAGAACGGGTTCTCGCCCACGAGCAGGTGGCCGAATCCCCACGAGCTGCCGCTCCCTCAGACGACCAAGAAGTTGCAGAACTTCGGGAACGAATGGTGCCTGGGGGGCGCGAGCTCGGTCACGATGGCCGACGCGTTCCGCGAGTCGTGCAACGTGACGTTCGCCGAGGTCGGGCTGAAGCTCGGGGCCGAGAAGCTGGCGGCGCAGGCGCACGCGTACGGGTTCTGTCCGACGGACCCACCGGGCACGACGACGTGCATCTCACCGACGATCCCGTTCGTGATCCCGTTCCAGACCGGCCGCTTCCCGGCATCCCAGTACTTCGAGCAGAACACCCCACTCCTCGCGTACTCCGCGGTCGGGTTGGACAACGACCTCACGAACCCGCTCCAGATGGCGCTGGTCGGGGCCGCCATCGCGAACGGCGGCACCGAGATGGCGCCGCGCCTCGTGACGGAGATCCGCGATCCGGAGGGCCGGGTCGTGCGCGAGTTCCCGCCGCGAGTCTTCGGCAACCCGATCAGGCCGGCGACGGCGGCCGCGATGCGTCAGATGATGATCGGCGTCGTGCAGTCGGGCACCGGCACGGCCGCCCAGATCCCGAACATCCAGGTCGCGGGCAAGACCGGGACCGCGACGAACGGGCCCACGAAGGCGCCGAACGCGTGGTTCGTGTGCTTCGGGAACGCGGCGCCCGGAACGATCCCGACGATCGCCGTGGCCGTTATCGTCTTGGACGGCGGCTCCCTCGGGAGCGAGGCCACGGGGGGAAGAGTGGCGGCGCCGATCGCCAAGCAGGTGCTGCAGGCGTACCTGCAACGGCCACGATGAAGGGCGGCGCATGAACGGGTCGGAGCTCGGCAGTCGCTACCGCGTCGAGGCGCGGATCGGCACGGGCGGCATGGCCGACGTCTTCCGTGGCTTCGATCCCGTGCTCCACCGAACCGTCGCGATCAAGGTCCTGAACGCGCGGTTCGCGAGCGACGAGAGCTTCGTCGACCGGTTCCGCCGCGAGGCCCAGGCCGCCGCCCGGCTCAACCACCCCAACATCGTCGGCGTCTTCGACCACGGCTCCGACGACGGCACGCAGTACATCGTCATGGAGTTCATCGAGGGACGGACCCTGGCGGACGCGCTTGGCGCCGGCAGACGCCCGACCCCCGCCCAGGCGGCCGAGATCGCCAGGCACATCTGCGACGCCCTCGCCGCCGCCCACGCCCAGGGTGTGATCCACCGCGACATCAAGCCCGCGAACATCATGGTCACGCGCGACGGCACGGTGAAGGTGATGGACTTCGGCATCGCGCGCTTGGTGAGCGGGCCGGAGACCGCGCCGCAGACCTCCGCCGTGCTGGGCACCGCGGCCTACCTGTCCCCCGAGCAGGCGCAGGGGCAGCCGGTCGACGCCCGAACGGACATCTACTCGCTGGGGACCGTCCTCTACGAGATGCTCGCGGGAAGGCCACCGTTCGCGGGAGAATCGCCGGTCGCGATCGCGTACAAGCAGGTGAACGAGCCTCCGGTGCCGCCGTCGCAGATCAACCCGGACGTGCCGCCGAGCCTGGATGCCGTGGTCATGCGCGCCCTCGCGAAGAACCCGGCGAACCGCTACCAGACGGCGCGCGAGTTCGCGGACGACCTGGATCGCGTGCGGGAAGGCCGGCCCGTGCTTGCCACGCCGTTGCTGCCGGCCGGCGAGGCGACCCAGGTCATCTCCCGGGCGCAGCACACGCAGGTGCTGCCGCCGCAGACCGAGGCGCCGGGCAGCGGCCGGAAGGTGTGGCTCGGCGTCCTGATCGGATTCCTCATCGTCGCCGTGCTCGCGGGGGCCGGCTACCTGATCTACAAGGCGGTGTCGGGCAACGCTCCGGCGCAGACGACGGTCGCCGTCAAGGACGTCTTCGGCAAGACGTTCGAGGAGGCGAAGAAGGAGCTGGAGGCCCAGGGGCTGAAGGTGGCGGATCCCGTGTCGCAGGTGGACGAGAACGCCGTGCCGGGGACCGTCATCGCGCAGCAGCCGACCCCGAACACCCCCGTCGCTCAGGGCAGCACGGTGACGCTCACTGTCGCGAAGGCGTCGACGAAGGTCCCGGTTCCAGACCTCAGCGACATGACGCTGGCTCAGGCGCAGGATGCCCTGGCCACGGTGGGGTTGGGCCTCGGCTCGAAGATCGACCAACCGAGCGACACGGTGGCGCAGGGCCACGTGATCAGCCAGGACCCGCTTGCCGGCGCGAAGGTGAAGAAGGGCTCCCTGGTCGACGTCACGGTCTCGTCCGGACCTCAGGAGTTCGCGCTGCCCGACGTCACCTGTCAGTCGTTCGGCGCGGCCAGGGCGCAGCTCAGAGCGCTTCAGCTGAACGTCGTGAACGGCGGAACCGCACCCCCCGACCCGCTGTGTCCCCAGCCGAACCAGGTCGCCGTGCAGGACCCGTCGGCCGGGACGAAGGTGCATGCGAACGACACGGTGACCCTGTACACGAACGGCCTGACGAGCCCGACGCCGACGCCGTGACGACCTGGTACGCCGTCGAGGAGTTCACGCCGGAGGAACGCGCCGCACTCGCGCCGCACGTCACGTCGCTCGATGGTCCCGTCTTCGCGCTGACGAACCTGCCGGAGGTCGTGAAGGGGGCGCTGTTCGCGCGGTACTCACGGACGACCAAGTCCCTGCGGCGGCTCTTCCTGGACGAGTTCGCCGACGACGCGCGAGCCGACGGCTCGATGACTCGAACCGGGGAGGCGCGGGCAGAGAAGCTCTACGAGCGGGTGTTCGTGGAGTACGGCGACGATTCGGTCGCCCAGCTCGGCGGCGTGCACCTGGCGTGCGAGCAGGCCTCCCAGCTGCTGTGCAAGGCGCTGGAGTGGGGAAGGCTGGCTGCCTACCTGGAGCAGTCCACCCGGTACATGCGCTACGACGACCGGCCGGGGGGCCGGTGGCGCGCGTGCGCGCCGCCCGAGATCGTCGGCACGGACCTCGAGCCGACGTTCGACGCGTACCTCGACCTCGTCTTCGAAGCGTACGGGCGCATGTACGAACCGATGGCCTCGTTCTTCCGCGAGAAGTTCCCCCAGTCTCCCGGCGACCGCGATGCCGTGTACCGGCAGACGATCATGGCCAAGACGTGCGACACGCTGCGCGTGCTCCTGCCGGCCGCGACCCGGTCCAACCTCGGCATCTTCGCGACCGGTCAGTCCTACGAACAGCTGCTGATGCGTCTGGCGGCGCACCCACTCGCCGAGATCCGCGAGTACGGCCGCCTCATGCTGATCGAGCTCCGGAAGGTGATCCCGGCGTTCCTCAGGCGGGTGGACGTGGAGGACCGCGGGGTCGCGTGGTCGCGCTACTGGCAGGCCACGGCCGACGGGGTGCAGGAGGGGACCTCGAAAGCGCTCCTCGGCGTGACGGCCGAGCCGCGACCCGAGGTCACGCTCGTCGACTGGGACCCCGACGGCGAGGTGGACCTGGCGGCCGCGATCATGTACGCGGCGAGCGGGCTCCCCGACGACCAGCTGATGCGGATCGCACGCGCGATGACGCAGGCCGAGCGAGAGGAGCTGATCCGTGCGTCGGTT
Organism: Actinomycetota bacterium; assembly: GCA_030774235.1. Taxonomy (GTDB): domain Bacteria; phylum Actinomycetota; class UBA4738; order UBA4738; family HRBIN12; genus JALYLM01. The sequence continues at coordinate 7,363 of JALYLM010000138.1, forward strand.
GGAGCGCGGACGAACCGTCGCCACAAGCCCGGTCGCGCCTGGGAGCGGACCCTCTATCGGTTCGACGTGCTGTGCGACTACGGCGCGTTCCGCGACCTTCAGCGGCACCGGCCGCTCACGATCGAGTGGCAGCGGCTCACGACGTCGCACGGCGCCGAGATGCCGCCCGAGATCGAGGAAGCGGGCCTTCGCGACGACTGGGAGCGCGTGATGGAGGCGAGCGTCGATCTGGAACACGACATGCTCGCCGCCGGCCTGGAGGAGGTCGCGCAGTACGCGGTATCGATGGCCTACCGGATCCGATTCGTGATGCAGATGAACGCCCGCGAGGCGATGCACCTGATCGAGCTCAGGTCCCAGCCCCAGGGCCACCCGACCTACCGACGAGTGGCACGAACCATGCACCGCCTCATCGACGAGGTCGCCGGTCACCATGCGATCGCCCGTGCGTTCACCTACGTGGACACGACCGACGTCGACCTCGAGCGTCTCGACGCGGAGCGCAGGCTCGACGCGAAGCGGCGCGCGCCGTCCGCCGAGTGACGCGCGCGGTTGAGGAAACACACGTTTCGGTACGCTGACGGCCTCCCATGACGCGGCAGACGGCCCTTCTGTTGGCACTCGGCATGCTCGTCGCGGCCGCGCTGTCGGTGGGTGTCACCGGATGGATCCTGCTCGTGCGCGACCGCCGCTCCGCGAAGCCGTCGCAGGAGACCGGCCACGGGCCCCATCCCGAGAGGTCCGAGGGGCCCTGAGGTGCTCGAGCTCCTCGACCTGCGCGAGCGGGGGGAGCGCCTCGAGCCCAACCGGCTCGACATCGACCCCACGGTCGTCGAGACGGTCCACGCGATCCTTCAGCGCGTGTTCGTGGAGGGCGACGAGGTCCTGATCGAGCTGTGCCGCCGCTTCGACGGAGCGAACGTCGAGGGCGGCGTCCTGGTGGGAGACGACGAGTTCGCGGCCGCCGAGACGGCGACCCCGCGCGACCTCAGGCAAGCGCTCGACGGTCTGATCGAGCGACTCGGGGATCTCCACGCCCGCCAGCTGCCGACGGAGTGGTGGGACTCGCGCGACGGCATCCGATTCGGGGAGATCGTCCGCCCGCTCGCCAGCGTCGGGTGCTACGTGCCCGGCGGGAGAGCGGTCTACCCGTCGTCGGTCTGCATGACCGTCGTTCCCGCCGTCGTCGCGGGTGTCGGCGAGATCGTCGTGTGCACGCCGCCGCACGAGGACGGCTCCATCTCGCCGTCGGTCCTGTACGCGGCGCGACGAGCGGGCGCCTCGCACGTCGCAAAGACCGGTGGGGCGCAGGCGATCGGCGCGATGGCCTATGGAACCGAATCGATCCCTCGCGTCGACCGCATCGTGGGTCCGGGCAACGCCTACGTGACCGAGGCGAAGCGCCAGGTCGCCGGCTTCGTCGGGATCGACGGACTCGCCGGACCAAGCGAGCTGGCGATCGTGGCCGAGGGGGGCATCGTCGCCCGTCATGCGGCCCTCGACCTCATCGCGCAAGCCGAGCACGACCCCAAGGCGCGCACCTTCTTCGTGACGCCGGAGGCGTCGCTGATCGCGATGGTGGGGGCTGCGCTCGACGACGCGTTGGGAGATGCGGGCCGCCGGCGGATCGTCGACGCCGCCCTGAAGCACACGAAGTTCGTGCTCGTTCGCGATCTCGATCACGCCGCCGACGTCGTGAACGACCTTGCCGCCGAGCACCTGCTGCTCCTGCTCGACGACGCCGACGGATTCCTGCCCAAGGTGCGGAACGCCGGCGCGATCTTCTTGGGGCCGTGGTCGGCGGTACCGTTCGGCGACTACGGGGTCGCGTCCAACCACGTGCTGCCCACCGCCGGCACGGCTCGGTTCTCCAGCGGGCTCCGCGCGGCCGACTACGTGACGGTGAGCTCGGTCATCGAGATGGACGAGGCGTCGGCCGCGCTGCACGCCGGCCCCGCGGCGACGATCGCGAACGCGGAGGGTCTCGTCGGCCACGCGCGCGCGATGGAAGCGCGGGTGGGTCATGCACGCCCGGGCGAGAACGTCGCCGGATGACCGCCGATCGGGCTGCTGGGGTCGGCCGACGGAGCCGGCCCGCTCCCGTCTTCGCTGCCCCCCGTCCGGCGCCCGACGAATCCCCATCCGTCCGATGGCTGGAACCCGGCCGCGATGGAAGACTGAGGCCACTTCCCGTTCACTCGACCGTCGGGAAGGAGGGTCACGAGCATGGGTGAACATCGAGACCCGTTGGGGGGGCCGCCGGCGGCGCGTCCACTGACGGCAGAGGGGTTCGCGTCGCTGCACGCGAGCGCGAAGGCCGCGGCCATCGTCTCTTTCGACGGCGGCAGGTTCCTCGACGCTAATTCCGCCTTCGCCGAGCTCAGCGGCTTCGAGCGCAGCGATCTGCTCGACCACGATGTGTTCGACATGGGACTCTTCACCGACGCGCGACATCACATCGCGCTGCTGCGGGAGCTGGAGGAGTGCGGTGAGGTCCGCGCGTGGGAGACTCGGCTGCGCCGGCGCGACGGCAACCTGCGGGACATCCTGCTCTCCGCGCAGATCCTGGACGTCGCGGGCCGCCGCGCCATCCTCACCAGGGTCCGCGACGTCACCGAGACCAGCGGCGGCGCCGGGGTTCCCGTCTAGAGCCCGTCTCGCTGAACCGGGCGCTCCCGCCGTTCTGGTGTACTTCAACGGCGTGAAGGCCGTGACGATGTGATCGTGATCCCCGCGGTCGACCTTCGGGGAGGCCGAGCCGTGCGTCTCCGGCGCGGCGACCCCTCCGACGAAACGACCTACAGCGTCGATCCCGTCGAGGTGGCGACGACGTTCCAGGAGGACGGGGCCAGGCGATTGCACGTCGTCGACCTCGACGCCGCCCTCGGCGAGGGAGACAACCGGGAGGTGATCGCCGATATCTGCCGCTCGGTGGCCGTGCCGGTGCAGGTCGGCGGCGGGATCCGGACGCTGGAGGCGATCGGCGAGCTCCTGGCCGCCGGCGCCGCGCGCGCGATCCTGGGCACTGCGGCGGCCGCGGACCCGGAGCTCGTTGCCCGTGCCGTGGAGGAGTACGCCGAGCGCGTCGTGGTCGCCGTCGACGTTCGAGGGGGCCGCGTCATGGTGAAGGGATGGAAGGAGGAGGGACCGGACCTGGAGGAGGCGATGCACGCGCTCAACGATGCGGGCACCCCCAGGTATCTCGTGACGTCGATCGCCCGGGACGGGACGCTCGACGGCCCGGACCTTCGCCTCTACACGCGCGTGCTGAAACTGACCGACCGCCCGGTGATCGCCAGCGGCGGAGTCCGCGACGCCGGCGACATCTGGGCGCTGCGTGATCTCGGTTGCGAGGCGGCCGTCAGCGGGAAGGCCCTGTACGAGAAGACCCTGAAGCTCTCTCAGGTGACCCGGGGCTGACCCGATGCCCGATCCGGTGACGATGCCGGACTTGACTCCTGCCCGCCCGACCTGGCACGATGCGAGCGGATGTTTGAATCTTCGTTCAACTTCGGGGCGGTTCCGCAGATCAGCGTAGCCACGCCGTAGGCGCGTCGCCGGCACCTCGCCGGTCGCGCCCTCGCCCTCTCGCGTCGCGAGGGGGTTTTCCTTTCGCGTCGTGGAGGTGAGCACGGTGCCGGACGGACGGATCGAGGATCGGATCGCCGATGAAACGGGCGCGCTCGAACGCGCCTGGGAGACCGACCCGCGTTGGCGGGACGTGGAACGCGTCTACTCGGCCGAGGACGTCGTGAGGCTGCGCGGTTCGATGCGCATCGAGCGCTCGATCGCCAGACGCGGTGCCGAGCGGCTGTGGCAGCTCCTCGGCGACGAGGAGTTCGTCGCCGCGCTCGGAGCGCTCACCGGCGGCCAGGCCGTCGAGATGGTGAAGGCCGGCCTGGAGGCGATCTACGTGAGCGGCTGGCAGGTCGCCGCCGACGCGAACCTCGCGTCGCACACGTATCCGGACCAGTCCCTCTACCCGGTCAACTCCGTTCCCGTCGTCGTGCGGCGTATCAACAACGCACTCCTGCGAGCGGACCAGATCGCATGGTCCTGTGGCGAGAGCTCGGACACGGACTGGGTGGCTCCGATCCTGGCCGACGCCGAGGCGGGCTTCGGCGGAGCGCTCAACGCCTTCGAGCTCATGACGTCGATGATCGAAGCCGGCGCCGCCGGCGTGCACTTCGAGGATCAGCTCGCCGGGGAGAAGAAGTGCGGTCACCTGGGCGGCAAGGTGCTGGTGCCGACGGACCAGTTCATCCGGACCCTCGTGGCAGCGCGTCTCGCCTCGGACGTGATGGACGTCCCCACGGTCCTCGTCGCGCGGACCGATTCACTGAGCGCCACCTTGCTCACGAGCGACGTGGACCCCCGGGACCGGCTGTTCGCGACGGGAGAACGGACGCACGAAGGTTTCTACCGAGTGAACGGCGGGATCGAGGCCGCGATCGCCCGGGGCGTGGCATACGCGCCGTTCGCGGACATGCTCTGGTGCGAGACCGCGACCCCCGATCTCGGCGAGGCTCGAGTGTTCGCCGAGGGCATCCACTCGAAGCATCCCGGAAAGCTGCTGGCGTACAACTGCTCCCCGTCGTTCAACTGGAAGAGGTACCTCGACGACTCCGCGATCTCGCGGTTCCGAAAGGAGCTGGCGGCGATGGGCTACCGGTTCCAATTCATCACGCTCGCGGGCTTCCACGCGCTGAACGCGAGCATGTTCGAGCTTGCCAGGGGATACGCGAGGGACGGCATGAGCGCCTACGTCCGGCTGCAGCAGCGCGAGTTCGAGTTGGAGGAAGACGGTTACACGGCAACGCGGCACCAGGCCGAGGTGGGCACCGGCTACTTCGATCTGGTGTCCCAGGCGATCGGCGGGGGTCGCGCGTCGACGCTCGCGCTCCAGGGTTCGACGGAAGAGTCGCAGTTCGAGGGATAGGACAAGCCGACGGGAAACGAGCCGCTGCTACAGTGCGGGCGGTCTCCTCGGGAGGTGTGAGGGATGCCGTTCGCGCTTCGCGACAAACGGGTCGTGGTGCTCGTGGCGGAGGGCTTCGAGGACCTGGAGTTCTGGGTCACGGTGATGCGCCTGCAGGAAGAGGGGACCGCGCTGACGGTCGCGGGGACCCAGCCGGGCACGGCGGTGACCGGCAAGCACGGGCTCACGGCAACGGCCGAGACCCCCGTCGAGGACGTGGACGCGTCGCGCTTCGACGCCGTCGTCGTCCCCGGCGGGTGGGCGCCCGACAAGCTCCGGAGATCCGAGGCCGTCAAGCGCCTCGTCAGTGAGATCCACGGCGAGGGCAAGATCGTCGGGCTGATCTGCCACGCGGGTCTCGTGGGGATCTCGGCCGGGATCGTGGGCGGGGGTCGCGCGACGGGCAGCCTCGGGATCAAGGACGACCTGGTGAACGCCGGGGCGACGTGGGTCGACGAGGCGGCGTTCCGCGACGGGAACATCGTCTGGGGCAGGGTGGTCGAGGACATCCCGGACTTCTGCCGCGAGCTCGTCGCCGCGATCGCCGAAGGCTGAGCCCGGACGATGCCCATCCGGTACCTGGACGCTCCACCGAACGCGGCCGAGCTCGTCATCGTCGGCGGCGGCGTCATCGGGGCGGCCACCGCATTTCACGCGGCTCGGGCCGGGATCCGACCGCTGATCGTGGAGGCGCGACCGCGCCTCTGCACGCTGACGACGCCCGTGTCGGCCGGCGCCTTCCGCCTGCAGTTCGACGACCTGGAGGAGCTCGAGCTCGTCCGATCCTCGGCCGCGATGTTCCTGGACTTCGAGGAGGCGACGGGGCAGCGCGAGTACGACCTTGCCCTGAAGCTCCGCGGCTACCTGTGGCTCACGACCGATCCCGCGGGCGCCGAGGCTCAGCTCGAGCTCGTGACGCGGCTGCACGCGTGGGGCCAGACCGACGTCGAGATCATCTCGGGTGATGACGTCCGGACCCGCTGGCCGTGGGTATCGCCCGACGTCGTGCAGGCGAGGTGGCGAGCCGGCGACGGCTTCCTCGACACGAAGCGGCTCACGTTCGGGCTCGCCGCCGGCGCGAACGCCGACGTCGTGACGTCGTGCGCGGTGACGGGGTTCCACGTGTCGGGGGGGCGCCTGGCAGCCGTGGAGACCTCGCGCGGCGAGATCGACTGCGCGGCGGCCGTGATCTGCGCCGGGCCGCTCTCGGGCGTGGTGGGAACCGCGGCCGATCTCACGCTCCCCGTCGTCACCGTCCGACGTCAGAAGCTGATCCTGCCCGAGGTTCGCGAGGTCCCTCCGGACGCCCCCTTCGTGATCGACGAGGACACGGGCGCCCACTGGCGCCCCGC
>JALYLM010000139.1 GCA_030774235.1 Actinomycetota bacterium
TCGCGCCGACCTTCTCGATCTGGACGACGATCGAGGAGTGCCTGAACCCGCCGGTGGTGTGGGAGAAGGATCGCGGCTGGTTCACGACGGCTCCCTTCAGCGAGCCCGAGACCTTCTCCTTCCCCGAAGGCATCGGCGAGATCGAGTGCGTGAACGTCGAACACGAGGAGGTCGTCCTCATCCCTCGGTGGGTCGAGTGCACCCGGACGACGTTCAAGTACGGGCTCGGCGACGAGTTCATCGGCGTGCTAGAGACCCTGCACAAGCTCGGCCTGGACGGCACAGACACGGTGAACGTCCGAGGCGTGGAGGTGGCGCCCCGTGACGTCGTGGCGGCGGTCCTCCCCGACCCGGCGTTCCTCGGCGCCGAGATGACCGGCAAGACGTGCGCCGGCACGTGGGTAACGGGCCTCGGGACCGACGGTAGGCCCCGCGAGGTCTATGTCCACCACGTCGTCGACACCGAGGAGACCTGGGCGAAGGACGGCACCCAGGCGGTCACGTGGCAGACTGCGCTCAATCCCGTCGTGGCGCTCGAGCTGATCGCGAGCGGAGTCTGGTCCGGAGCGGGAGTGCTCGGCCCCGAGGCATTCGACGCGGTGCCCTTCCTCGACCTGCTGACGGATCACGGCTCGTCCTGGGGCGTGACCGAGATGACTCCGACTTAGGTCGGCGCCGCCTGCGGTCGATGCCTCTTGCGTGAACGACGACCTTGCGGACGGGCGGCAGGCGTCGATGGACGCTCACCGCCGGGGAGCCAGGATGGACGCTGCCCTGCAGCGGCTCTCGCACTCGATCGACCCCGGGTCCTTGCTCGAGGCGACCCCGGAGTGCATCGTGGTCGCCGGATCCGACGGGCGGATCGCGTTCGTGAATCATCGGCTCCTGGAACTCACCGGATTCGCCGGTGGCGACCTCGACGGACGTCCGATCGACGTCCTCATCCCCGGTTGGACGGGCGATCCGGTGGCTCGACAACGCTTCGAGGCGGTGTGTCGGCGTTCGGACGGCGCCGAGCTGCCGGTCGAGGTGCACGTCGGGGCGATCGACGGGACCGAGCGATTCCTCGTCGTCACGATCCGCGACGTGAGCGACCTGCAGGCCGGGCGCGAGGCCAGGTTCGAGGCCGAGGCGAAGTTCCGCGCGCTCGTGGAGCAGATCTCGGCGATCACCTATACGTGGACGTGGCGCGACGACGAATACTTCGTCCTGTACTCGAGCCCGCAGATCGAGGTCATCCTCGGGTATTCGCCGCAGGAGTGGATCGCCGACCCCACGGCCTGGTACGAGTGGGTCCACCCCGACGACCGAGCCATGGTCATCGCCGAGAACAAGCGATGCGAGACGACAGCCGAGGCGTACTCGATGCGGTATCGGATGATCCGCAAGGACGGTCGTGTCGTCTGGGTCGAGGACTCCTGGGTCGTCGTCGAGGACGAGCAGCGGGGGCACCGCGTGTTCCAGGGGGTCGTCTTCGACATCACGGAGCGAAAGCTCGCCGAGGAGGAGGTGGCCTTCCTCGCCCACCACGACAAGCTGACCGGCCTGCCGAACCGCGCCTTCTTCGAGGAGATGCTCGAGATGTCGATCTCGCGTGCCCGCCGGCACGACCTCGGCGTCGGTGTGCTGTTCCTGGATCTCGACAACTTCAAGCTCGTGAACGACTCGCTCGGGCACCACGCGGGAGATCAGCTGCTGTCGCAGCTCGGGGAGCGCCTCCGCGGCTGTACGCGCGAGACCGATCTGGTCGCCCGCCAGGGCGGCGACGAGTTCCTGCTGCTGCTCTCCGACATCGAGCGCGGAACCGGTGCGCCGGCCGGCGGCGACATGGCGATGATCGTCGCGGAGTCCGTGGCCGAGCGGGTGCGCGAGGCGCTCCACGAGCCGTTCGACCTCAACGGGACCGAGTTCTACGCGAGCGGCTCGATCGGGATCAGCCTGTTCCCCCAGGACGCCCTCGACGCGGAAACGCTCCTGAAGAACGCCGACACCGCGATGTATCAGTCGAAGAAGTACGAGCCGGGGGGATACGTGATCTACGCGACCGCCGACGACGATCCGCTCGGCAGGCTGTCGCTCACCACGCGACTGCGCCGCGCCGTGGAGATGGAGAACTGGGTGCTGCACTACCAGCCCGTCGTCGACCTCTCCGACGGCCACATGGTCGGCGTCGAGGCGTTGATCAGGTGGCAGGAGCCCAACGGCGGCCTCGTCGCGCCCGGCGAGTTCATCCCGCTGGCCGAGGAGCTGGGGCTGATCGAGGCGATCGGCGACTGGGTCATCGACGAGATGGCGCGACAGCAGATGGTCTGGACGGAGCAGGGCCTCGACCTCGAGATGTCGTTCAACCTCTCGCCGCGGCAGCTGTGGTCGGCCCACCTGGCCGAGAAGGTGATCGGGAAGCTGAGTCTGGCCGGCATCGATCCGAGGAAGGTCGTCGTCGAGATCACGGAGTCCACGGCGATGGCCGACCCCGATCGGACGCAGAAGATCCTGTCCGAGCTGCACGCATGGGGCCTCACGCTCGCGATCGACGACTTCGGCACGGGCTATTCATCGCTCGCCCGTCTGAAGCACATGCCGGTCGACATCTTGAAGATCGACCGCGCGTTCGTGCGGGACGTGGACAAGGATCGCGGCCTGGCCGGCATGGTCAGGGCGATGATCCAGCTGGCGCAAAGCCTGGACATGACCCCGCTCGCGGAGGGCATAGAGACGCCCGGTGAGTTCGTGTTCCTTCGTTCGAACGGGTGCCGCCTGGCCCAGGGCTTCTACTTCTCGAGGCCGGTGCCTGCGCACGAGATTCCGGGCCTCGCACTCCGCGAGGGCGGCCTCTTCCCCGCGGAGGTCTCCGTCCGATAGCGAGCCGCGCGGCGAGCATCACTCGCGCATCCGGGTTCTCCGATACCCGTTCGGTAGCATTGCCCCACGATGCGCAGGTACGACGCGGCGGAGATCGAGCCGAGGTGGCAACGACGCTGGGAGGAGGAGGGCCTGTACCGGGCCTCCGAGGACCCGGCGGACCCTCGGCCGAGGTTCTATGCGCTGGACATGTTCCCCTATCCCTCGGGCGATCTTCACATGGGTCACGCCGAGGCGTTCAGCGGAGGCGACGCGGTTGCGCGCTATCGATGGATGCGAGGCTACAACGTCCTGCACCCGATCGGATGGGATGCGTTCGGTCTGCCGGCCGAGAACGCGGCACTCCGGCGAGGCATCCATCCCAAGGAATGGACGTACGCGAACATCGAGCAGCAGGCGGCCAGCTTCAAGCGCATGGGGATGTCGTTCGACTGGTCGCGCCGCCTCGCCACGAGCGATCCCGACTACTACCGGTGGACACAGTGGCTGTTCCTGCAACTCTTCGAGCGCGGGCTCGCGTATCGGAAGAACGCGCCGGTCAACTGGTGCCCCAAGGATCAGACCGTCCTGGCCAACGAGCAGGTCATCGCCGGGGCGTGCGAGCGGTGCGGCACGCCGGTGGAGCGCCGAGACCTGACGCAGTGGTTCTTCAAGATCACCGACTACGCCCAGCGGCTGCTGGACGACGAGGAGGACCTGACCGACTGGCCGGAGCGAGTCATCACGATGCAGCGCAACTGGATCGGCCGGAGCGAAGGAGCTCGCGTCAGGTTCACGATCGACGAGACGGGCGACGAGATCGAGGTCTTCACGACGCGACCCGACACGCTGTGGGGGGTCACGTTCTTCGTGTTCGCGGTCGAGCACCCCCTCGTGCGAACGCTCGCGGAGGTGGGCGGCACGTGGGATCGAGTCCGGCAGGTGATCGACAGGGCGCGCGCGACCCCGCTGACGACCCGGGAGGAGGCCGACCCGAGCGAGGGGGCCCCGCTCGGCGTCCACGCGTTCAACCCGGTGAACGGCGAGAAGGTGCCGTGTTTCGTGGCCCCGTACGTGCTGATGGAGTACGGAACCGGCGCGATCATGGGGGTGCCGGCCCACGACCAGCGCGACTTCGAGTTCGCGCGAGCCCACGACCTGCCGATCCGTGTGGTCGTCCAGCCCGAGGGTACGGCGCTCGACCCCGACTCGATGACCGAGGCGGCACCCCACGACGGCGTGATGGTGAACTCGGGTCCGTTCGACGCCGAGGCATCGCCCGGGTCGATCGCGAAGGTGGCCGCCTGGCTGCGAGAGCAAGGCCGCGGCGAGCCGGCCGTCACGTTTCGGCTACGGGACTGGTTGATCTCGCGCCAGCGATATTGGGGCGCCCCGATCCCGATCATCCACTGTGAGGAGTGCGGCGAGGTCGCCGTTCCCGACGACCAGCTGCCGGTCGTCCTCCCCGAGGACGTCGACTTCCGGCCGGGTGGCGAGTCGCCGCTGGCCCGTCACGACGCCTTCGTGAAGGTTCCCTGTCCCTCCTGTGGGCGCGACGCGCGGCGCGACACGGACACGATGGACACGTTCGTCGATTCCAGTTGGTACTTCTTCCGTTACTGCTCGCCCGGCGACGAACGGGAGGCGTTCCGGACCGAGGACGTCGAACGATGGATGCCGGCCGACCAGTACACCGGCGGCGTCGAGCACGCGATCCTGCACCTGCTCTATTGCAGGTTCATCACGAAGGTCCTTCACGACATGGGGTTGATCTCGTTCACCGAGCCGTTTCCGCGGCTGATGAACCAGGGCCAGGTGATCTTCGGCGGCGCCTCGATGAGCAAGTCCAAGGGAAACGTCGTCGAGCCGATGCCGATCGTCGAGCGGTGGGGTGCCGACTCGATGCGCCTGATCATCCTGTTCGCGGGCCCCTTCGAGGACGACATCGATTGGAAGCTCATCGCGTCGGACCCGGACCGGCGGCCCGGGGTGCATGCATGGCTCGGTCGCGTGTTCGCCGCGACCGGCGAGGCGGTGGAGCGTGGCACGTCGGCCGAGGAGCCGGTGTCGCTCGTCCGACTCACCCATCGCACGATCAAGGGCGTCACCGAGGACCTGGAACGATTCCGTTTCAACACTGCCATCTCGAAGCTGCAGGTGCTGACGAACGAGATGCGCGCGACCTTGCACGCCGGCGGGGGAGCGCTGGGTGCCGCGCGCGCCATGGCGCAGATGCTGGGTCCGTTCGCGCCGTATGCGGCTGAGGAACTCTGGCGCGTCCACCTCGGCGAACCCGCGTCCGTCCACGTGTCAACCTGGCCGGGCTTCGACCCGTCGCTCGTCGCCGAGCAGACCGTCACGCTGGTGATCCAGGTGGACGGCAAGGTGCGCGACCGGATCGAGGTGGCCGCCGATGCGGACGAGGCCACATGCCTGAACGCGGCTCGAACCAGCAGGGGCGCCCAGCGGGCGATGGCCGGACGGCAGCTCGTCAAGGAGATCGTCCGTCCGCCGAAGCTCGTGAACTTCGTCACCGGCGGCTGAGTCCCGGTCCCCACACGGCTCGCTCGGATCTACCCGCTCGCGTGACACGCGTCACGGTCACGGGTTCGAACGGCGTCTAGCGTCGCGAGCATGTCGATCCGCGATCGTCTGGACACGCTGTCGCGGGGAGAGCTCGCCGGGCTCGTCGCGGTGCTCGTGGTGACGCTGGCCGGCGCCGGGCTCTGGTACACGCGCTCGCTGCCGAGGCCGGTCCAGATCGCTGGACCCTCGCCCGGGCCGGCCGCCGCCGTCGGCCCGGGCGCGGCATCAGGCACGTCGGTCGCCTCGACGAGCCCTTCGGGTGCGCCGGTGATCGTCGACGTCACGGGATGGGTGAAGGACCCGGGCGTGTACGAATTCGGCCCCGGCGACCGGGTGATCGACGCCGTGAACCGCGCCGGCGGGGCCCGGAAGGGGGCCGATCTCACGTCGATCAATCTCGCCGCGCTCCTGACCGACGGGTCCCAGGTGGTGATCCCAAAGAACGGCGCGGGCACGATCTCCGCCGGTGGCACGGCTCCCGGGCCCACCGGCGTGGGAGGCGCGCCGATGGTGAACATCAACGTCGCGAGCGAATCCGAGCTCGAGTCGCTCAGCGGCGTCGGGCCCGTACTGGCGAACGCGATCATCCAATATCGCACCCAGCACGGCCTGTTCCATACCGTCGACGACCTGCTCGACGTCAGCGGCATCGGCCCGGCAACCCTGGAGGAGCTCCGCCCGCAGGTCACGGTGTGAGCGGCGTGCTGCCGGCCGCCGCGGCCGCGTTCTGGGGCGGGCTCCTCCTCTGGGAAGTGCATCCGTCCACGTTCTCGCCCTGGATGGCGCTGGCGGCCGGCGCCGCGGCCCTCGGTGGCTCGTGGCTGCTCGCTCCGCGCCGTGCCTCAGGTCCCGGGGTGCTGGCCGACGCCGGCCTCGTCGCGAGGGAACCGCCGGCGACCGAGGCGGTTGCCGGGCCCAGGGTCGAGGTCCGGGGGCGAGCCGGCCCGATCGCGCTGGGGCTCCTCGGGATGCTCGCGATCGGCGGCGGCTGGGGAGGTCTCGCGGGGGCCCGCCTGGACGGATCGTTGATGGGCCGGCTGGTCCCC
>JALYLM010000140.1 GCA_030774235.1 Actinomycetota bacterium
GGGCAGAGGTTGACGATGCGCCCCACGATCGAGAACGACGAGTTCCCCTGAGCGTCGATGGCGAACACCCATCGCCCTGCCGTCAGGTAGATCCCCGGGGCGTCCGTCTTCGGGTTGAACGGCCAGCCCCAGTTCCCGGTGCCGATGTTCGTGAGGCTTCCATCCGCCCTCACGGTGAGATGCTGCGGCCCGGCGAGGTTGGTCGTGATCGTCGTTCCCGTGGCCAGATTCGTGAGCACCTGCTTCGCTTGCGGGTACGCCTGGAAGTCGCGCACATCGCCGTTCGCGTCCGTCCATTGGATATCTACGGTGATCCCGACGAAACGAACTCCCACGCGGAACCCGCAGGAGCGGTCCACGAAGTGTTGATCGAACGAGGTCCTCGTGTGCGTCGGCTTCGCGGCGAACGCCGACGAGGGCACGAGCACGAGGAGAGCCGTTGCGAGTAGTGCGACCGCCAGACGCTTCATGACCGCCTCCTTGTCAGGCGCCGGGGCGGGCTCCCGCTGCGGCCACCCTAGTCGGGCGATGTTGCAGGACGCAAGGGGGCGTGAATACGGGGTGCGAACGACCCTCCTGTTAGGCTCGATCACGACCCGGAGTCAGGAGCGCGCGCAGCCATGCCCGTCATCGTCCAGAAGTACGGCGGGACCTCCGTGGGCTCGGTCGAGCGGATCCAGGCGGTCGCCGACCGGGTGGTGCGTGCGCGCGAGGAGGGCAACGACGTCGTCGTCGTCGTGTCGGCGATGGGAGACACGACCGACGACCTGATGTCGATGGCGCGACGGATCGCGCCGGTCCCGGAGCCGCGCGAGCTCGACATGCTGCTCACCGCGGGCGAGCGGATCGCGATGTCGCTGCTCGGGATCGCGATCAACGCCCGGGGGTGCCGGGCCGCAAGCTATACGGGCTCCCAGGCCGGCATCATCACCGACACCCAGCACGGCGCCGCGAAGATCGTCGAGATCCGACCGAAGCGGATCGCCGAGGCCCTGGGTGCCGGCAACGTCGTGATCGTCGCTGGCTTCCAGGGGCTGTCGAGTCAATACGAGATCACGACGCTCGGCCGGGGCGGGTCCGACACGACGGCCGTCGCCATGGCGGCCGCGCTCGGCGCCGAGGTCTGCGAGATCTACACCGACGTCCGGGGGGTGTTCACGTCGGACCCTCGCGTGGTTCCCGGCGCCCGCAAGATCGACCGGATCTCCTACGAGGACATGCTCGAGCTGGCCGCGGCGGGGGCGAGGGTCCTGCACTCCAGGTCGGTCGAGTACGCTCGCAGGCACGGCGTTCGCATCCACGTCCGTTCCTCGTTCGAGGACGTGCCCGGGACCTGGGTGCAGGAGGTTGACGAGATGGAAGGCGTCCTGATCTCCGGGATCGCCCTCGACCAGGATGAGGCGAAGGTGACGCTGGAGCGGGTGCCCGACCGCCCCGGCGTGGCCGCGACCGTGTTCAAGGCGATCGCGGCGCAGGGCATCAGCATCGACATGATCGTGCAGAACATCTCGCACGCCGGGGCGACCGACCTGTCGTTCACCGCACCCCTCGTCGACGTGCCGCGGCTTCAAGACGTGATGGACGCGGTCGTGGCCGAGATCGGAGCCGACCGGTTCACCATCGACGACGCCATCGCGAAGATCTCGCTCGTCGGCGCGGGGATGAAGGCCCATCCGGGGGTCGCCGCGGACATGTTCGACGTTCTGGCGGCCGAGGGCATCAACATCGAGATGATCTCGACGTCGCCGATCCGGATCTCGTGCGTGATCCACAAGGCCGACGGCGAGCGCGCGGTGCGGGTCGTGCACGAACGCTTCGGGCTGGAAGTGGGTCCCGAGTGAAGGTCGCGGTCGTCGGAGCGACGGGGGCGGTCGGGCGGGAGATCACGGGCATCCTGGAGCAGCGAAACTTCCCCGTGACGGAGTTCGTGCCGCTCGCGTCGGCGCGTTCGACCGGTCGACACGTGACGTTTCGCGACGAGGATCACGAGGTCCGTCAACTGTCGCCCGAGGCGCTTCGCGGCGTGGACGTCGCGCTCGTGAGCATCGGCGCGCCGGCGTCACGGTCGTTCATCCCCCGGGCCGCGGCGGCGGGGACGACCTGCATCGACAACTCGAGCGCGTTCCGGATGGATCCGGCCGTGCCACTCGCGATCCCCGAGGTGAACCCGGAGTCCCTCGACGGATCGCCGCCGCCCCGCATCGTCGCCGTGGCCAACTGCACGACGATCACGGCGATGCTGGCCGTCGCGCCGCTGCACCGGGCCGCCGGGCTCCGCTCGCTCGTGCTCTCCTCGTACCAGTCGGTCTCCGGGGCCGGGCACCGGGGAGTCACCGAGCTCCTCGATCAGGTCGAGAAGCTCCGCGGGGACGAGGAGTCGCTGGCCCAGCCCTCGGCCGAGGCGCTCCCCGTTGGCGACTTGTTCGACAAGACGATCGCCTACAACGTCGTCGCCAAGATCGGGGACTTCGAACCCGGTGGGTTCACCGGCGAGGAGTCGAAGATGATGGCCGAGCCGCGGAAGATCCTCGGGCTCCCGGATCTGCCGGTGGTCGCGACCTCGGTCCGCGTTCCGGTCCTCGTGGGACACGCAACGTCGATCCTGGCCGAGTTCTCGCGGCCGATCTCCGTCGAGGAGGCGCGCGCGGCGATCGACGCGGCCCCGGGCGTCGAGCTCCGCGATGATCCCGAGCACGGCGTCTACCCGTCCCCACTCGAGGCCGCCGGCATCGACGTCGCGCTCGCGGGTCGGATCCGTCAGGTGCCGGACCGCGACGACGCCCTGGTCCTCTTCTCGTGCGCCGACAACCTTCGTATGGGAGCGGCACTGAACGCGGTGCACATCGCCGAGCACCTCTTCCTCCGCTAGCGCGCGGGCGAATTCCTCCTCTTAGCGCGCGGGGGATCGAGCCGGCGTGTTGGGCACCGCGCGACTGCAGAGTCAGCTCCCCGGACCCGTGAGCTGCTTCAGGCCCGACGACGTCCGGATGAACACCTGCCAGTTGTAGTACGCGTAGAAATTCCGGGGGTCCCGCATCATCTGACGCGCGTACAGGATCACGGCATCCACGTACGCGCGTGACGGGTTGTAGTGGAACAGAGCCCCGCGCTCGTCTCCGGGCGCCCCTGACGCATGGAGGTAGTTCGCCGCCCCGAGGATCGCATCGTGTGGATCGTGCACGTCGCCGCCCAACCCGTACGCCGCCCAGGTCGGGCCGATGAACTGCATCGGGCCCTGCGCCCCGGCAGAGCTCGCCGTGACCACGCGGCCGAACTTCGACTCGATGAAGTTGACCGCGGCCAGGAGTTGCCACGCGACCCCGAACCTCCTCTCGGCCTGTCGGTAGTAGCGGAGGAGCAGGTCTGCCGGCGGCGGCGCGCGCGTTCGGATGGTCGGCGTATGGCCCGACGTGCGGAGGATCGAGAGGAGCTGGGCTCCGGCCGTCGCGTTCGCCCGCGCTTCGCCCCGGAGTCCGGGGGGAAGCCGCCGCAGCACGTCGCGGAGCAGCCGGGGGTCACGCGCCAGCGTCCCGTAGATCCGCTGTTGGGCGAGGGCTTGGAGCACCAACGACGTCGGCGGCGGCCAGGTCGAGGTCTCGCCGGAAGCACTCCACGCGTCGATCGAGCCCCGCAGATCGTCGGTGACGGTCTCCAGATCGGCGGCGAGCAGGCCGGGTTCCGTCGGGACAGGCGACGCCGCGGTGGAGCCCGGTGTGCCCGTCGTAGGGACAGGCACCGTGGGCGCAGGGGGAGCGCTCGACGGCGGCGTCCCGCCGCGACAGGAAGCCGCGAGCAGACACACGACGAGCGAGCCGATCAGGCGCCGCGGGCGTCGGATCGTTCCGATGTGGTCGCGCATGGTCGGTGTACATGATGCCCGGTCCCGAGCGGAAGGAGGCGGCGATTGCGGCGGAGCCGAGGCCTAAGGTCCGGTTCCTCAACCTTCGCGGCGAGCAGGACGAAGGCTCCTGCACGATGTCCTTTGCGTGGAAACGGGATCCCCAGGCCCTTGGCGGGCGCCCGGCCGAGGGTGGCGCCCCGCGCGGGTTCCGCGGTAACGTCCTTGCGCCCATGCCGGTTCGGCCCGCCCTCCAAACGCGTCGCCCTCTGCGGCTGCGCTTGGCCGCGGCGGCGCTGACCTGCACCGTCGCCCTCACGTTCGCCGTCCGGTCGTCGGCCTCCACGAAGTCGAACCTGGACGCAGCGACGCACCAGCTGACGACGCTCACCGACCGGATCAAGGCCGAGGAGGCGCGGGCGACGGATCTCCAGGACCGTCTCTCGGGACTGAACGCCCAGATCGACGCCGCCTCGAAGCGGGAGAGCGCGATCGCGAGCGCGCTCGTCTCCGCCCAGGGACAGATCGCGGACCTGTCCGCCCAGGAGGCCGAGCTCCGGGGAAAGGTGGAGACGATGGCCCAGACCCTGTTCATGCAGGGCACCGGGAGCATGCAGG
>JALYLM010000141.1 GCA_030774235.1 Actinomycetota bacterium
GGATCCTGCACAAGCTCGACGCGTTCGGGTTCCCCTACATCGAGGGTGGCTGGCCCGGCGCGAACCCACGCGACACCGAGTTCTTCCGGCTCGCGACGAAGGAGACGTTGAAGCGCGCGCAGCTGACGGCGTTCGGCATGACCCGCAAGGCCGGCGAGCGGGCGGAGGACAGCTCGATCCTTCGAGACCTGCTGGACGCCGGGACCGAGGTCGTGTGCCTGGTCGGCAAGTCCTGGGACCTGCACGTGACCGAGGCCCTGCGCACCGATCTGGGCGAGGGCGTGGCGATGGTGCGCGACTCGGTCGCCTTCCTGCGCGCGCAGGGCCGGCGCGTGTTCTTCGACGCCGAGCACTTCTTCGACGGCTACCGGGCCAACCCCGGCTTCGCCCTCGCCGTGATCGCCGCGGCGGAGGAGGCCGGGGCCGAGCGGCTCGTGCTGTGCGACACGAACGGCGGGATGTTGCCCCAGGACATCGCCGCCGTCGTGCGGGAGGTCCTTTCGCAGGCGGGCGTGCCGTTGGGGATCCACGTCCACAACGACGCCGGGTGCGCGGTCGCGAACTCGCTGGTCGCCGTCGAGGCGGGCGTACTCCAGGTGCAGGGCACGATCAATGGCTACGGCGAGCGCACCGGCAACGCCGACCTGATCCCGATCAGCGCGAACCTCGTGCTGAAGATGGGGATCCGAGACGCACTCCCCGAGGGGACCGTCGAACACCTGACCGAGCTCGCGCACTACGTCGCCGAGGTCGCGAACGTGGCGCCGGACTCGCACCAGCCGTACGCGGGCCGGTACGCGTTCACGCACAAGGCGGGGCTGCATACGAGCGGCGTCGCGCGCTTGTCCGAGGCGTACGAGCACGTTCCCCCCGAGACGGTGGGCAACCGCCGCGGCGTCGTGGCCTCCGACCTCGGGGGGACCGCGACGCTTCGGATGAAGGCGGCGGAGTTCGGGGTTGAGCTGGCCGACGACGACCTCCCGACGCTGCTGGCCTCGCTGAAGGACCTGGAGGCGACGGGCTACACGTTCGACGTGGCCGACGCCTCGCTCGAGCTGCTCATGCGGCGCGCGCACGGCTGGTCGCAGTCCTACTTCGAAGTCGAGAGCTTCAAGGCCCACGTCGAGGAGCGATGGCACGAGGGGGCAACCGCCGAGGCCACCGTGAAGGTGATCGCGCGCGGCGAGCGCCACATCGAGACCGCCGAGGGCCAGGGCCCGGTGGGCGCGCTGGACAACGCCCTGCGCAAGGCCCTGACGAACGAGTACCCCGAGCTCGACCAGATGAAGCTGGAGGACTACCGGGTTCGCGTGCTCGACGAGAACATCGGCACCGGCGCGGTCGTTCGCGTGTTGATCGACACGTCGAACGGCGAACGGGAGTGGACCACGGTCGGGGTCAGCGAGAACATCCTGGAGGCCTCGTGGGAGGCCCTCGTCGAGGCCTACACGTTCGGGCTCTTGCATCCGCGGGAGCGGCGGGAGGCCTGAGCTCCGTGGGGGTTCGCATCCGCGAGGCCACGCCGGACGACGCGGGGGCGATCGCCGAGATCAACGTCCGAGACTGGCGGGCCGCGTACGGGGGCGTCGTCTCGGCCGCGACCCTCGACGCGTTGTCCGTGGAGGATCTCCAGGCACGGTTCACGGGGTTCATGGCCGATCCGGGGCGCGGAAGCAGCGCCCTCGTGGCGCTGGGAGACGACGGCCGGGTGATCGGCTACACCTCGTTCGGGACGCCGCGGGAGACCTCGACCGATCTCGAAGACGCGGGGGAGGTCTACGCGATCTACGTGGAGCCCGAGGCATGGGGGTCGGGGTGGGGCGGGGCCCTGTTCGCCGCGGCCGAGGACGGACTTCGGGAGGCCGGCTTCCGCCGGGGCTTCCTGTGGGTGCTCGAGGAGAACCCGCGCGCGCGACGCTTCTACGAGGCTGCCGGCTGGCGCTGGGACGGCGCCCGGAGCGATCACCAGGTGGAGTGCGACAACCTGCCGATCGTGCGGTACGTCGCCGACCTCTGAGGACCGATCAGGGTGCCTCGGCGCCGTTCGAGACCGCCCGCACGACGCGGTTCTCGATCCGAACCGCCGCCGTCTTCGAAAGGCCACGCGACAGGATCGAGAACTCTGCCCAGGTGTCGGATCGCTCGAGCCAGACCCAGCCGGAGAGCGCGGAGATCCCTTCGAGCGTGCCGGTCTTCGCTCGTACGACGATGCCGTTCAACCGATCCTTCAGGGTGCCCTGGCCGGCGGCGGGCAGGGCGGAGCGCACCGTCGAGCCCCACGGTTCCCTGTCGGTGTCTCGGAGCAGTCGAACGATCCCGTCGGAGGTCACGCGGTTCGCGTACGACAGGCCGCTTCCGTCGTTCGTCGTGATCGAGACGTTCCGTCGCGCGGCGAACCTGCGCACTACCGTTGCACCCTTCTCGATCGTGCCCGGGGCCCCGTGAACGAGTTGGCCCAGATACTTGCCCAGCACCTCCGCGTCGAAGTTGATCGAGTTGCGGTCCATGTGCCGAAGGAGCGTCGGCAGCGGGGCGGACCGGATCGACGCGACGCGACGCAGCGCGTCCGGCGGTGGGCCCATCTTCGCATCGCCGACGACGGTGACGCCTCGTCGCTCGAGCTGGTGCGTCAGGACGACGGCCGCGCGTCGCTCGGGGTCGCCCACGAGGCGCCCGTTGGCCACGTTCCCGTCGAAGGTCAGTGCCGTCGGCAGCGGGATCACGGAGATCGGGAAGTACGGTTTCCAGCCCGGAGCCCAGTCGTCGCGGGCGAACGGGCCCGTGCCCCCGTTGACCGATCCGCGCACCCGACGGATGCCGGCGTCCGCGAGCGCCGTCGCGAGCCGAGCCGTGTCGTGCCGATCGGTCTCGGGGTCGCCGCGCCCCACGAGCCACAGGCTCCCGCGGACGACACCGTCCACGATGCGGGCCGAGGTCACGACGCGCGTCGGGATCGTCTCCTCCGGGTTGATGCGATCCAGCAGCGCCATCGACAGCAGGAGCTTCTCGTTCGAGGCCGGGATCCGCAGCGTGTCACC
>JALYLM010000142.1 GCA_030774235.1 Actinomycetota bacterium
TCATCCCTGCCTTCGATCTACCCGTGATCGTCGGCGGTTGCGCGTCGTACTCGACCGCGCTGCACCTGATGAGGACCGGCGCGGTCGGCGTGCTGGTCGGCGTCGGTCCGGGAAACGCGTGCACGACTCGCGGGGTGCTCGGCGTCGGTGTCCCGCAAGCCACGGCCATCGCCGACGCGGCGGCGGCTCGTCGCGAGCACCAGCACGAGACCGGCCGCTACTGTCACGTGATCGCCGACGGCGGCATGCGCACCGGTGGCGACATCGCGAAGGCGATCGCCTGCGGCGCCGACGCCGTGATGATCGGCTCCCCGCTCACCCGCGCGTACGAGGCGCCCGGCCGCGGCTACCACTGGGGAATGGCGACGTTCCACCCGACGCTTCCGCGGGGTGCGCGGGTCAAGACCCAGCAGGTCGCCACGCTCGAGGAGATCCTGATCGGGCCGGCACACGAGAACGACGGCACCTTCAACCTGTTCGGGGCGCTGCAGACCTCCATGGCAACGACCGGTTACGCCAACGTAAAGGAGTTCCAGAAGGCCGATCTCGTCATCGCGCCCACGATCAAGACCGAGGGCAAGACCTACCAGACCGAGCAACACGTCGGGATGGGGCACTAGCCCTTGTCTCACCACGCGCCCCGGCCGGTCCTGGTCGTCGACCTCGGGGCGCAGTACGCGCAGCTGATCGCGCGGCGAGTGCGGGAGTGTCACGTCTACTCCGAGATCGTCCCGCACGACCTCACGGCGGCCGAGATCGCGTCTCGCGGGCCGGCGGGCCTGATCCTCTCCGGCGGGCCGGCCAGCGTCTACGAGGACGGCGCTCCGGAGGTGGACCCGGGCCTCTTCTCGCTGGGCATTCCCGTGCTCGGGATCTGCTACGGCCACCAGCTGATGGCGAAGGCGCTGGGCGGCGAGGTTGCGGCCACCGGCCAACGCGAGTACGGCGGAACCGCCATGGCGGTGGCTGGGTCGGGCTCCCTGCTGCAGGACATGCCGGCGCGGGACACGGTCTGGATGTCCCACGGGGATGCCGTGGTTCGGGTGCCGGAGGGATTCCGCGTGACGGCCCGCACCGATCAGATCCCGATCGCTGCGATGGAGGATCCCGAGCGGGGTATGTACGCGGTGCAGTTCCACCCCGAGGTCTCGCACACGCCGCGCGGCCTCGACGTGATGAAGCGGTTCCTCTACGACGCCTGCGGGCTGCTCCCGGACTGGACGCCGACGAACATCATCGAGGATGCGGTCGAGCGGATCCGCGCGCAGGTCGGCGGCGCCGGTGTGCTCTGCGCGCTCAGCGGCGGCGTGGACTCCGCGGTCGCGGCCCTCCTCGTGCACCGGGCGGTAGCCGAGCAGCTGACCTGCGTCTTCGTCGACCACGGCCTGAACCGCGAGGGTGAACCCGAGCAGGTGGAAGAGACGTTCGGACGCCACTTCCACGTCCCGCTCGTACACGTGAAGGCAGCGGATCGGTTCCTCGACCGGCTGGTCGGTGTCACGGACCCCGAGGCCAAGCGCAAGGCGATCGGCGAAGAGTTCATCCGGGTGTTCGAGGAGGTCGCGCTCGACCACGCGGATGCGCGTTTCCTCGTGCAGGGCACGCTGTATCCCGACGTCATCGAGAGCGGCTCGCTGACCGCAGCGAACATCAAGAGCCATCACAACGTGGGTGGCCTCCCGGCCGACATGAAGATGGAGCTGGTCGAGCCGCTCCGCGACCTGTTCAAGGACGAGGTGCGCCGGATCGGCGCGGAGCTCGGGCTGCCCGAGGAGATCGTCCAGCGCCACCCGTTCCCCGGCCCGGGTCTCGCGGTCAGGATCGTCGGCGAGGTGACGCCGGAGAACCTGGAGGTGGTTCGTGGTGCCGACCGAGTCGTGCGCGAGGAGATCAAGCGCGCTGGGTCGGATCGCGAGACCTGGCAGGCGTTCGCCGTGCTGCTGGCTGACGTGAGGAGCGTCGGCGTGATGGGCGACGGACGCACCTACGAGCACCCGATCGTGTTGCGCGTCGTGACGAGCCAAGACGCGATGACCGCCGACTGGGCGCGCCTACCCCACGACGTCCTGGACAGGATCTCGAGTCGCATCATCCGCGAGGTCCCGGGCGTGAACCGCGTCGCCTACGACATCACGAGCAAGCCCCCCGGCACCATCGAGTGGGAGTGACGCGGGGCGGCGCCGCGGCCCCGCGCGGCTGGAGGAGAGGCGATGCTTCCGATCCGGGACAACAACCCGACGCGACATGTCGCGTACGTCACGCTCGGGCTCATCGCCGCGAACGTCCTGATCTTCGTCTTGTGGCAGCCGACCTTCGCCGGAGGGAACTCGGAGCTCAAGCAGCAGACCTTCTACTGGTGCCACGCGCTGATCCCGTACGAGGTCACGCACCGAACGAGCCTGGCGGGGGGCGGAGCCGGAGCGGCCCAGGCGCTGCAGACGCAGTACGGAGACGCTTCGGATCCGGCGATCGGGCACGAGATCCAGGACTACCTTCGGCGGCAGTGCCCGAACAAGAGTTGGCTCGCGTCCGTCTTCATCTCGATGTTCATGCACGGGGGGTGGCTGCACATCGCGGGCAACATGCTGTTCCTCTGGATCTTCGGTAACAACATCGAGGACCGACTTCGGCCGTTCTGGTACCTGCTGTTCTACCTGGCCGGCGGTGTGGCGGCGACCGCCCTGGAAGTGACGCTCGCGTCGAACTCGACGCTTCCCGGACTGGGCGCGTCGGGCGCGATCGCCGCCGTCCTGGGTGCCTACGTCGTGCTGTTCCCGCACGCCCGCGTCACCACGCTCCTGTTCTTCTTCTTCATCACCGTCGTGGACCTGCCCGCCCTGTTCGTTCTCGGGTTCTGGTTCCTACTGCAGCTGTTCTCGGGCGTGGGGCAACTGGGGACGCACGTCGCGGGTGGCGGGGTCGCCTACAGTGCGCACGTCGGGGGCTTCGCGTTCGGGCTCCTCGTCGGGCTCGTGCTGAGGTCGCGCGACACCGGCCGGCCGGATCCGATGTACTCACCGCCCAGCCCCTGGTACCCGTGAGGGCGAACCTGGGCTGCGAGCGCCGCGCGGCCGGACCTATGCCGGTGGGATGTCGACACGGTCGGCCGTCACGATCAGGCGTTGCGACGACGAGAAGCGCGGGTTGCACGTGGTGAGCACCAGCGTCGGGTCCGACGTCTGATCGAGCACGACCCCGGATCCCTGCGAGCGGATCACGAACACCCTCGTGACGCGGTAGTCGTAGCTGCCGTACGCGGTTCGAAGCAGGATCGCGTCCCCCGGTCGCACCCGGTCGAGGCTGTAGAAGGGATGGAGGTACGTGGTGCGGTGGCCCGCGATGCCGACGCGCCCGGTCTTGTCCCACGGGTTCGCCGTGTTCGCGTAGTGCCCCGGCCCCTTCTTCAAGGACTCGTAATCGGTGCCCTGCACCACCATCGAATCGACGCCGATGCTGGGGATCCGGATCTCGGCATAGACGTTGCCGCGCAAAGGAGGGACCAGAGCGTGCGTCGATGGCCTCTCGCCGGGATGGAACTCGGCCCGGAGCTGCGTCTGCGCGTGCGCCGTCTGGATGCCGGTGCCCCACAGGAGCCACCCGACGTAGCCGATCAGTCCCGAGGCCAGCAGCAGGCACGCCATGCCGAACCCCGCCGCGAGGCGCTGCCAGGAGAACCGTCGCCCGTGAACCGTCGATGTCGACATGGACGTCACGGTATCGCGGCCGCGTCGCGACCGGAGGAAGGCGGACCGACCGCGCCGTCCCCGGGCGCACTTAGACTGACCCGGTGGACGCCGTGTCACCCTTGATCGAGGGCCTCAACGACATCCAGGCCGAGGCCGTCCTTCACACCGAGGGGCCCGTGCTCATCGTGGCGGGCGCGGGGTCTGGCAAAACGCGCGCCCTCACACATCGGATCGCCTACCTGATCCGTGAGCGCCGCGCTTCGCCCGGCGCGATCCTGGCGATCACGTTCACGAACAAGGCGGCGCGAGAGATGGCCGACCGAGTCGAGGGACTGGTGGGAGCCCGGGTCGCTCGAGGCATGTGGATCCTCACGTTTCATTCCGCGTGCGCACGGATCCTGCGTCGCGAACACCAGTACCTCGGCGTACCCAGCGGGTTCACGATCTACGACGAGGGCGACACCGAGCGCCTGATCGCGGGCATCATCAAGGATCTGGACCTCGATCCGAAGCGGTTCCCTCCTAGGGCGATGGCGGCTGCGATCGGTCACGCGAAGGACCAGGTCATCACCGCGGACGACTTCGCGAACCTCGCCTCCAACTATTTCGAGGAAACGGTCGCGAAGGTGTACCAGGCGTACGAGCGGCGCAAGCGCGACGCCGGCGCGCTGGACTTCGACGACCTCATCATCGAGACCGTTCGGCTGTTCCGTGACCACGAGGAGGTCCTCCAGCACTACCAGGAGCGGTTCGGGTACATCCTGGTCGACGAATACCAGGACACGAACCGAGCGCAGTATCAGCTCGTGAACCTGTTGGCCGCCAGGTACCGGAACGTGTGTGTCGTGGGCGACGCCGACCAGGGTGTCTACTCGTGGCGAGGAGCGACGATCCAGAACATCCTGGACTTCGAGCGCGATTACCCGGACGCGGCCGTCTTCCTGATGGAGCAGAACTACCGCTCCACGCAGAACATCCTGGCGATCGCGAACGCGTTGATCGAGCGCAACGTCCAGCGCAAGCCGAAGTCGCTGTGGACCGACGCCGCCGGGGGGGAGCTCACGGTCCAGTACCGGGCGCAGGACGAGCACGAGGAGGCGTTCTTCCTCGCGCAGGAGATCGAGCGCCTCCGCGAGCAGGAGGGCTTCCGCTATAAGGACGTCGCCGTCTTCTACCGCACGAACGCGCAATCGCGCGTGATCGAAGACGTGTTCGTTCGGATCGGCTTGCCCTACAAGGTATTCGGGGGTGTCAGGTTCTACCAGCGGAAGGAGATCAAGGACGTCGTCGGGTACCTGCGGCTGCTGGTGAACCCCCAGGACGTGATCTCGTTCCGGCGCGTGGTGAACACGCCGAAGCGCGGGATCGGCGACGCGACCGTGGCCGCGCTGGAGTCGTTCGCCCGCGAGGAGGGCATCACCGTGCTCGACGCCTGCCGCCGCGTGGACGAGATCGCCGTGTTGCAGCCCCGGGCGAAGGGCGCCGTGGCGGGGTTCACCCAGGTGATGACGGCGCTGCAGGCTCGTCTGGACGACGGCGCGGGCCCCGCCCGGATGGTGGAGTTCGCCTCGATCGAGTCCGGCTACCTCGGGGAGCTCGAGGCGGAGCGGACCGTCGAGGCACAGGGTCGGATCGAGAACCTGCAGGAGCTGACGGGCGTCGCCGCGGAGCTGCTGGCGCGGGAGCCCGAGGCGGGGCTCGAGGAGTTCCTGGAGTCCGTGTCGCTCGTCGGCGAGCAGGACGAGTACGACGAAGAGCAGTCGACCGTCACGCTAATGACCCTGCACATCGCCAAGGGGTTGGAGTTCCCGGTCGTGTTCATCGTGGGGCTCGAGGACGGCATCTTCCCGCATTACCGGTCGATGACCGACGCGGCCGCCCTCGAGGAGGAGCGGCGGCTCGCCTACGTCGGGATCACGCGGGCGCAGGAACGGCTGTATCTCACGCACGCGTGGAGCCGGACCCTCTTCGGCCAGACCCAGTACAACCCGCCCTCTCGGTTCCTCGGAGAGATCCCCGAGGTCCTGCTGGAGCTTCGCGAGGAGGAGGCGAGCGAAGGGAGGGCGCGCCGAGGTCGCGGTGCGTATCGGGGCGGGCGATCCGGGGCACCGCACAACGACGTCGACGGGGGGCGCGTGATCGGCGGCCTATCGGAGGACGGCTCTCCCGACGCGGCCGCGCTGGGTTTGCGGCAGACGGCCAGGCACGAACCGGCCGCCGTCGCGGAAGGGGACACGGTCATCCACGACAAGTGGGGGGAGGGCGTCGTGCTGAACGTCTCCGGAGGCGGCGACGAGGCGACGATCGCGTTCGCCGTCGTGGGAGAGAAGCGCGTGCTGCTCGCCTACGCGCCGCT
>JALYLM010000143.1 GCA_030774235.1 Actinomycetota bacterium
AGGGCTTCGGCTGACCATCCAGCGTGGCAGCGCCGACGCTCACCAGGAGATCCCAGCTGTTGCGCAGCGACACGACCAACAGGGCGACGATGACGACGACCAACCAGTTGAACGCCGCAGCCTCGGATCCCCTCCCGAGGAGCACGCCCGCGACGATGACGGCCGCGTAGCTGAGGGCACTCGAACCGAACCGCAACACGAGCTGGTACGGGCGCAGCGTTCGCGTCCGGCTCCGGCCTGCGGCGATGAGGCTCGGCGCGATCACGGCGAGGCTGAAGACCCCCGAACCGATGAGGTCGGGGCTCGTTGCCGATGACCCTTGTGGGATCACCATGAACAGGGACACGAAGAGGATCAGGCCGAAGTTCGCCAGCGTCACCCGCGCCAGGCTCTGGACCTCCGAGCGGGACAGGACAGCGCGCAGGTGCAACGAAAGGCCGACGAAGAGCAGGCCGACGAGCGTCGCCGCCGCGGTCCCGGCGACGACGTAGAAGTCGTGCCAGCGCTGAGCGAAGACCTGGTACGGCACGGGATACAGTCTGTCATCCGATGAGCCTGATCGGGCGCCTCCGCGCGCACGTCGTCGACCTCACGCCCCTGCGGGTCTCGCGCGACTTCCGCCTTCTCTTCCTGGGCAAGTCGGTCTCGGACTTCGGCGACGAGATCGTCGCGGTCGCCGTCCCGTTCCAGGTGTACTCGATCACGCACTCGACGCTGGCGGTCGGCCTGCTCGGCCTCTGCACGCTCGTGCCCGTCCTCGTCTCCCCGATCCTCGGTGGCGCGATGGCCGACGCGGTCGAGCGCCGCCGCCTGATGCTGACGACCCACGTCCTGCTCACACTGATGTCGCTGCTGATGGCCTTGAACGCGTCGCTGTCGCATCCGAGGCTGTGGCCGCTCTACGTGTTCGACACCCTGGCAGCCGGCGTGTACACGTTCAACCGACCGGCGGTCTCGACGTGGCCGGCACGGTTGCTGCCGATCGAGCTCCTGCCCTCGTCGAACGCGCTCGAGGCGGGGTTCCACACCCTCGCGCACATCGCCGCGCCGCTTTTGGCCGGCGCGCTGCTCGTGACGATCAAGCCGGCCGGGGCGTTCCTGGTCGACTCCGCGAGCTTCCTCGCCGTCATCGCGGCCGTGTGGGCGATGCGCCCTTCCCCGCCGGCGCACGATGCGCCGTCGCTGAGCTGGCAGGCCATCGCCGACGGCTTCCGGTTCTTGAAGGGGAAGCGAAACGTCCAGTCGGTGTTCGCGATCGACCTGAACGCGATGGTCTTCGGCTTCCCCGAGGCGCTGTTCCCCGCGATCGCGGAGCGGCTCCACCGGCTGCACGGCGGGTTCGGGTCGGGGGCCGTGCTCGGCATGCTCTACGCGGCGCCGGCCGCCGGCGCCTTCCTGGCCACCGCGTTCAGCGGGGGAGCCAGGCACGTGCGTCTCCAGGGACGGGCGATCATGATCGCCGTCGTCGTGTGGGGCGCGGCGATCGTGGCCTTCGGGTTCTCCCGCACGCTCTGGCTCTCGATCGTCACGCTGGCCATCGCCGGCGCCGGCGACATGGTGAGCGGGATCTTCCGGATGACGATCCTGCAGTCGGCGGTGGAGGACCGGATCCGCGGACGGCTCGACGGGATCGGGATGGCCGTCTGGGCGACGGGGCCCTCGCTCGGTGAGTTCGAGTCCGGCCTCGTCGCCACGCTCACGAGCGTGCCGTTCGCGGTGATCTCCGGCGGTCTTCTGTGCATCGCCGGCGTGGGCGTGCTCCGGCTGCTCGTCCCGGGCTTCGCCCGGTACGACGCGCGCGACCCGGAGCCGTAGCTCCGCGATCGCGACGTCGTGTTCAGACCTCTGCGTGCACGGGCTCGGTGTCGTGCAGGCCGTCGCGGATCGCGTCGTGACCGGGGATGAATCGGTTGGCGATCACGGCGGCGGCCAGCAGGACGATGCCGGCGACCATCAGGGCCACCCGGAAGCCGCTCATGAACGCGTCCCCGTACGCCCTGCCGACGGCGGCCTGCTGCTCCGGCGTCAGCCCGAACTGGCGGACGTCGAGTTGCCCGTGGCTCGCGGCCGCGGTGATGCCCGCCCGCTGCTGGACGGAGAGCCCGAGGCCGCCGAGCGCCGCGACGAGCTGGCTCTTCAGCCGCGTGAACAGGATCGTTCCCAACAAGGCGATGCCGAAGACGCCTCCGACCTCTCGGCTCGTGTTCGTCATCGCGGACCCCAGGCCGGCTCGTTGCGGGCCGACGGAGTTCATGACCGCGGCGGTCATCGGCGACATCGTCGCGCCGAGGCCGTGGCCCATCATCGCGAAGAGCGGCGCCATGATCCAGTACGAGGTGTGGGCATCGATCCGAGACATCGCGAGGAGCCCGACCCCGCCGAGGATCAATCCGTACGTCATCGGCGCGCGCGAGCCGTGTTTCGACGCGAAGCGCCCGGCGTTGGGCGCCGTCACGACGATCATCAACGTCATCGGAAGGAACCGAAGGCCGGCCTGGAAGGCCGAGTAATTGCGCAGGTACGGGCTCTGCATGTACAGGCTCATGAAGAAGAAGGTGGCGAACAGCCCGAGCGACACGGAGAACGCAACCGAGTTGCCGGCGGAGAAGGCCGGGATCTTGAAGAACTGGAGGGGGAGCATCGCGTTCGGCGACTGCGCCTCCCACGCGAGCATCGCCACGATCAACAGGCCGCCGGCCACGAGTGACCCCACGATGATCGCGGCGCCCCATCCGTCCTGGTTCGCCTCGATCAGGGCGTACGTGAGACAGAAGAGCCCGCCGGTCCCGAGGGCGAGACCCGGGATGTCCAATCGGCGCGCGTGCTCGGAGCGGGACTCTCGGACTGTCCTGGACGCCACGAGGAAGGCGGTGATGCCGATGGGGACGTTGAGGAAGAAGACCGATTGCCATCCGAGGTGCTCGACCATGTATCCGCCGAGCGTCGGTCCGAGCGCCAGCGCGATGCCCGAGACGCCGGCCCACAGTCCGATCGCCTTCGCCCGCTCGTGAGGCGGGAACGTCACCGTCAGGATCGACAGCGTGCCGGGCATCAGCAGCGCGGCGCCGACTCCCTGGATCGCCCGGAACATGATCAGTGTCGAGCTCGACTGCGCGAGGCCGCACGCCAGCGACGCGATCGTGAACAGCGCGAGCCCCGCGAGGAACATCCGCTTTCGTCCATAGCGATCGCCGAGGATGCCGCCGGTCAGCAGCAGGGACGCGAACGCCAGGACGTACCCGTCGACGATCCACTGGAGATCGCTGATCGTCGCGTGGAGCTCTCGGCTGAGCGTGGGAAGCGCCACGTTCACGACGGTGTTGTCGAGCATCGCCATGGCCAGCGCGAAGCACATCGTGAGCAGGACGATCAGTTTCTCGCGGTGGTTCTCCCCTTCGAACAGCGGCACGAGCTCCTCCTTCCTCGGGACTCCTGCTCGAACCCCGAGCGGGCCTCCAACCTTCCGGTACGGCCCGGTCTCCTACGCTACCGCAGCCCAGGACGACGACAGGCGGCGAAGTCCCACGTTCGGCCCCGTCGGCGCTACCGTATCGGGGAGGGGTGTAATCCGGATTACCGCCGGGG
>JALYLM010000144.1 GCA_030774235.1 Actinomycetota bacterium
GGCCGAGGTGATTCGCCGACCCGACTCCGTCGTGATCGGTGCTCCGCAGGCGCGCGGCTCCCAGGAGGGTCCCGTCGCGCCGCAGAAGGGCAGCGTCGATCTTCGAGCCGCCACCGTCGACCGCGAGGATGGCCGGGCGGCGGGTCATGCCGGCAGCTCCTCCAGCTCGTCGATCGTGACGAACGTCGCTCCCATGGCCCCGAGCTCGGCGACCGCCGGGCCGATCGCGTCGCCGGTGCCGCCCGGCCACGTGTGGAGGAGCACCACGGCGCCGTCGCCGTGGGCGCGAACCCCGGCCACGCAGTCGGCGGCGATGGCCTCCCCGGTGCGCCACGGCTCCCAGTCTTGAAGCACGACGTCCCAGTGCACGTTTCGATAGCCGAGCTCGCCGAGGGTATCGATGACGCGCGCGTCGTCGTGGCCTTCTCCGAAGGGACAGCGGAACCACGGGGCCGGGTCGTGCCCGGAATGCTCGAGGATAGCGCGACGGCCCGCCTCGATGTCGGCCCGCAAGCCCCCGCCCAGGAGCAGCGGCATCCGGGCGTGGTAGTAGGAGTGGTGGCCCACGAGATGGCCCTCGTCGGCGATCCGCCGTGCGCAGACTGGCTGCGACTCTGCCCAGCGTCCCTGGATGAAGAAGGTTGCGCGCGCGCCCCGATCGGCGAGCGCGTCGAGGATGCGCTCAGCGTTGCCCGGTGGACACCACGGACGGTCCGGATGTTCGGCGTCGAAGGTCAGGGCGACGCGAAGCGTCGGTTCATTCACCGGCCATCACCGTCGCGGCAGCCGGGCGGTCTGGCCGCCGAATGGGTCAGGAAAGTTTCCTAACGATTTCACAGTGCGGAGTGTACGATGCGCCGGGATGGGTGTGAAGGTGGCCGTCGTCGGGGCCGGCAGCACGTACACGCCGGAGCTGGTGGAGGGATTCGTCACCCGCGAAGACCGGCTTCCCCTCGACGAGCTCGTGCTTCTCGACATCGATCCCGAGCGGCTGGGGATCGTCGGCGCGCTCGCCGAACGGATGATGCGCAGGGCCGGCTGGGCCGGCAAGCTCCGGCTCACCGGGGACCGCGGCGAGGCGGTCGAGGGCGCCGATTTCGTGATCGTGCAGCTGCGTGTCGGCGGCCAGGCGGCGCGCCTCAAAGACGAGACGATCCCCCTGAAGTACGGGTGCATCGGCCAGGAGACGACGGGTCCCGGCGGCTTCGCGAAGGCGTTGCGCACCGTCCCGGTCGTGCTGGGGCTCGCGGAGCTCGCGGCCGAGCGCGCGGCCCCGACCGCGTGGTTCGTCGACTTCACGAACCCGACGGGCCTGGTCACCCAAGCGTTGCTGGACGAAGGGCATCGCGCGATCGGCCTGTGCAACGTGGCGATCGGATTCCAGCGCGCGTTCGCGAGGCGCTTCGGCGTGGAACCGGCCCGAGTTCGACTCGACCACGTCGGGCTGAATCACCTGTCTTGGGTGCGCGCCGTCGTCGTCGACGGCGTCGATCGGTTGCCCGAGATCCTCGCGTCGTCGCTGGATGAGGTCGCGGACGACACGGACCTTCCGGCCGAGCTGATCCGGACGCTGGGGGCGATCCCCAGCTCCTACCTGCACTACTACTACATGACGGACCGGGTGCTCGCGGAGCAGCGGACGAGCCGGACGCGGGCCGAGGAGGTGATGGAGATCGAGGCGGGGCTCCTCGAGCTGTACAAGGACCCGGCCCTCGACACGAAGCCGAAGCTGCTGGAGGAGCGTGGCGGCGCTTTCTACAGCGACGCGGCGGCCGCGCTCGTGGCCTCGCTGCACGCCGGCACCGGCGACGTCCAGGTCGTGAATCTCCGGAACGAGGGCGCGATCCCGAACCTCTCACCCGACGCGGTCGTCGAGATCCCGGCGACGATCGATCGCGATGGCGCCCACCCCATCGCCACCGAGCCGCTCGCGCCGGAGATGCTCGGCCTCGTCGAGCACGCGAAGGCGTACGAGCTCCTGGCGATCCGGGCGGCGATCTCCGGCGACCGCGCAACGGCGTTGAAGGCCCTGATGACGAACCCGCTCGTGGGCGATTTCGACCGCGCGGAGCCGATGCTCGCCGACCTGCTCGAGCAGAACCGCAGGCACCTTCCCCGGTTCTTTCCCGGCGGTTGAGGGATCAGTGTTCGGGCAGCTCCGCGGCGCGCCGCTGGATCTTAAGGAGTGCGTCGACGGCGTCCTGCACACCCTTCGTCCCGTCGCGAAAGACGTTCTCCATGAAGTAGACGGACTCTCGAAGGCCGGCAGCCTCCGCCACCGGGAACGACATCGATCGCGGGTCGAGTCGGTCGGCGAACTCCACCGCCACGGGCAGGCGCGAGAGCGAGGGCTGGAACAGCTCGTATCTGCTCATCGGTGGATACTGGACCTCCGCCGGGATCCCCTCGGCCTCCATGGCCCGGCAGACGACCTCGTTCGTGGCGCCTGCGAACATCTCCGGATCGATCGCCAACACGTAGTTGTAGAAGCTCCAGCGAGTGATGCGCGCGTCGTGCGGCATCACTCGCACACCGGGGATCTGCGCCGCCATCCGCTCGAAGAGCGAACCGTTGGCCGCCCGCTCCTCCTGCTGTGCGGGAAACCTGGTCATCGCTGCGACGAGGAGCGCCGCGTGCAGCTCCCCGAGCCGGTAGTTGGCGCCGAACGTGAACTCGTTCTCGTCCGCGTCCTTGGCTCTACCGCAGTCGATGAGGGAGTGCGCGCGCATCGCCAGGCGGTCGTCGTTCGTGAGCAGGGTCCCGCCCTCTCCCGAGGTCAGGATCTTCGACGACTGATGACTGAACGAGCCGAAGTTGCCGATGCACCCCGCGCCCGAGCCGTTCCACTGCTGGCCGTGAGCGTGCGCGCAATCTTCGATCACGGCGACACTGTGCCGCCCGGCGATGTCCATGATCCGGTCCATGTCCGCCATCTGGTGGCCGAGGTGGACCGGGAGGATCGCCTTCGTCCTCGGAGTGATCGCCTCCTCGACCAGGTCGGGGTCGATCGTCCACGTCTCGGGTGTCACGTCGACGATCACAGGCAGGGCGCCCGCAGCCATCGGTGCATACGCGGTCGCGGCAAAGGTGAGCGCCGGCACGATCACCTCGTCACCCCAGCCGATGTCCAATGCCTTGCAGGCCACCTCCATCGTGACCGTGCCGTTCATCATGAGCACCCCGTGCTGTGCGCCCTGGTAGGCGGCGAACGCTTCCTCGAACGCCACGGCGTTCACCCCGGGTTCGGGAAATCCTCCCCATTCGCCGCCACGGACGACCTTGACAACGGCTGCGACGTCGGACTCGTCGATCGTGGGCCACGCCGGATACGGGTTGGGGCGCACCGCCGTCCCGCCGTTAATCGCCAGCTCAGCCATCAGATCGTCTCCTCCCGGCGGGATCGATGACCCCAGGGAACCCGTCGCCGACGACGAGCGTCCGTTCCGTCATCTGTCTTGACCCGCCGCTGGAGGGGAGCGTAGCATCGGCGCGTTCAGTTAGGAAAGTTTCCTTATCAGGTGCGGGGGCGACCACGACGAGCACCGATCAGGTCTTCGCTGCCGGGACGCCGAGGCTCCTTCGGGCCATCAACGAACGCAGCGTGCTCGAGTCCATCCGGCGGCGGGGCCCCGTCTCCCGCGCCCAGCTCTCGCGCGATACCGGTCTGTCGAAGCCGACCGTCTCGCAGGCGCTCGTGGCTCTCGAGGGCGCCGCGCTGGTGCGAGAGGCCGGCCGTAGCTCGGGCGGGAAGGGCCCGACGGCGCTGCTGTACGAGCTGAACCCCTCAGCGGGGTGGGTCGTCGGACTCGACGTGGGGCGCGACCTGGTACGCGCTGCGATCGCGGACCTCAACGGGCACATCGTTGCGCGACGCGACGAGCCTGCTCGCGTGCGCAGCGCCGCCACGCTGATCTCGCAGGTCGGCGAGACTGCTCACCGGCTCGCCGCCGACGCAGGCATCCGGTGGCGGCAGGTCACCTTCGCCACGGTCGGCAGCCCCGGCGTGTTCGAGGCCGACCGAGATCAGGTGGCGCTGGCCCACAACCTTCCCGGGTGGAGTCGGCACGGGTTGCTCGAAGCGCTTCGCGACGAACTCGGCACGGACCTCGCGTTCGAGAACGACGTGAACCTCGCAGCCCTGGGAGAGGCGTGGCACGGGCTCGGTCGAGACGTCCGGGACTTCGTATACCTCCATGTGGGGACCGGCGTGGGCATGGGCCTGGTGTTGAACGGCGAGCTGTATCGCGGGACCCGCGGCGCGGCCGGCGAGGTCGGGTACCTTCCGCTCGCGACCGCCGATCCCCACGATCCGGCGAATCGCCGGCGGGGTGCTTTGGAGAATGCGCTCGGCGCCGCGGCCGTCGTCCGGCAGGCGCGGTCGGCGGGGATGTCCGTTCGAACCTCGAAGGGTCTGTTCGATGCGGCGCGCCGAGGGAACGACCAGGCGCTGGCGGTCGTGGCCCTCGTGGCGGAGCGGATCGCGCTCGCGATCGGGGCCGTGGCGCCGGTGGTCGATCCCGAGCTCGTGATCCTCGGCGGGTCGATCGGCAGGAACGGCGACCTGCTCCTCGACGCTGTTCAGCGCGAGCTGGCGGCACTCTCGCCGTTCCGCCCGCGGATCGAAGTGTCCTCACTGGGCGAGGAAGCGGAGCTCCACGGCGCCGTCTCGATGGGGTTGGAGGCCGCGCGCGAACGCCTGTTCTCACGCACGGAGTCGATCGGCAGCGTCACCGCATGAAGCAGATAGTGGGTCGGCCGGAAGATCGGATCGGAGGACGGAAGGCATGAAGCGCTCGATGAAACGATGGGTTGCGTCGGTCCTGGCGGTTGGGGTGCTCGCGACCGCTTGCAGCGCGACGACCGGAAACGGGGGCACCGCGTCCACGGTCGATACCGCGAGCGGAGCGTCGCATGCACCGGTCACCCTCAATGTCTGGAGCTTCTACACGGGCCGTGAGTTCAAGCAATACTCGGACGTATTGAATGCGTTCACGGCGAAATACCCGTGGATCACCATCCATCACACGCCCGGGAAGGTCGACCAGGACTACGTCCGGGCGATCAACGCGGGACAGGCGCCGGACGTCGCGATCAGCGCCGGACCCGACAACGTGGCGAAGTTCTGCAGCACTCAGGCCTACCAAGACCTCAGGCCGCTCCTGCAGGCCGACGGCATGGACATCACGAAGATCGTGCCG
>JALYLM010000145.1 GCA_030774235.1 Actinomycetota bacterium
CGAGGCCGGTGCCGCCGTAGCGCCGGCTCGTCGAGGCATCCGCCTGGGTGAACGACTCGAAGAGCCGGTCGATTCGGTCCGGGGGGATCCCGATGCCAGTGTCGCGAACGGAGAGGTTGTATGCCACCGTGCCGGGCCGCTCGGAGGGGGTCGCGGCGGCCGAAACAACAATCTCGCCGGTCTCCGTGAACTTCACAGCGTTGTTGAGCAGGTTCAACAGAATCTGGCGGATGCGGCTCGCATCCCCGATCGCAGTCTCCGGCGTCCCGGGCTCGATCTCGTAGGCAACCTCGAGCCCCTTCCTCGCCGCGATGGGCCCGATGAGGTCGACCACCGACTCGATGCACCCGCGCAGGTCGAACGGAGCGCGCTCGAGCTCCATCCTGCCGGCCTCGATCTTCGAGAAGTCGAGGATGTCGTTGATGATCGAAAGGAGCGCCTCGCCGCTGTTTGCGATCGTCGCCGCGTAGTCGCGCTGCTCGGAGTCGAGCCTTGTCTCCAGGAGCAGTCCGCTCATCCCGATGATCGCGTTCATCGGCGTCCGGATCTCGTGGCTGGTGGCGGCGAGGAACGCGCTCTTGGCCGCGTTCGCCTGCTCGGCGACCTCCCGTGCATCCTGGGCCTCCCGGAACAACCGCGCGTTCTCGATCGCGATCGCTGCCTGCTGAGACAGACCCACGAGGAAACTCAGGTCCGCGTCCGTGAACAGGTCGGTCCGACCGGTGCGCCAGACGGCCATCATCCCGATCACGCGCCCACGAGCGAGCAGCGGAGCCGCCATCAGCCGCTCTTCGGTTTCGTCGCCCGACCCGGGGATCCGGATCCCCCGCGGGTCGTGCCCGAGGTCGTTCACGAACTCGGCCGCGGCGCGACGGGCCAGATCACCGATGACTCCCTCGCCCAGCTGGATCGTGTCCGCCGAGATCAGGTCCACCAGCTCCCCGCGCGTCACGATCGGCACGAACGTGGTTCCGTCTGCTTGTTCGAGGAAGACGGCGCTCGTATCGGCCTCGAGAAGCTCGCGCGCCCGCTCGGCGATGGGCTCCAAAACGGCGTCGAGGTCGAGCATCGAACCCACCTCGCGGCCGAGCTCGGCGAGGGCGGCCATCTCGCTCGCCCGGCGGCGCGTCTCACGGTACAGCCGGGCATTCTGGATCGCGGCTCCGACGTTCGCGGCGATCGTCGATAAGAGCCGCGTCTCGCTCTCGCCGAACCGCCCGGCCTGTTGCGTGCTCTGGACACTGATCGCGCCGATCGCCCGGCCCTCGACCAAGATCGGCACTCCGAGGTATGACCGCGCGGGCGTGCCGACTATCTGCACTCCGAGCTCTTCGAACGCCTCGGCGCGATTGAGGAGGAGCGGCTTGCGCTCTTCCAGGATCCGCGACGTCAACCCCTCCCCGTATTGCAGCGGGCGCTGGGGATCCCGTTCGCCGTTCTCGGTGTAATACGCGAACTCGATCAGATCGGTGGCCTCGTCGAGCAGCGCGACGTACACGATGTCCGCCGCGAACACGTCGCGAAGCTGGTTGCCGAGCCGTTCGATCAGCGCGTCCAGATCCAGCTGATCGGCGAATGCCTGGCCCACGCTGTTGACGATCGAGAGTTCCGCCGCGCGCTGCCGTGTCTCCTCGAACAACCGAGCATTCTCGAGCGCGACGCTCAGGCTGCTGGCCAGCGTGGTCAGCAGGTGCACGTCCGAGTCGCTGAACGCATGTTCCCGATCGAGGTTGTGGAGCGACAGCACGCCGGTGCCCCGGTCACCGACGACGAGCGGGACGAAGAGCGAGGACTTCGACGGCTCGCCGGCGATCGCCATCGGATTGCCGGCCTCGGCGCATCTTGCTTCCATGTCTTCGTTGACGACCACGGGCTCTCGTGTCTCGAGCGCGATCCGGCGGAACCCCATGATCTCGATCGGGTGGTCGATCAGCCGCTCCCCACGCTCGAGCGAGTACGGGAACCAGATCGACTCGGCCTCGCGATCGACCACCCCGATGTCGACGGTTTGCGCGTCGAAGATCTCCTTGATCCTGTCCCCGACCAAGTCGTACATCGCCTGCATGTCGAGCCGTTCCGCCAGGCCTCGCTGGACCTCATTGATGAGTGCTAGCTCTGCGGCACGCTGCCTCGTCTCCTCGAACAGGCGGGCGTTCTCGAGCGCCACGCTGAGGCTACCCGCGAGCGTGGTGAGGAGACGCACATCCGCTTCGTCGAACGCGTGCTCGTGATCGAGGTTCTGCAGCGAGATCCTTCCGGTCGCCTCGCCACCGACGATGAGGGGGACGAACAACACCGACATCGCCGGCTCGCCGGAACCGAGGAGAGGTGCCGAACCGACGAGCTCTTCGGTTCGCTCGAGCACCCGCTCGTTGATGAGCAGGGGCTCGCGGGTCGCCATGACGTAGCCGCTCAGACCGGTGGCCTCGAACGTTTCATCGGGATAGCGGACCCCGCGTTCGATCGAGTATGGGGAAAGAAGCAGGCCCGATTCCCGATCGAGGACGGCGATATCGACAACCTGCGCATCGAAGATCTCCTGGAGACGGTTCCCGACGAGCTCGTACATCGCGTGCAGGTCGAGGTTCTCGGCGAGGCCCCGCTGCACGTCGTTGATGAGCGCCAACTCGGCGTTCCGCTGCCGGGTCTCTTCGAACAGCCGGGCGTTCTCGAGTGCGACGCTCAAGCTGCCGGCGATCGTTGTCAGCAGCCGCACGTCCGCATCGCTGAACGCATGCTCCCGGTCCAAGTTCTGGAGCGTGATTCGGCCCATCGGCTCACCGCCGACGAAGAGCGGGACGTAGACGCCGGAGAGTGGGTCGCCACCCGAGCCGAAGTTCGGTGCGTCTCCTAACTCGTTGGCGCGCTCCGTGAACCGTTCGTTGATGACGAGCGTCTCGCCCGTGTCGAACACGTATCGACTCGGGCCGCCTCTGATCTCGAACGACTCATCGGGGAGCCGGACGCCTTTCTCGACCGAGTACGGCCGTTGGAGCAGGCCCGTCTCGTGATCGAGGATCCCGAT
The DNA here is from genome assembly GCA_030774235.1 of Actinomycetota bacterium. Classification (GTDB taxonomy): domain Bacteria; phylum Actinomycetota; class UBA4738; order UBA4738; family HRBIN12; genus JALYLM01. The sequence goes on from JALYLM010000145.1 coordinate 3,026, forward strand.
ATCCAGGACCTGGGGGTCGAAGATCTCCTGGATGCGATCACCGACGAGGTCGTACATGGCCTGCATGTCGAGGTTCTCCGCGAGTCCTCGTTGCACATCGTTGACCAGGGCCAGCTCGGCGTTCCGCTGTCGCGTCTCCTCGATCGCTCGTGCCCGGCTGAGCGCCGCTCCGATGTGGCTGGCGACGAACGTCAGGAGCTCCTTGTCCTGCTCGGTGTGGTGAACGTCGTCGCGGTAGCTCTGCACGACCATGGCGCCGACCGTTCGACCCTCCGAACGCAACGGGACGCCCAGCCAGTCAACCGGGGGCACGCCGAGCGGATCGATCTTTCCCCGGCGGATGAGACCGTCGATGTCGGCCCACGCGAGCAACATCGGTTCGCCCTTCCGCAGGAGATACGCGGTGAGACCCCGCGCATCCCCCGTCCCCATCGGCTCCCACACGTTTGGGCCCGGGAAGGTGTCGCCGGCCTCGTCGACCCCGAAGGGCCAGTTCATCATCCGCCGCTCTTCGTCGTAAAGGACGACGTAGAAGTTGTTCGCATACATCAGCTCGCCGACGATGCGATGGATCTCTGCGTAGAACTCCTGCATGTCCTGGGCGGCGCTCGCCGTCTCGGCGATCCGGTACAGAGCAGCCTGAACCTGCGGGCCGGATTCCGTCATGCCGACGGACCCTCGGGCTCGTCCGCGGTCCACAGCTTGATCCGGGACTCCTTGCCGCGGATCTCGAACTCGTCGACGAAGACGAACCCTCCCGTCGCGCCCGTCATGTTCGTGCGGGTCTGGTCGGCAACGAGGATGGCATGCCCCGTCTGCTTCGTGAGCTGCTCGATCCGAGCCGCCGTGTTGACCGTGTCGCCGATGACCGTGTAGTCGACGCGGCGCTCCGAGCCGATCGTGCCGGACATGACGCGTCCGGAGTTGAGCCCGATCCCCATTCGGAAACCGTCGGCGATGCCCTCCGCGCGCAACCAGTCGTTGAAGTCGGAGAGTCGGCCTGACGCCATCTCGCGGGCGGCGGCGACCGCCCGATCCGCGTGGTCGAGGTTCTCGATCGGGACGCCGAATACGGCCATCAACCCATCGCCGAGGTAGGACACGAGGGTTCCACCATGGTCGAGCACTGCGTCACTCATCGTTCCCTGGTAGCGATTGAG
>JALYLM010000146.1 GCA_030774235.1 Actinomycetota bacterium
TCGTCCAACCTCCGGATGCGAACCTCGTCCGCCTCGATCTCCACCTCGACGTCGGAGAGCCCGACGAGGCGCGCCGCCTCGTCGGGCAGCGTGAGCCGGCCGGCGGCATCCACCCGGGCCTGGCTGGTGGGTGTTCGGAGCCGACCGTCGATGAGGCGGTACGTGACGTCGGCCCGGCCCGCCGCGACGAGATCGTGCGTCGCCATGACGACCGTCGCGCCGGTCTCACCGGACGCGTCACGAAGAGCCCGCAGCACACGGTCCGCGCCCTCGCTGTCGATCTCCGCCGTCGGCTCGTCGGCGAGCAACACCGAGGGCGAGTTGGCGAGGGCCACCGCGACCGCGACCCGCTGCTGCTCGCCGCCCGAGAGCATCTGAGGGAGGAACCGCTTCCGGTCCTCGAGCCCCAGGAGCTCGAGTAGCTCGTCGGCCCGCCGCGCGCTCGATCCGACGGAGGCTCCAGCGAGCACCATGGGCAGGCCCACGTTCTGCGCAGCGGTCAGGTACGGCACGAGGTTCTTCGTCGCGCCCTGCCACAGGAACCCGACCTCGCGGCGCCGGAAGCGTGCGCGCTCGCGGTCGTCGAGCAGCCCCAGGTCGTTCCCGCCGACCGAGACCGTTCCGGCCGTCGGCGCGTCGACGCCCCCGATGAGATTCAGGATGCTCGACTTCCCGGCGCCACTCGGGCCGACGATGGCGGCGAACGTGCCCTCCCCGACCTCCAGGGTGACGCCGCCCAGCGCGGCGACGCCCGTGTCTCCCACGCGGTACACCTTGTAGACGCGATCCAGGCGGATCGAGGGCGAGGGGGTCATTCCGCCTCCCCCCGCAGGACGGCCGACGCCGACACTGTCCTCATGCCGCGGGCGGTGACGAGGAGGCCGATCGCGAGCGTGACGGCGGAGGCGACGACCGCCGCGAGAACTGCGTTTCGATCCACGAGGAGCTTCGGGACCCCGGCGGCGACGCTCGGCACGACGTTCGAGAGCACGAGCGCGAGCAACGCCGTCCCCACCCCGAAGCCGACCGCCAGCGCCGGGACGAGGAGCAGGCCGTACTCGACCGCGAGCGCGACGGCGGCGTGTCCCGGGCGTCCTCCAAGTGCGCGGAGCGACGAGAACTCGTACCGGCGCCGGCGACCACCGAAGTACAGGGCCAGGCCGAGCGCGAGGGCTGCAAGCAGAGCACCCGCGACGCCGGCGGCGAACTCCATACCGAGCGCGAGGTTCTGCGGGCTGGATCCGAGCAGGGCCTCGATGCTGGCTGCGCGCGAGACCCCGAGGACCTGCACCCCCGTGCTTCGCACGCCTTGCGTCGGGTCATGTGGTCCCATCGCGAGCACGGAGAAGGCACCCCCGTTGGGGACCTGGAGGATCTGGGCGAAACGTTCGGCGACGGCACGCACGGGCACGACGAGGAGCGGGGTATCCCGCCGGATCCCGGGGAAGGCTCGGATCGTGCCGACGACACGCGCCGAGACCTGGAGGTACCCCACGCGAACGTCCGCGGCCGTGAGCGCGGCGCCGGTTGAGGAGACGCCGACGAGGGCGGGCACGGGGGGATCCGTGGGAGCGATCCCTCCGATGGGACCCCCAGGGACCGCCGCGAACCGCGCGCGGATTCCGTCGCTCCCGACCGGACTGGTCGCCACGGTCTGCCCGCCGGTATCCAGGCCTCGCCACGTGGAGAGGGGCACGATCCGGTCGGAGAACGAGCCGAGCAGACTCAGCCCTTCGAACGTCACGTCGAAGCCCCCGCGCCTCTGGGGCACGCCGGACGGCTGTTCGGCCGTCAGAACGACGGACAGCAGGCGGTCGGCCTGGCCCGTCAGACCCGCGTAGGTATCGCTTCCCGGTCGCTCGGCGACCAACTCCTGCGCGGCGACCCGTCCTCCAGGGTCCTCGAGCGAGGCCACGACCTTCACACCCGCCGGGATCGGAGGGTCCGTTCGCAGCTGAACGGAAGCGATGCCGGAAGGCAGAGCCACGCCGATCGCGGCCGGCGTCAGGCGCGAGAGCAGCGTCGAGAGCGGGAGGTCGGCATCCTCCCCGCGCCACCATCCCCCCGACGCGTAGTTGCTCGGATCGAGGCCGATCATCGTTCCCTCCGCCAGGCGGGGCTCGCTCGTCGTCGCGACCGAACCGTGGAAGACGAGCGTCGTGCCGGGCGGAAGGGCGCCCGCGACCGCCGCACCCTGCGTCGGGGTTCCCACCAGGAAGTTCCAGTCCGCACCGACCTGCCCGCGCGCGACGTTCTCGTTGCCCCTCAGCACGGTGGTTCGGAGCGAGCTCGAGAACGCGAACAGCCCGGTCGAGAGCACGAGCAGCAGCGCCAGGGACATGTTCGCCGACGCGCGAGGGAGATGATGGAACGCGATATAGGAAGACGGAGAGCGGAGGCGGTCGGCGAGGGGCTCGGCCCGCCGAAATCCCCAGAACAGGGCCCTGACGGCGAGGATGCCTCCTCCCAGGATCAGCAGCGTCGGGCCGACCAGGACCAGCGGATCCAGCCGGCCTCCCGACGGCTGGATCCCGCGCCGGCGCAGCTCGGTCAGCGCGAGGGCACCCAGGGCCAGCGGCACTGCCTCGGAGGGCAGGCGGAGCCACCCGGGACGTCGCTCCCGCGATGCCTCGCGGCGCTCCTGCAACACGCTCCGGCGAAGCTGGGGTAGGGAGGTCAGAACGAGGGCGACCGTCCCGATGCCAACGCCGGCCAGCCCGACGAGGGCGGCCCGCTCGTCCAGCGCGATCCGGAACGGCGCGCCGGGGGACCCGGGTCCGTGCGCCGCCCGGGCCAAGACCGCGAGCCCGAGCCCGACCGCGAGGGCGAGCGGGAATCCCATAGCGGCGGAGAGCGCGGCCTCGGCGGATCCGACCGCGAGCAACAATCGCATCCGGGCGCCACGCGTCTTCAGGACGGCGAGCTCGAACGACTGCCGGGCGAGCTTCAACGACCCGACGCCCATGAGCACGAACAGGCCCACCATCGCGACCTCCACGGCGACCAGGAACATCGGGGCCAGGCTGTCGGTGACCGCACGCTCGGCTCCGGGGACGAGTGAACCGAGGTCGGCGGAGACGCTGGCGCCCCCGACCGCCGCACGGATCGCCGGGGGGATGCCGTTCGCCTCGCCGGCGAGTCGTCGCAGATCGCCGAGCGTTGCTCCGCGAAGATCGGGTTCCGCGTCCCACTCGACGTGGAGGCCGTCCGTCTGACCGATGGACTGCGTGATGGCGGAGAAGCCGGATTTCGTCGCGAGGATCGGGAGCGAGGTCGCGGCTCCCACGCCGCGCGACTCGAGGAGTCGATCCGGGCCGAAGACGAGGGGATCCGTGCCGGCTCCCGAGGAGTAGATGCCGGCGACGCGCACGGTCGTGGGCGTGGACGACGTCAGGCTCAGCCGAGACCCGGGGCCTACCAGCAACGTCGCCGCGGTCGACTCGGACAACAGCACCTCGTCGTCGGCGGCGGGCTCGTG
>JALYLM010000147.1 GCA_030774235.1 Actinomycetota bacterium
ACCCTGGCCCTGAACCGCGCGTTCCTCAACGTCGTCGAGCTCACGGTTCACGCCGTCCTGGAGGACCGGCGCGACCTCGTGTACCAGGCGGCGCTCATGGACCCGAACACGGCTGCGACCCTCACCACGGGACAGACCGTCGCGATGGTCGACGACCTCATCGAGGCACACGGCGACCTCATCCCAGAGGGGATCCGCCAGGGGTAGCGACGCCCGGGATCGGTGGCGGCTCGGGTTCCGGGACCTGCGGAGACGGCCGTGACAGGGCGGGGGTCGACAACGCGAACCACGCCACGACCCCGCCGCCCAACGAGAGCGCCGACGCGCCGGAATAGAGCACGACGGGCCCGGCGTGCTCGTACACGAACCCGCCGATCCCCGCGCCGAGGATCGGCCCGATGCCGAATGCGACCATCGCGGCGACGGAGTTCCCGGTCGAGTACAGGGACGACGGCAGGAGCCTCCCGATCACGACGATGCCGGTCGTGAAGAGCAATGCAAACGCGGTCCCTTCGAACACGGTGAGGAACGACACGATCGTGGGGTTCGAAATGAGTCCCCACAGGAGGAATCCGGTCGCGTAGATGCAACACCCGAGCACGTAGACGCGCCGCAGGCCCCATCGCCGCTGCAGCGTGGACGAGTACCGCATGACCGGCACCTCGACCAGGCCTCCGAGCGCCGTGCCCATGCCCACGAGCAGGGGGCCACCACCCTCGCTCGTGATCTTCAACGAGATGAAGTTCCATGCACCGTTGAACCCGGTCCACAAGAGCAGCAGCGCCGCGAGGAACCCCCAGAATCGCGGCGCCTCGTGGAACACCGCTCCGACCGCGCCGAGCCTGCCGCGACCTTCGACGTGGGTGGGTCGATCCCGGATCAGCGTGGTGCTCCACGCGAGGACGAGCAGGCTCGAGCCCGCGTAGATCGGCATCGCCCACCGAAGCCCGTCGGACTGCAACACGGCGCCGAACGCAAGACAGGCCCCCGCGTAGCTCAAGCTCTCCCACGCGCGGATCCGACCGTAGTCGGACATCCGGTCGTCGCCGAGATGTTCCAGCGAGATCGCGTCGATGTTCGGGCCGGTGGCGACCATGAAGCTTGCCAGGAGCGAGCTCACGACCGCGATGGCCGCGGCGCCGTGTACGAGGTTCATCCCGAGCGCGGCGATGGCCGCGCCAGTGGCGCCCAGCTGCAACGCCGTCAGCCGCCCGAGGCGTGTATCGGCGAAGTGGCCCCACAGCGGGTTGGCGAGGACGCGTGCCAGCGCCATCGTGGCGAGCACCAACCCGATCTCGTCGACCCGCAGCCCGCGGTCCCGCAGGTAGAGCGCGAAGAACGGGAAGAACGCGGCCACGACCAACCCGAACGCCACGAACAACCCGCCCACCGCGACGCCGGTGCGCACGCCCCTCAGAAGGGCTTCACCACCATGAGAGCGATGCCGGTTCGGCTCACGACGTCCCCTCCCCAGCGAGCGGCTGGATGATACGACTAGACCATGGTGACCCGGATGCCCGAATCCTCCAGGCCGGCGACGATCTCGGGGTCCGCGCCGACGTCGGTGATCAACTCGTGCACCCGGTCGGTCGGACAGATCTGAGCGAACGCGACGCGGCCGAGCTTCGAGGCGTCCGCCACCACGACCACATGACGCGACCGCTCGATGAGGGCAAGATTCGTGTGTGCTTCGACCTCGTGATGCGTGGACAGACCCCGCGCGAGCGAGATCCCGTCGACACCGAGGAACACCACGTCGAGGTTCAGCCCCGCGAGCGATCGCTCCGCGAGCGGCCCGACGAGCTCGTAGGACTCCGCCCTCGCGTAGCCGCCGGTGACGACGAGCTTCAGGTTGGGACGGATCGCCAGCTCTCCCGCGATGTTCAACGCGTTCGTCACGACGGTGAGGTGACTTCGGTCGACGACGGCACGCGCGACCTCGGTCGTCGTCGTGCCCCCAGTCAGACCGATTGCCGCGCCGTCGGGAACGAGCGCCGCGGCTGCGGCTCCGATGCGCTTCTTCTCCTCCTGGTGGCGAGCGACCTTGTATCGGAGGGGAAGCTCGTACAGAACCCCGTGGGCGACGGCGCCCCCGTGTGTTCGCGCCAGGAGGCGCTGACGCTCCAGCAGCTCGAGGTCGCGGCGGATCGTCGCGGCGGACACGCCGTAGCCTCGGGCGAGCTCCACGACGCCGACGCTTCCCTGCGTCGAGAGCCGCTCGAGGATGGAGCCGAGCCGTTCGGCCTGCCGCATCCGCACCTGCCGCATGCGCACGAGTATCGCACGGTGATCGTTCTGCCTTGCATCCATGTTCACTTCTGGCCTAGAGTGCGACCAAGTGAGCGAAATCGCGCAGGAGATCGCGAGCCAACCCTCGTGCTGGTCGCGCGCCGTCCTCATGGTTCACGACGTCGCCCCGGACCTGCCTCGCACCGGCGAACGCGTGGCCTCGATCGGGTGCGGGACGTCCCTGTTCGTCGCCCAGGCCTACGCGGGGATCCGAGAAGCCGGCGGGGCCGGCGAGACCGACGCCTTCGCCGCCTCGGAGTTCCCGGTCGGCCGCGGCTACGATGCGGTCGTGGCCATCAGCCGCAGCGGGACGACGACGGAGGTCATTCGGGCGCTGTCGCACGTCGATCGGGCTCGCTCCGTGGCGATCTCGGCCGTGCCCGGCAGCCCGGTCCTCGAGGCAGCCGGCCGGCGGATCGTCGTGGAATTCGCCGACGAGCGCTCGGTCGTGCAGACGCGATTCGCAACGTCCGTGGTGGCGCTGCTCCGGGCACACCTCGGCGCGGACCTCACGGACGCGATCGCCGGCGGTGAGAGGGCGCTGGCGACGGGAACGCCGGCCGACGCCGCCGCGTTCGACCACTTCGTGTTCCTCGGGCACGGGTGGACGATCGGACTCGCGAACGAGGCGGCGCTGAAGATGCGCGAGGCGGCGATGGCGCACGCGGAGTCCTATCCGGCGATGGAGTATCGACACGGGCCGATCACCATGGCCGGGACGGGAACGCTCGTCTGGATCCTCGGCTCACCCGATCCAGGCGTCGCAGAGGACGTGCGGGCGACCGGGGCGACCGTCGTGACGGCCTCGCTCGATCCCATGGCCGAGCTCGTGTGGATCCAGCGCGCGGCGATCGAGCTCGCCGAGGCGCGTGGGCTCGACCCCGCATCACCCCGCAACCTGACCCGCTCGGTCGTGCTCTCGTGAACGGTGGGAGGCATTCGATGAAGCGTCACACCCTGCTCGTGGTCGTCTGCTCGCTCGCGCTCGTCGCCGCGGCATGTTCGAGCGGCAGCGGAAACGCCAACACGACCCCCAGTGCCACCGGGGGCGGCGCCACGGTGAACCTGATCATGTGGGACGGGTATACCCCACCCCCGCCGGTGAGCGAGGCGTACGAGTGGACCTCGCTCCAGAGTTTGGTCGACGAGTTCAATCGGACGCACCCCGGCATCCACGTGACCCGCCGCTACGTGAACAGCGACTTCGCCCTCCAGAAGCTCACCGTCGCGCTGCAGGGGAACGAGCAGCCGGACATCACGTACCAGTACGGGTCGAACATGCCGCAGCTCGCCACGACCCCGAAGGTCGTCGACCTCACGCAGAAGGTCCAGGATCCCGCGTTCAACTGGAACGACTTCTTCCCCGGCGAACGGACCGCGGCAACGGTGGGCGGGCGCGTCCTCGGCGTCCCCGCGCTCGTCGACAACGTCGCGGTCGTCTACAACAAGGACCTGTTCGACGCGGCGGGACTGCCGTATCCCACCGCGAACTGGACGTGGGACCAGTTCCGCTCGGACGCGAAAGCGCTCACGGACCCCGCGAAGAAGCAGTTCGGCTGGGAGTACTGGATGGACGGGAGCGAGTCCACGGTCTGGGAGTGGGAGGCCATGCTCTGGGAGGCCGGAGGCGACATCCTCTCGAGCGACAACCAGCATGCCGCGTTCAACTCCGCCGCCGGGGTGCAGGCACTGACGATGGTGAAGAACCTCGTCGACGACGGCTCCGTCTACCTCGACCAGCACCCGGATTCGGGCAAGAGCGAGGAGTTGTTCAACTCCGGGAAGGTCGGGATGTTCCTCACGGGTCCGTGGGACCTTCCGTCGTTCCCCGACGCCAAGTACGGCGTCCAGGTCATGCCGTCCTTCGGCGACCCGACGAATCATCAGACGATCGCCGGTCCGGACAACTGGGTCATCATGGACAACGGTCCCGAGCACGTCGCCGCGGCCTGGACGTTCCTCCAGTGGCTCGTGGACCCCGCCCGTCTCATGCAGGACTCCCTGGCCACCGGGCACCTGCCGACCCGCGCGTCGGTGGAGCAGCTTCCCGACTTCGCGAAGCTGGACCAGAAGTTCCCCGGTGTGGGCATCTTCGCCGAGAACCTGAAGAACGTGCTGAAGGCGCGACCGCCGATCGCGCAGTACCCGCGGATCTCGGCGGCGATCGGGCAGGCGATCCAACAGGTCGCGCTGAACGGGGCCGATCCGAAGACGGCGCTCGACGCCGCGGCGAAGGCGGCCGACGGCATCCTGGCGGTCCCGGGGTAGGCCCGGCCGGACCGGCATGCAGGCGACGCTGCGCCGCGCCCGCGACTCGGACCATCTGGCCGGGTGGTCCCTCGCGTTCCCCGCCGTGTTCCTGATCGCGCTCTTCGGCCTCGTGCCGATCGGATGGTCGTTCCTGCTGTCGCTCCAGAAGAGCAACCTGATCTCGCCCAGCACGCCCTTCGTCGGGCTCGCGAACTACCGGGCGCTGTTCAAGGACCCGCTGTTCCGCGAGTCGGCCGGGCACACGCTGATCTATACGGGCCTGTTCGTGCCGCTGTCGGTGGGGGGCGGCCTGGCTGTCGCGATCGCGATGAACCGCAGGATCCGTGGTATCCGCTTCTATCGAACGGCCGTGTTCGTGCCGGTCGTCGCGTCGACGATCGCCACCGCGATCATGTTCCTGTGGCTGTTCGACAAGACGTTCGGCCTGGCGAACTACGGACTCGGCAAGGTCGGGCTCGGGCCGTTCGGCTTCTTCGAGAGCCCGAGCGGGGCCCTCTACTCGATCGTAGCGATGACCGTCTGGGGCTGGCTCGGGTTCGACGTGATCATCTATCTCGCCGCCCTCCAGGGGATCCCCGCGGAGCTGCTCGAGGCGGCCGAGATCGACGGCGCCGGCCGGTGGAGCGTGTTCCGCAACGTCACGCTCCCGCTGCTCGGCCCGGCGACCCTGTTCCTGATCGTGTGGTCGTCGATCAACGCCCTGCAGCTGTTCGACGAGGTCTACTTCCTCACGAGGGGCGGTCCGCTGCACGCAACCTACGTGCTGGTCTACTACCTGTTCGATCTCGCCTTCCAACAGGGCATCGCCGGCTACGCCGCCGCCATCGCGTACGTCCTGTTCGTCGTGATCCTGATCCTCACGCTGATCCAGCTGTGGATGGGAAGGAAGCTGGTGCACTACAGCTCGTGAGCGCGTCCACCGTCCTCGAGCCCCCCGCTCCGATCGCGCTGGAGGAGGCGCCGGAGCGTCCCGGAGGCCGACTGCCCTTCAGTCCGTGGCACCTGATCCTGTTCCCCGTGGCCCTCGTGATGATCGTGCCGCTGCTGTGGATGATGGTCACGTCCGTCGAATCCCTGAACGACACCCGGCACTTCCCGCCGGTCTTGATCCCGCACGGCATCCACCTCGAGAACTACACGAGCGTGTTGCAGGACGCCCCGTTCGGCCGGTGGTACCTGAACACCACGATCGTCACGACGGTGACCGTGCTCGCCAACCTCCTGCTCTGCAGCCTGGCCGGCTACGCGTTCGCCAGGGTTCCGTTCTTCGGGCGCGGGGTCGTGTTCGTGCTGATGCTCGCGACGCTGATGATCCCGTTCCAGGTCGTGATGATCCCGACGTTCCTGATCGTGAAGAAGCTCGGCCTCATCGACACTCTCGGGGCGCTGATCGTGCCGAACCTGGCGAACGCATTCGGGATCTTCATGCTCCGACAGTTCTTCCGAACGCTCCCCGTCGAGCTCGAGGAGGCGGCCCGGATCGACGGCGCGTCGCGTCTCGGCGTGCTGTTCAAGATCGTGATTCCCCTGTCGGCGCCGGCACTCGCGACGCTGGCGGTGATCCAGTTCATGTGGACCTGGAACGACTTCCTGTGGCCGTTGATCACGATCTACTCCGAGAAGAACATGACGCTGCAGCTCGGCCTCACGACGTTCCAGGGCGCGCACCAGAGCAGCACCAACCTGCTGATGGCCGCGAACGTGATGAGCATGGCGCCGATCCTCGTCCTGTTCTTCTTCGCTCAGCGGTACTTCATCCGCGGCATCGCCACGGCCGGACTGAAGGGATAGGGCGATGTCGGAGGTGCGCTACGAGGACGTCCGCAAGGTCTTCGCGGGCGGGACCGTCGCGCTCGACGACCTCACGCTCACGATCCCGGACGGGGAGTTCATGATCCTCGTCGGCCCGTCCGGCTGCGGGAAGTCGACGGCCCTGCGGCTGGTCGCCGGCCTCGAGCGCCCCACTTCGGGCCGAATCGGGATCGGTGGCGCGGTCGTGAACGACGTCTCGCCGCGCGATCGCGACATCGCGATGGTCTTCCAGAACTACGCGCTGTATCCGCACATGACGGTGGAGCGGAACCTGGCCTTCGGGTTGCGGCAGCGCAGCACGCCTCGCGACGAGGTCACCCGTCGCGTGCGCGAGATCAGCGACATGCTCGGCCTCGACGAGCTCCTGGCCCGCCGGCCGGGGCAGCTGAGCGGCGGGCAACGGCAGCGCGTCGCGATGGGGAGGGCCCTGGTCCGCGAGCCCAAGGCGTTCCTGCTGGACGAGCCGCTGTCCAACCTGGACGCAAAGCTCCGCGTGCAGATGCGTGCCGAGCTGAAGAAGCTCCACCGCCGGCTGGGGATCACGACGATCTACGTCACCCACGACCAGGTCGAGGCGATGACGCTCGGCGACCGCATCGCGGTTATGAACGCCGGCAAGCTGCAACAGCTCGGCGTGCCGCAGGAGGTCTACGACAACCCGGCGAACGTGTTCGTCGCGGGGTTCATCGGATCGCCGCCGATGAACCTGCTCCGCGGGACGGCCGGCGGCGGCACCGTGAGCGCGGGGACGTTCACGTTCGCGCGGACGGGGGTCGCCGACGGACCGATCATCGTCGGCGTACGACCGGAGGCATTCCGGCCCACCGGCGCCGACGGCGCCGCTCCGCACGTCGAGGCCGAGATCGACGTTGTCGAACCGCTGGGCGACGAGGTTCTCGTCCACGGCAGCGTCGACGCCCGGCCGGCGCAGAGCGGCGCCGAGGAAGACGAGGCCACCCTGCTGGCCGACGCGGGCACCCGGGCGCCGGTCACGATCCGGCTGGGTCCCGAACACCGTCCAACGCCAGGCGATCGGATGACGGTGACGGCGGATCCCCTGCGGATCCACCTGTTCGATGCGGTCTCGGGAGAGCGCCTCCCCTGACGGATCGCCTCGGCACGACCGTCGGCGGACGCGGGTGGGCTGGGTTCACGCAGGTTGCACGTCGGCCCCGACGGCGAGAGCTCGGGCGCGCGCGGGGTCGAGCCTCCCGGCGCCGGGGAGCTCTGCGTTGGCGGCGGCGGCCCCGAGCGCGAGGCGGAGCGCGTCCGGCCAATCGTCGCCGCCGTCCAGGCCCGTGACGAGTCCGGCCAGGAACGCGTCCCCGCTCCCCACCGGGAACCGTCCTCGGACGTAGAGTCGGCCCTCGTAGAGCATCCCGTCGGGAGCGGCGACCACGACGCCCTCCGCGCCGCGTGTCACCAACCCCGCGTGACCGTCGGCGCCGGCGAGGTCGCGCAGCTTCTGTGCGGCCGAGAGGGCCTCGGCGGAACGGGCGGTCGGCACGCCCAGCAGTCCCGCGGCCTCGGCGGCGTTCACCTTGACGACGTCGGGATGCGATGCCAGGGCGGCGCGCAGTCGCTCGCCCTCGGCGTCGAGCGCAACCCGCACACCGGCGGCGCGCGCGTCTCGCACGACGTCGGCGTACGTGTCGTCCGGAGCGCCGACCGGCAGGGACCCGCTGATCGTGACCCACCGCGCTCGTGGCAGCAGCCCGTCGACAGCGTTCAGGAGCTCGGCCAATGCGGACGACGGCACCTCCGAGCCGTGCTCGTAGAACTCGGTCAGACCACCGGTTTCCCGATCGGAAACCGAGAGCGACGCGCGGTTCTCGCCGTGTGTCCAGCGGGGCTCGCAGGGGACGCCCTCGGCCGCGAGCATCTCTTCCAGCCATTTGCCGGTATGGCCCCGAAGCAGCGCGACCACGCGAACCTCGGCGCCGAGGGCGTGCGCCGCCCGCGCCGCGTTCAACCCCTTGCCGCCCGGGGTCTGCACGAACCCGATAGGACGGTGGATGTCGCCCCGCACGAGCCGCTCGACCTCGAACAGCTTGTCGACGGACGGGTTCGCGGCAACGCAAACGATCACGAGTCGGACCCACCCTCGCGCCCGGCTCGTGCGGATCGTCCTTCGATCGCCGCCGTCGCCTCGGCCATCGTGGGCTGCCCGTCGGTCCCGCCCGGAACGAGCGTCGACAGCGCGCCGCACGCGTTTCCGAGCGCCAGACACCGTTCGAGCGTCTCGCCCTCGAGGAACCCCGCGAGGAACCCCGCATCGAACGAGTCACCCGAACCGGTCGTATCGACGATCCCGACGTCGAAGCCCGGACCGCGCACCAGCTCGCCCGACCTCGACGCGATGGCTCCATGAGCGCCGTTCTTCACGACGACCAGCGGGACGCGGGCGCGGAGCCGCACGATCGCCTCATCGAGGTCGGAGATCCGAGCCAAGCGCATCGCCTCCATCGCGTTCGGCAGGAACACGTCCACGTCGGACAGCAGGTCGAGCAGGCCGCCGTCCCACGCACCAGCCGGATCCCAGTTCGGGTCGATCGACGTCGTGGCGCCGGCGCGATGCGCCTCGTCGAAGATCTCGGGCAGGCCGGCGACCAGGCCCAGCTGCAGGAAGAACGCGCTCACATGAACGTGGCGAGCGCTGTCGATCAAGGCAGGATCGACGAGCGAAGCACGAAGATCGCCGATCGTGCCGGCCGCGGTCAGCATCGCACGGTCGTCGAGCCGGGAGAGCACGACAGTGACGCCCGTGGATCGCCTCTGGTCGACGGCGACGCCGCGGGTGTCGACCCCCCGGGCGGCCAGCTCGTCGAGCATGAACCGCCCGAACAGGTCGTCCCCCACAACGCCCGCGATCGCCACACGCAGACCCAGCCTCGCCGCGCCGCACGCGAGGATCGCCCCCGAGCCTCCGATCGTGAGCCGGGCCTCCTCCACCATGCGCTCCGCTTGGGCGAACGCCGGCACCACGTCGCCGCCTCGCAGCACGAGGTCGGGATTGACGTCGCCCAACACGAGGAGGTCGAACTCCGCCATGGCTGAGCGGGAGCCTATCGTCCGTGCTGCGCTGCGGCCGGCGCTACCATCGAGCGGTGCCGAAGATCGTGTTGATCGAAGGGGACATCACGCTGCAGGAAGTCGACGCGATCGTGAACGCGGCCAACCATTCGCTCTTGGGCGGCGGCGGGGTGGACGGCGCGATCCACCGGCGCGGCGGCCCCGCCATCCTGGCCGAGTGCCGCGAGATCCGGCGGACCCGATACCCGGATGGACTCCCGACGGGAGAAGCCGTCGCCACGACCGCCGGCGACCTGCCCGCCCGCTGGGTGATCCACACCGTCGGCCCGGTCTACTCGGGGACGTCGAGAGACGCCGAGCTCCTGGCGGCCTGCCACACGGCATCGCTCGGCGTCGCCGACGAGCTCGGAGCCGGAACGATCGCCTTTCCCGCCATCTCGACGGGCGTCTACGGCTACCCGCTCGATGAGGCCGCGGCGGTCGCCGTCTCAACGGTCCGAGGTGCCCCCACGCCGCTCGAGGAAGTCCGGTTCGTGCTGTTCGGGCGGCCGGCCTACGACGCCTTCTCCCGCGCGGTCGGGCCGTAGCCGACGCGTGCTGGTTCGGGGAGCCCGACGAACCGGGGCCCGCGCACCCCACTGGTAGCATCTGGAACCTGCGATGAGGGACGGGCGAACGATGGACGACCTCAGCACGCCGAAGGGCACCTACGAGCACCTCGACGAGATCACGCTGGTCGATTGCCGCGAGCCCCACGAGTGGGAAGCCGGCCGCGTCGACGGCGCCGTACACATCCCGCTGAGCGACATCATGGCGAGCGGCGGCACCGACCTCGATCGCTCCAAGCCCGTCGTCGTCATCTGTCGTAGCGGCAACCGGAGCGAGCTGGCCGCGATGATGTTCCAGGCTCGCGGGTTCGAGGCCCACAACCTCGAGGGAGGAATGGAGGCGTGGGTGAGCGACGGCTTACCGATCGCGGCGCCCGACGGCTCCCCCGGCCGCGTCGCCTGACGCCTCGGCCGATGACCCACATCTCCGAGATCGACACGCCCGCGCTGCTGTGGGACCTCGACGTCGTGGAGCGAAATATCGCCGAGATGGCATCCAGGGCGGCGGCGGCCGGCGTACGGCTCCGGCCGCACACGAAGACCCACAAGTCGACCGAGAT
>JALYLM010000148.1 GCA_030774235.1 Actinomycetota bacterium
AGCCCGGCGAACAGCGGGACGGCGGCGATGGCCGCAAGGTGCTCGCCCCTGATCCACCGCCACCCGAGCCAGGCGACAACGACGACGAGAAGGAACATCGCGGCCGGGACGACCCAGCCGTGGAGAAGCGAGGCCCCGACGATCGGGTTCGATCGCTGCACGGCCACGGTTCGTACGATCGCCAACCCGTCCCCCCGATCCCGCGTCCCGGCCGGTGCGCGCAACGCCCAGATCCGGCCGGACGGCAGCACCATAGCGCTGAGAGGGCCAGCCGTAAAGAAGGCGGAGATCCCGGAGTGGAGCGCCTCGGGCGCTATCGGTCGATGCGCTCGATGAGCTCGAGGTATGCGACCAGGTAGTCGGGCACGAGGTAGCGCTCGCGAACCCGTTCCCGTGCCGCGGCGGCCAGGCCCGCGGCCCTCGCGGCGTCGTCCAGCAGCCACCTCACGGCGTTCCCGAACGCGGTCAGGTCGCGCGGGTCCACGAGCCGGCCGTTCTCGCCGTCCGTGATCTGATCCTGGATCCCGCCGACGCGGCTCGCGACGACCGGTCTTGCCTTCCACATCGCCTCGGTGACCGTCAGCCCGAACCCCTCCGCCAGGCTCTTCTGGACGACGACGTCGGCGCGGCGCTGGAGGGCGTTCACGATCACGGCGTTCTCCTCGACGTCCTCGGTCGGGATGTTGGCCAGGTGCACCCGACCGCGGACGTGTGGGCGAAGCGCGTCCCAGGCGCCGCGTGTCTCGTCGAGCACCTGCTCGGCCTCGGGATCGTCGGCGACCGACGATGGTGCCGGCCCGGCGAGCATGAGGTGCCCGACGTCAGCGTCGCCGCTCTCGGCGAAGCCCTCGACCACACCGACGGGATCCTTCAACCGGTCCCACCGCGAAACCTGCAGCACGAGGCGCTCGCCGGCCGGGATCGGGGCCTCCTGGACCATCTCGGCTCGCCGTGTGACGCGAGCGTCGGTTCCGTCCTGCCGGACGAACGAGGGGACGCCGGGGTCCGACGGCTCGAGGATGCCGGCGGCTCCCAGGATCGCCTCTCGCCGCGACGGCTCGAGGTCAACGTTCTTCAGCGACAGGCCGTCGATGCACGGCGGGATCAGTGCGACCCGGCGTTCGTCGAGCCCCTCCCACACGTAGTTGCGGCGCGTGAAGGTGTAGGCGCTCGCCGCCCGAAGGTCGGGCCGCAGGAAGTCCCACGCGGAGCGCGCGATCGAGTTGGGATGGTCGACGCCGACGTGACAGGTCCAGATCACGGTCGCGCCGTGCGCGACGAGCCCCGGCACGAGCCCCAGCGGCTGCGGGTCGTGAACCACGACGACGTCGCCGGGCCTGATGAGCCCGGTCGCGATCTTCAGGCTGTGCGCCGACGCCCGTTCGTATGCGAGGCGCTCGTCCGCGCCGAGGGCGCCACCGTCCCCGAGGTGGCCATGAAGCCGGTTGTGGATCCGCTTCGTGATCGCGAAGAACGCCGGGTCGCCTTCGATCACGAGCCTCCGCGCGTCGATGCCCCCGTGGCGCAGGTACCCCAGGGACGAGCCGAGGAGCTCCGCGACGCCGCCGCCCTCGGCCGCCGAGTTCACGTGCCAGAGCGTGCGTCCGTCCATCCGCGCAGCCCCGCGCCCGACGGCATCCCGGTACCGGCGCAGGGCCCCGGGCGCGAGCAGCTCATCGAATCGGTCGGCCGATCGCGGCACAACCGGAACTTCGTGCACGGCAACATCCTCCGGCGAACGGGCCCGAGCGATTCTCTCAGGCCGTCGGAACCCGGTGGTATCGTTGCGCTCATGCAGGTTCGTGTCGCCCATCGGGGAACCGGTGGGCGTTTCGCGTTTCCGCGACGGACGACTCGGGGGTAGGGACGCATGGAGTTCGAGATCGGGATCGGGAAGAACGGCCGGCGGGCCTACGGGTTCGACGAGGTGGCCATCGTGCCATCGAGAAGAACCAGAGACCCCGAGGACGTCGACATCCGCTGGGAGATCGACGCGTACACGTTCGAGCTCCCGATGATGGCGAGCGCGATGGACGCGTCCGTCTCGCCCGCGACCGCCGTCGCCGTGGGCCGACTCGGGGGCCTCGCGTGTCTGAACCTCGAGGGGTTGTGGACCCGCTACGACGATCCCGAGCCGATGTACGAGGAGATCGCGGCGCTCTCGGACGACAAGGCCACGCGCCGGATGCAGGAGATCTACAAGGAACCGATCAAGGAGGAGCTGATCGGGCAGCGGATCCGTGAGATCAAAGACGGCGGCGTGGTTGCCTGTGCATCCCTCACGCCTCAGCGGGTCGAGCTCTACGCGAAGCTGGTGCTGGACGCGGAGCTGGACGTTCTGGTGATCCAGGGGACCGTGGTCTCGGGCGAGCACGTCTCCAGCCGCCAGGAGCCGCTGAACCTGAAGGAGTTCATCCCTGCCTTCGATCTACCCGTGATCGTCGGCGGTTGCGCGTCGTACTCGACCGCGCTGCACCTGATGAGGACCGGCGCGGTCGGCGTGCTGGTCGGCGTCGGTCCGGGAAACGCGTGCACGAC
>JALYLM010000149.1 GCA_030774235.1 Actinomycetota bacterium
CGAGACGACGTGGCGAGTTCCGTCCTCGAACCCGACCCCCTCCGCCGCGACTCGGAGCGCGAGCCCGGCCGTGAAGAGCGTGAAGCCCATGTCCGGGCCGTCGACGGGGCGGGCGCGACCCGCCTCGCGCGCCAGGTACTCGAGCTCTTCGCCGCCCTCGTGGCCCTGCACCGACCCGATCGCGGCCTCGACCGCTTCGTGGCCCGGCTCCCCACGCACGAGCGCCGCGACGGCGAGCGTGACCGCCAGGCACGAGGTTCGACAGCGCTCGTCCCAGTGGGTGATCGCGGAGAGCGCCGGCGCCTCCACGAGCAGTCGCTCCGGCGCGAGGGCGCGGACGACCCCCAGCGGCGGGCAGTACATGACCGATCCGTTCCCGGCGCTCACCTCGGGACCGCGCTGCTGCACGTGGTCGCGTGCGGCCTCGCTCGCGCCTTCCCGGACGCGCGTCAATACGCGCCGCGTGAGGTTCTCGACGTCGGGCGGATCGGAGGCGAGCCACTCCAGGTGACGGGCGAGCACGTCGTCCACGTCCAGCCGGCCATCGCACGCGATCAACGAGCGCGTGAGGTTCCGGGCCATCGCCGTGGCGTCGGTCGTCGTGCCCGGCGGCATGCCCCGCCTTGGGAGCTCGAACGCCGGCAGCGGCGAGTGGATCCGGTCCCTCCGGCCGGCTTCGAAGGGGGCGCCGAGGGCGTCGCCGAGGGCAAGCCCCAGCACGCTCCCGACCGCCCGATCTCGAAGCCCCACCGCCGGCATCCTCCCATCCAGTCGCATCGTCGCAGGTCAGTAGCTATAAGAGTCTGTTACCCTAGCCCACCGCATGGACAAGATCGGACCGAAGCACCGCACCTGCCGGCGGGTCGGAGCGGCATTGTGCGGGCGCCCCAACTGCCCGTCGAACAAGCGACCCTACCCGCCGGGCCAGCACGGCCGGGGCCGCAAGCGCATCTCCGAGTACCAGACCCGTCTGCTGGAGAAGCAGAAGCTCCGGGCGATCTACGGCGTCGGCGAGGCGCAGATGCGCCGCTACTACGAGCGGGCCACGCGCCGCCGCGAGGTGACCGGCGAGGAGATGATCCGCCTCCTGGAGACCCGCCTGGACACCGTCGTGCTTCGGCTCGGGTTCGCCCTCACCACGCGCCAGGCTCGCCAGCTCGTGTCGCACGGGCACGTGAGCCTCGACGGCAAGCGGATCGACGTCCCGAGCGCCCGCGTGAAGCCGGGCCAGGTGATCGAGATCGGCGACAAGGCGAAGAACTTCGTCTCGGTCCGCGAGGCGCTCGAGATCACCCCGGATCCCCCGGGGTACCTCTACCGGAACAAGGACCAGCTGCAGGGCACGCTCTCGCGCGAGCCCGACCGCACCGAAATCCCGCTTCCGGTCCCCATCGAAGAGCGCCTGATCGTCGAGTTCTACTCTTAGGGCGTCGGGTCCCTCCCATCCGGCGTCGGGGGAACCAAGAATCACCCGGTTCGCGATGTTCCGAAGGCCCCTCCCGTTCCGATGTACGTCGAAGACATCGACCGAGGGAGGGACGGCCAGATGGAATCAGAGACCGATGGGGTGACCAACCACGAGCTGAGGAAGTCGACCCTCGTCTCCGGGCTCGACTCGTCACCCGGTTCGAGGCGATTGGACCTGGCGGGATCCTCGGCGACGCGCCCCGGCAGCGCCCGCGAGCTCGCGCCGAGCGAGGCCGCCAGGATGGTGGGCGACGAGGTGAGCGCCGTGCTCGAGGCGGCACACGTCGCCGCCGCCCAGATCCGAACGAGAGCACACGGCGTGATCACGGAGGCACAGCAGAAACTCGTCGAGTGCCGACGAGCGCTCGACGAGCTCTCCGACCAGTTGAATGAGCTGACGGTCAGCCCGGGCGCAACCCGCGTCTCGCCGCCCTCTACGCCCAAACCCTTAGGCTGAAGAAGACTATTCCTCGGCGAACGGCCGGCGCTGGAAGCCGAAAGCCTCGCCGGACATCGTCAGTCGTCTTCCGAGCTCGGCTACGATGCGGTCTTTCGCGGATTCTGCGGATTCGATCTCGATTGAGAGCGAGTCGGCGACCGCCTCGTACAGACGGTCGCCGGCGAGGTAACGTCGGCCTCGCCGCTGGCCCCTGGCTGAAAGCAACCGCGACGCAACAGCGGCGGTCAGATCGTTCGTGGCAGTTGCGGGGCTAACGTCGGCGAGCGAGCGGTAGTAGCCGGCGGTGACATCTCGACCGAAGAACGTATCCCAAAGCGCGTTGGCGAGCCGTCTGTCCAACCCCGCGTCTTCAGCGGCGTCCTCCACGGCCATCCAGATCTGTTGCTCCGCTCTCAGGCGGAGATCGAGGGCCCTCACCTGGTGAAGCTGTGCCTGAAGGTGGCCTCTCACGAAGGGTGTGACGTCCGCTCGTGGATCGAATTCCGACCCCAAGCACCCGAACAGCTCGTAGTAGGCGTCAAGGTGACGACCCCACCACTCTTCCAAGGAGGTGAACTCACGGCGCTTGAATTCGCCCCGGCACATGGCAAGCGAAGCCAGGATTCGCGCTGACCGACCGTTTCCGTCCCGAAAGGGGTGAATCGCCGCGATCGCTACGTGGATCCAAGCAGCCGCGATAGCGCTGTGTGGATGACCTGTTCGCATCCGCTCGGAGGCTTCATCCATGAGCGCTTTAACTTGCTCTCCTGGGGGTGGGAGAAATACGTCCCCACCTGTCTGACGATTTCTCACGAAGACCTGCCGGTCCGTTCGAAGTCTCCCCGCTCCGTAGTCAAAGCGCCCAGCGAGCACGCGATCGTGAAGTCCGACGATCAAACCCCTGTCCCAGGAAAACCCAGGATCGTCCGACTGGCGGAGAACGAAGTTCATGGCGTCGCGGTAGCCCTCGACCAGCTCGCGATCCTCGGGTTCAACTTCGGGAGGCTGTTCTCCCGCGAGGATGCGCCGTACCTCGTCCACGGTGACGTTGACCCCTTCCATTCGGGTCGAGGCAGCAACAGCCTCGGCTTCGAGGTCGCGACGCAGGCGGCCTTCCCAGGCACGTGGAAGTACTCGGAAGTCGAGCAGCTTCCGCCAAGCGTCGAGCTCCTTGGAGAGGTCCCTGATCTCATCGGTGTGGGTGTACGGAAGGAGGTCGTCCATGAGAGGCATCGTATCACTCACATGCTAGGGAATAAGGGACTCTTTCGCTATCCCTCAATTGCTGGGGATTACATGGAAGCATCTGCCATCCGCCAGTTGGGCCCACGTCGGTCGAAGCTAGCCGGCGGCGGGCGGGACCAGAGCGCTCCGGACGAAGCCGACGACCTCGCGTTCGCGGCGACGCAGGGACGCACGGCCCTTGCCCGCACCGACGACGGCGTTCAGGACGCTGGCCTCGGTGAGCGAGCCGACGACCGCCGTGTAGAGCGTGAACAGCAGCATCGCCGGGTCCTGCTTTCGGATCTCGCCCTGGTCCATGCCGGTCTCCAGGAACTCGATCGCGCGCTTGCGCATCGGATCGAGCACATCGGCGAGGCCCTCGAACGCCGCCGGTCCGAGGCGGCCGGCCTCCCGGATGAACATGGGGAACTCGGGCCACTCCTCGGCCAGGCCGAAGACGGCGTGGATCACCGCCTCGGCGCGATCCCAGTACGTCTCCTTGCCCTCGAGCGCCGCCCCGATCTCTGCGGCGAGCCGCTCCCCCGCCGCGGCGAGACACGCCTCCAGCAGCGCGTCCTTGCTCGGGAAGTAGTACAGGAGCGTCTGCTTGCGCACGCCGACCGCCGTCGCGATCTGGTCCAGGCTCGCTCCGTTGTAGCCCTGACGTCCGAAGGCGCGGATCGCCTCCTCGACGAGCGTTGTTCGCCGCTCCTCGCCGCCGGTGCGCGGCATCGCTACTCCCAGGTCTTCCCCGGGCCGCGGCGCGGGATCGGGCGCGATCCCTCCCATCGCCGGCGCCAGGCGGGACCCGACGGTCCCGCGAGCGAGGGCGTCTCCCCGGCCTCGGCGCGCAGCAGCGCGTCCCACCACGTCGTGCGGTCCTCGTCGTGCAACTGCGCGACGGCCTGCGCCATGCGACGCGAGAAGTCCTGGTGGGTCTCGCCTTCCTCCGGGAACAGCGGCGCGCCGAACCGCACCGTCACCGGCGGTCGGCCGGCGCGAGGCCAGCTCCGCCCCTTCGGCATCGCCTGGTAGGCGCCGCGGATCCCGATCGGTGCCGCGCCGACCCCGGCCTCGATGCACAGGCGCGCCGTCCCGTGACGGAATCGCTGGACGTGCCCGTCGGGCGACCGCGCGCCCTCGGGGAACACGACGAGGCTCCACCCGTCGTCCAGCAGCTCGCGCGCCTTGTTCGTTGCCGTCGAGCCGCCGCCGCGGTCGATCGGGAACCCGCCGTACACGAGCGCGGTGAACGCCTGACGCCACCACACGTCGAAGAAGTAGTCCTTCGCCGCGCCGACGGCGGTCTTCGCCTGCCACTCGTCGGGAAGCGACGTCATGATGATCGTCGCGTCCAGGTGGCTCGTGTGGTTCGAGAAGAAGATCAACGGAGCCTGCACGCCGTCCAGGATCTCGGGGCCGAACACCCGGAGCGACAGCTCGTTGTGGATCAGGGGCCTCATGATGCCTTTCAGGATGGCCTGCCGGGCAGCAACTCCCGCGTCGGTCCGCGCCCAGTCGGTCGGGAAGATCCGTTCCTGCTTCTCCAGGCGGTACGGCTCGGCGCCGCGGGGAACGATCGGGCGCCGGCCCCAGCGGAACCCCTGGGCCATCGTCTTCAGCTCGTCGCGCATCCCGCTCATCGCACGTCCGCGATCATCAGCGGCGGCGAGTGGAAGTACGTGATGGACGGGCTCGACCCGACCGAGTCCTTCGCCATCTCGAGCGCGTCGCGCAGCGTCCCGGCCGCGCGGTAGCCGAGCCGTGCCACCGTCTTCGGATCTCCGCCGACGAAGATCACGTCGCCGCAGTGGTCCCGGCCGTGCGCGCCCCAGTACCACATGTAGAACGGGTGGACGCCGTGGTAGGCGTGCGACGTCCGGTACAGGTGGATGTACCAGGGGTCGGTCGCGTAGCGCTCCTCGAACTTCGACTCGATCGTCTTCGGATCGGTCGTCTCGAGCAGGACCTCCTCGAAGAAGTCGATGTAGCTCGGGTGATGGATCTGGTGGAACTCCCACGGCACCGGGTGGAACAGGATCGCGACGCCGCCGGGCTTCACGAGCGGCTTGTTCCGGTACAGGTTGAACAGGTACCCCAGGCCCAGGCAGTGCACGAGGATCGGGTTCATGATCGAGTTCACGTTGTACGGGCCCAGGTACGGCAGCCCGAAGACGACGATGTCGGACTGCCCCTGCACCTCGACGAGCTGCTGGCGGTGGAGGTTCTCGAGCGTGCGATCGTGCACCGCCTCGACGTCGCCGGCGTTCACCCCGGTGATCTTGTACGGCGCCTCGACGCGGCGGAAAAACTCCCGCCGGATCCGGGACGGCGCGAGCTCGTTCGCCTTCTTCGCGGTCATCATCAGGCCCTGGTCGAAGGCGGACCACTCCCACTCCCGCTTGTTCAGGAAGCCCAGGTTCGACGGGAAGGTCTCGCTGTTCACCGTGGTCTCGATCTGGAAGATCTTCAGGCCGCCGGCTGCGATCAGGCGACCCATCCGAACGGTCGAGTCGTTGATCGCGCTGTGGCCCTCGCGAGGATCCATGTACGACCGCGAGTGCAGCATCGTGTCGACGTTGTGGTGGTACTTCAGCGATCGGTACCCGGCAAGGCCCGTCGCGACGGACTTATGGCCGCCGTCCATCGCGACAAGGTTCACGTTCACGTAGACGAGCAGGTCGGATTCGGCGGCGCGCCTGCTGATCTCGACCTCCTCGCCCTCGTCCGTCGTGCCGATGAGGGCCAGCCCGTCGCGGTCCTCGCCGTCGAAGTTGGACAGGTCCTTCGGCCAGAAGGAAC
>JALYLM010000150.1 GCA_030774235.1 Actinomycetota bacterium
CTACGGCGCCATGGTCGTGCCGATGCTTCGACCCGACGTCTGGGGGGGCTTTGCGACGCACGCCGGAGACGCGTTGTTCGAAGCCTGCTACCTGCCGGATTTCCGTGAATCTGCGCGCGCGCTCCGCAACGAATACGAGGGGTCGTTCGAGAACTTCTGGAAGGACTTCCGGAGCAGGCCCGCGATGTCGAAGGACAGCGACGGTCATCTGCTGAACGATTGGTGCATGTCGGCCTGCTACTCCGCCGACCCCGACGGCACAGTCCGGGTCCCGTTCGATCCGACAACCGGGGCGCTGATCCCGGAGGTGAGGGAGCGGTGGCTCGAGAGGGACCCGGTCCGGATGGTCCCCCAGCACGCGGATGACCCGCGCTCGATGCGGGCGATCTACATCGACGCCGGAACGAAGGATCAGTACTTCCTCGACCTTGGGGCCGAAGCCTTCCGTCGCGAACTGGAGATGATCGGCGTGACCGAGGTCTTCTTCGAGCTGTTCGACGCCACGCACATGGGGATCGAGTACCGCTACCCGATGAGCCTGAAGTACCTGGCGGAACGCCTCTCCGCGTGACCGAGCCGAACTCGGGGCCGCGTCAGCGCGCGACCGTCGTCCGCCGCTCGACCGGGTGGAGCTTCGCGTGCGCAGCGCGAACCCGACGCTGGCGGAGTCGCAGCGAACGCCGGGTCTTCGGCTCCTCGTGCCGGACGAAGACGAGTCGCTGGAGTTCGAGTTCGACCGCCCTGCGGTCGACGGGTTCCTCCGGCAGGCGGTCGCGAAGGCCGCTGTTGTCCCAGGGCGCCGTGCCATTGCGCTTCCCGATCGCAGGTGTTGTCGTTGTCATGTGAGCCACCTTTCGTTCCACTCGAAGGGTAGCGGCCGCGACCCGACCGAACCATTCGCCGGTCGTCCATTCCCCGACCGTCGAACGACCGGGCCCCATCGCCCGACCGGCGTGTCCGCGCGGGGGAAGACGATGGTCGCGGACCCGGATCGCGGAGGGAAACGACGCTCGGTGCCTGCCGGAGATCGCGGCCGGTCGACCGTAGCATGCGGGCGTGCGGATTCTCCTGTGGCACGGCTGGATCTTGGAGGGTTCGGGTTCGAACGTCGTCACGGCTCGCACGGCCGAGGTGTTCCGCGCGGCCGGCCACGACGTGCTGCTGCTGTGCCAACAGGTCCACACCGAGCGGTACCCGTGGATCGACGCACACGGCTCGGTGGACGGAGACGGGCCCACCGAGCTCGTGCCCAATGCGGCAGTCTCGGATGCCCCGGGGCGCTGCGTGCTGCTTCGTCCTCGGATCGGCGCCGTGTTGCCGGTCTTCGTCCTGGATCGGTACGAAGGGTTCGATGATGTCCGGCGGTTCGTCGACCTGACCGATGACCAGCTCGAGGGGTACGTACTCGCGAACGCGGAAGCGCTGCAGGCGGCGGCCGCCTGGCACGACAGCGAGGTGGTGTTCGTGGGCCACGCGATCCCGGGGGCCGCGATCGGGCGCCGCGCGTTGGGCTCCCGCAGGTACGTGGCGAAGATCCACGGCAGCGACCTCGAGTACGCGATCCGACCTCAGGCACGGTATCGCGAGTTGGCGCGGGAAGGGCTCGAGTCGGCTCTCACCGTCGTCGGGCCGAGCGCCGAGGCCCTCGAGCGGTGCGCCGCGCTCATTCCGGAGATGAGAGATCTCGGGCGCGTGGTCCCGCCCGGCGTCGAGGTCACGTCGTTCCGGCCGAGACCGCGCGCCGACGCGCTGCAGGAGACGGCGGCTCGACTCGAGTCCGACCCGGATACCGTCCGTGGGCGACCGCCATCGCTCGATGTCGAGGTCGAGAAAGCGCTCGACCGCAGGGATTCGCGGGGCCTCGATGCCCTCGCGACCACATACGATCAGGAGGTCCCCGAGCCGGGCTCGGCCATGCGTCTTCGTGCGCTCGCCGGACGAGACGAGCCGATCGTGGGATACCTCGGCAAGCTGATCCCGCAGAAGGGAGCCCAGCTCCTGCTGGCGGCCCACCGCCTGTCGCGGCGCGATGCTGCCGCTCTCATCGTCGGCTTCGGATCCCATCGGGAACGGCTGGCGGCGCTCGCGATCGCGCTGCGGCGCGGTGACGAGCGAGCGCTCGCGTGGCTGCGAGGGATCGGCGAGATGCCGATCGATCCGTCCGTCCTTGGGCGATCAACCGCAGGAGTGCCCGACGCCCTTCACCTCGGCGGTCGGGACGTGACGTTCACCGGCCGACTCGACCACCGGTACGCGCCCGGCGCCCTCGCCGCCATGGACGTCCTGGTGGTGCCGTCGATCCTGCACGAGGCGTTCGGGATGGTGGCCGCCGAGGGCGCGGCGGCCGGGGCGCTCCCCATGGTCGCACGGCACTCGGGCCTGGCCGAGGTTGCCGGCATCCTGGAAGGGGAAGTGCGCAGGCCCGGACTGTTTTCTTTCGAGCCCGGCGAGGGAGCCGTGGTCGGGCTCGCCGAGGGCATCGATCGTCTACTGTCGCTGGGGCCCGATGAGCGCGCAGAGCTTCGGCGGGGCGTCAGCGGATTCGTGGCTCGGGAATGGACATGGGAGCGAACGGCCGCCCGCCTGCTCGAGGCGGCCGGCGTCACCGGATCGTAGGACTGCGGATGAACGGGTCGCGGGCCGACCCGGATCGGGTAAGGGGTCATGCCAAGATCGTCGTCGATCACCGAGGTCTACATCGAGGCCGGCTCGCGGCGCGTGTTCGCCGGCGCCGTCGCTTGGCCGGGCTGGTGCAGGATGGGCCGTGCCGAAACCGAAGCGCTCGACGCGTTGGTCGTCTACGGTCCGCGGTACGCAGACGTCGTTCGCGGCATCCGCCCGGCGTTTCGAGCGCCGAAGGCGGCCGGTGCGCTGAAGGTCGTCCAGCGGCTCACGGGGGATGCGACGACCGACTTCGGCGCGCCGTCCATCGCGCCGAAGGCGGACACGACTCCCATCGACGCCCCCGAGCTGAAGCGGCTCACGGCGATCTTGGACGCGTGCTGGAAGGCGTTCGACCGAGCGGTCGAGGGGGCCGCCGGCACCAGGCTCCGGAAGGGACCGCGGGGGGGTGGGCGAAGCCTCGGAGACATCGTGGCGCACGTCGCGGGAGCCGAAGCCGCGTATCTGGCACATCTCGCCGCGAGGTCTCCGAAGATGAACAAGCGTCTCGCGCGAGCTGACATCGATCGGGAGCGCACGGCCGTCCTCGATGCGCTGACGCGCGCTGTCGAGGAGGGACTCCCCGACAGCGGGCCGCGGGGCGGAAAGATCTGGTTGCCCCGATACTTCGTGCGACGCGTCGCGTGGCACACCCTCGATCACGTGTGGGAGATCGACGACCGCTCCCTCTCGTGACGTACACCGAGCTCGAGAAGGCCCGCGCCGTCGACGGCGAGCGTCGGCGCTTGTCAACGGCTTCGCCCACGGCGTCGTCTCGCGTTTGCCTGATTCACACGGTCGGCACAGAGCTGAGTGCAGTAGCGACGGCTCCGGTTCCTCGATCGATCGACGAAGACGCAACAACACGGCGCACCCGCGCAGCGTCCGATCCGGTCCCACTCACCGTCCACGATCAGCTGAAGGAGCCCCATGACGGCAGAGGGGCCGATGAACCCGGGGCCCTCCTCGGGGGGAGGGCCGTAGAACATCTGCCACGACCCCTTCGTGGTCGCGACCGCACGGGGGCGGAACTCGAGCGCTTCGACCATGCGATCCAGCCGGGCGACCGCGGCCGCGGGATCCGGGGCCTCCATCGCGTGCGTGACGCGGTCGCGGACCAGTCGCGTCGCCGTGAGATCGGCTCGCGTCAGTCTCTTCGCTGCCGCCTCGTGACCGACATGGACCAGGAACCGTCGGAGTCGCTCGACGTCGGTCAGGAAGTCCGGTGGATCGTTGAGCATGTCCACCGTATTCACGAGCTCGATCGCAAGCGACACGCCGTAGAGGCCCGATCCTTCGCTGCTCATGAGGCTAGCGTACGTCATTGCGTCAGGAGCAATAATGGATTACGATGCTGACGCCGGATATTCAGAAGGTGGGTCCCACGAGGGAGGAGTGCTCTCATGCTGAGGCGTTCGATCGCACTGCTGGTGACGACGGCAGCAATCTTCCCCGTTCTCACAGGGCCCGCCGCCGCGGCCGGTCCGGTGCGCGTTCCCTTCGATAACACGCGGATCATCGCCGCGGGCCCGGACACGTGCCCATTCGCCATCACCTCGCACGCGAGCGGCACCTTCCTCTTCTTCGACTACGCCGACGGGAGCCAGAAGGTCACCGTCGCCGACTTCTCCGTGACGTACTCGAACCCGCTGAGCGGCGCCTCGCTGACGACGGCCCTGGCCGGTCCGTTTCTCACGAGCGCGCCCGATGCCGACGGCACCGTCACGATCACCGTGGACGGCAACAACGGCGTCTTCGTCGCACCGGGGCTCGGAGTGATCTACGGCGCCGTCGGCCGGCTCGTCTACCTCGCCGACGTGAGCGACCCAAACACGCCGCTGGTCATCCTGCAGTCGAGCGGGATCCAAGATCCGACCCCCTTCCCCGCCGTGTGCTCGGCGCTGGCATAGGCCGCACAGACGCAACCGCCCCTTCGGGGTCGGCGCGAAGAGCCCAGATCGAGCGCTCAGCGTCCAGGCTCGATGATGTGGGCGAGCATGGCCGAGTAATCACCGTCGCCCCATCCCGCCTCCTCGGCCGCCACGAGCCAGGTCCGGGCGGTCGCGAGGATCCGAAGATCCGCCCCACGGTCCGCGGCCGCATCCAGGATCAGGTCCGCGTCCTTGCGGGCGAGTGACAGGGAGAAGCGAGCGGGGTAGTCGCCGGTCTCGATCGAGCGCCGGCGCCGCTCAGCCTGTGCGGCCAGCGGCGTCGCGGCCAGCACCTGGAACGCGACATCGCGCGCAAGGTCCAGCTCGTCGGCGAGCGCCAGCGCCTCCCCGAGGACTCCGAGGACGCCGAACAACGTGGCGTTCGCGACCAGCTTCGCCGCCGTGCCGGTGCCCAGATCCCCGACCCGGACGGGGGAGCCGAGCGTAGACAAGAGCGGCGTCCATCGCTCGACGAGCGACGGTGGCCCGCCCACGAAGATCGTGAGCGTGCCGGACTCCGCCTCCGACACGCTGCCGAGCACGGGCGCGTCGAGCAACCCCGTTCCGGCCGGCAGCACCGACGCCAGCCGTGACATCGGGACGAGTCCGACCGTCGACATCTGGATGACCGTGGTGGAGTCCCCCGCGCCGGAGGCGACTCCCTTCGATCCCTCCGTCACGTCCCGAAGGGCGGTCCCATCGGAGACCATGATGATGATCACTTCGGCTCGACGCGCCGCGTCGGCAGGGTCGGAGACCGCATCCGCCCCGAGGTCCGTCAGCGGCGTCATGCTCGCTGAAGTCCGGTTCCAGACGACGACGTCGTGGCCTGCGTCCAGCAGCCGGCGCGCGATGCGACTCCCCATGGCGCCGAGCCCGATGACCGCTGCCCTGGTCATCCCTTCATTATCGTCGCGGCGTCGGAGACCCCAGGGGCCGGTCGTCACGATCGGTCCCGGGAGGCCCGAGCGCCCGGATCCCGGGCTGTGCAAGCGTCCGCCGCTCGTGGTACAGGTTCCGAGCTGACGAACGAGGAGGCTGGGATGACGGAACGACGGCTGCGGGTGATGCGGGGCGAGGACGTGCTGTTCGAGACACCCCTCGGTGACGACGACGTTGTCGAACTGATCGAGACCGCGACGGAGGACCAGCCCGACGTCGCCGCGGAGCTCGCCGTGTGGATCAGGAGAGACTCAGACACCGATGAGAGCGTGATCGTCCCCGAACCGCTTCAGGAAGAAGAGACGGACGCCACGACGCAGGACATTCGAGACGCATTCGAATGAGGCCGGGGCCCGTAGCACTACACTCCGCCCGTGGACGACGAGCGGGGCGACTGCTGCTTCGACGACTGGGTCGACCACTGGTCGAAGCGTGCCAAGAGGAAGCGCACGGTCGCCGGAGTCACCGCTTCAGTGCTCGCGGCGCTGGAAGAGGCGGGCGTCCGCGACCGGAGCGTCCTCGACGTCGGTTGCGGTATCGGCGATCTGGCGATCGAGACGGTGAGGCGGGGAGCGTCGAAGGCGTTCGGCCTCGAGCTGTCGCCCAAGGCCGTCGGTGAGGCGAGACGACTGGCGGCGAAACGGGGAGTGGCCGATCGCACCTCGTTCGAGGTCGGCGACGGCTCGAAGGCCCCGCTGCCGAACGCCGATGTCGTCGTGCTGAATCGGGTGTTCTGCTGCTACCCCGACGTCGACCAGCTGCTCGAGCACTCACTCTCCGCCGCCGGCGCCGTCTACGCGTTCACGGCGCCGCCCTCCGCCGGCCTCACGGGCGCGATCATGAGATGGGAGATGCGGTTCGCCAACCTCTGGTATCGCACGCGTGACCGGAAGTTCCGCGGCTTCCGGGTCTTCATCCACGACATCGATCTGATCGATGCCCGGGTCCGGGCCGCGGGCTTCCGTCCCGTACGAAGCGAACGTCGTCGCGTCGTCTGGCATCTCGGCGTCTACGTTCGGCCGGAAGGACGCGCGGCGGCGTAGACCGCCCGCGAGACTGTGGCTCAGTCCGGTGCCGGATCCAACGCCAGAGCCGCCGAGTTCATGCAGTAGCGCTGACCTGTTGGACGGGGACCGTCGTCGAAGACGTGGCCGAGGTGGCCGCCGCAGCGCGCACACGTCACTTCCGTCCGCTGCATCCCGTACGCGTGATCCGTCTCCAGCGCCACCGCTTCTTCGGAGATCGGCTCGAAGAAGCTCGGCCAGCCGGTGCCCGACTCGAACTTCGTCGCGGAGCCGAACAACTCGGCCCCACAGCCGGCGCATCGGTAGACGCCCCGCTCCTTCGTGGCGGCGTACTTCCCCGTGAACGCACGTTCCGTTCCCTGCTCGCGCAGGATATGGAACTGCTCGGGGGTGAGGATCTGCCTCCACCCATCCTCTGTCGAAGGTAGAGATCTTTCGTTCATCGTCCCATCCGTCATGTGATCACCTCCACCGATCAGTCTCCAAGCAGCCACGTTCGTTACCTCGGGCATGGGGCGTGATCAGGATCGTGCGCGCGTTCGCCCCGAACCTCTCCGCCCCGCGTAACGGGCTTCGAGGATCCTAGACAGGATCGGTGCCGAATGGCGTACTGGTTGGTCCGGTGAGGGAGGCCTAGGGATGTCGCACGTGAGGGCGAGGACGGCGGAGCAGGTGTCCGGATCGCCGCCCGAGATTCCGGAACGTGGTCGCCCGCTGGCCGGCGGGCTCATCGGGCTTGCCGCCGGTGGGGTCGCCCTCGGGGCGGCGCAGCTTGTCGCGGGCGTGGCCGGGGGCGCCTCCTCGCCGATGATCGCCGTGGGTGGGGCCGCGATCGACGCCACCCCGGAATGGCTGAAGAGCTTCGCGATCCGTACGTTCGGGTCCGACGACAAGCTCGCGCTGCTCGTGGGGATCGGCGCGATCCTCGCGATCGCCGCCGCCGTGATCGGCATTCTCGCGGTGCCACGCCCCTTGCTCGGCCTATTCGGGATCGTTGCCTTCGGTGTGATCGGGATCATCGCCTCGGTGACACGACCGACAAACGACCTCAGCGCCTCGATCCCATCGATCCTGGGCGCGGGAGCGGGCATCTTCGCCTACGTCCGCCTTCGCCGCGCGGCGGGCCTTCGGCCCGTGACATGGTTTCGGTCCTCTGTGGGGACGCCGCCCCATGCTCCGACGCTGGATCGGCGAACCGGCGGCCCGCCGCCGGGGTTCGACCGACGCCGATTCCTGCGGACGGGCGCCGCAGCGGCGGGGGTCGCGGCTTTGTCGGGCTTCGCCGGTCAGTACCTCGTGCGGCGCGCGGACGCGAGCGCCTCACGGGCGGCCGTGAAGCTCCCGAAGCCGGCCGACGCCGCGCCGCCGGTTCCTCCCGGAGCCGACCTGCGGATCCCGGGTCTGAGTTCCTTCATCACGTCGAACGACGAGTTCTATCGAGTGGACACCGCGCTGTTCGTCCCCGCGGTCGATGCCACGAACTGGAAGCTCCGTATCCACGGCATGGTCGACCGCGAGGTGACGATCGACTACGCGCAGCTGGTGGCTCGCCCGCTGATCGAGCGCGATGTCACGCTGACGTGCGTCTCCAACGAGGTGGGCGGCCCCTACATCGGCAACGCTCGCTGGCTGGGCGCACGGCTGAAGGATCTGTTGGACGAGGCCGGCGTGCATCCCGCGGCGTCGCAGATTGTCTCGCGCTCGAGCGACGGCTTCACCGTCGGCACCCCTACGTCGGCCGTCATGGATGGTCGTGATGCGATGCTCGCCGTCGGCATGAACGGGGAACCGCTCCCACTCGCGCACGGGTTCCCGGTCAGGATGATCGTCCCCGGTCTCTACGGCTACGTCTCGGCGACGAAGTGGATCGTCGACATCGAGCTCACGACGTTCGCGGCGTACAGCGCGTACTGGATCAGGCGCGGATGGTCCCAGCAGGCGCCGATCAAGACGGAATCCAGGATCGACACGCCGGGCTCGGGGTCGCGGGTGCGCGCCGGCCAGCTGCCGGTCGCAGGTGTCGCGTGGGCCCAGCATCGCGGCGTCGAAAAGGTCGAGATCCGAGTGGACGAGGGAGCATGGATGCCCGCCGACCTGGCCGCTCAGGACACGATCGATACGTGGCGGCAATGGGTCTACCGGTGGGACGCAGCCCCCGGCGACCATGTGGTATCTGTCCGAGCGACGGACGACATGGGAGCGACCCAAACCCCGATCGTCTCGCCGCCCGCTCCCAACGGCGCGACCGGGGACCACACGATCGAGGTCTCCGTCTCGTAGCGAGCTCGACGAGACCGGGACCCTCAGGTCGCGTCGGCCGAGCGCGCGACGCTGCGGACGGCGCGGACGATGCCGTCGTAGCCGGTGCAGCGGCAGAGGTTCCCGGCGAGCGCGATCCGGACCTCGTCCTCCGAAGGATCGGGATTGCGACCCAGCAGGGCGGTCGCCGAGATGAGCATGCCCGGTGTACAGAAGCCGCACTGGACAGCTCCGTGCCGCAGGAACGCGCGCTGCAACGGTGCCAGGCCGTCGGCGAGGCCCAAACCCTCCACCGTGACGATGTCGCGACCGTCCGCCTGCAGCGCGAGATACGAGCACGCGTTCACCGGCTCGCCGTCGAGGAGCATCATGCAGGCTCCGCACTCGGAGTCGTCACACCCCTCCTTCGACCCGGTGAGCCCGACGACGTCGCGGACGGCGTTCAGGAGGCTGGTGTGCGGATCCAACTCCACCGGGTACGCGGTGCCGTTCACGGTCAGCGTCGCCGCGACCCTCATCTGCTTCCCCTTCCCGCGCCGCCGTACAGAGTGGGGCTTGCCGGGATCGGGACCCGTTCTCCGTTCGCACGCGCCAGCGCGCCCTCGATCGCGCGCCGCGCGATCACGGCAGCCATCGCGAGCCGGTACTCGGCCGATCCACGGACGTCGGTGATCGGCGAGGACCCTGCCGCCGCAGCGCGGGCCGCCTCCTCGATCGCCTCGGGGCCTCCGTCCGAGCCGGCCAGGGCTCGCTCCGAGTCGGGGACACGGCGGATCGTCGGTGCCAGCGCCGTGATCGCGACCCTGGCATCCGATACCGAGTCACCGTCGAGCGCGACGGCCGCGGTCACCCCGACCACGGCGATCTCCATCTGGCGCCGGTACTCCAGGCGCACGTAGCACGAGCCCGAGCGCGGGCTCGGCGGGGGAACACCGACAGCGACCAACAGCTCCTCGGGCGCGGCAGCCGTCGTCCCTGGCCCGGTCCAGAGCTCGTCGAGGGACAGCACGCGCTCTCCTGACGCCGACCGCAAGGTCACGGTTGCGTCGGCGCAGAGCAAGGGCCCTCCCGTGTCCATCGCCGGCGATGCGTTCATCACGTTGCCGCCGATCGTGCCCTGCGCCCGGGTGGCATGGGATCCGACGATCGCCGACGCGTCCGCGAGCGCCGCGAACCGCTCCCGGATCATCGGGTTCGCCTCGATCTCCGCGTGCGTCGTCAAGGCCCCGAGCCGGATGCCTCCCCCGATCTCCACGATCCCTCGCAAGGCGTCGATCCGATGGATCGCGAGCAGGGCGTCGGGAAGCGGGGCCTTGCCCTGTCGCGCCCCGACCACGAGGTCGGTGCCGCCGGCGACGGGACGAGCCCCGGTCGTCAACACCGCGAGGGCAT
>JALYLM010000151.1 GCA_030774235.1 Actinomycetota bacterium
CCAGCGCTGAGCCGCTCGATTGACACGTGTTTCCGGCCATGGCTACGCTCTGCGCCGGGCTTCGGGCCCAGCACGACTGGGGGCTGTAGCTCAGCTCGGTTAGAGCGCTTCCCTGATAAGGAAGAGGTCGATGGTTCAAGTCCATCCAGCCCCACAGGGGAAGGAGGCCCTCGATGGCCGATGACGCACCAGCCGAGGACAGGAAGAAGGGCGGCTTCTTCAGGAAGCTGATGAAGCTGGCGATCGTGGCGGGCATCGTCGCGGCCGTGGCCTCGATCGTGAAGCGCCGGCGAGGTCAGGACCTCGACGACGTGGAGTGGCAGGAGCTCCCGCCCCCCGCGGGCGGCTAGTCACCCCGGATCGCCGTCCCACCGAAGGCCCGCGCCGGTCGCGGGTCTTCGTCGTGTTCGTGCCGGCAGGGGGCCTGGCTACACTCGATCGCGATGAGCGACGCCTGGGACGCAGCCGACGCCGCGGCGGAGCGCGCGGGAGTGTCGCTGCGGGCTCTCACGACCGTCGAGGACGTCGAGGCGCTGCTCGCCGTGGAGCGGGCGGTCTGGGGGGAGCAGGCGCAAACCCCGAGCGAGATGGTGATCGCGCTCGCGGAGTCGGGGAACGTGCCGTTCGGCGCGGTCGCGGGAACGGAGCTGATCGGGTTCGTCCTCGGCTGGGCCGGCGTCAACCACCGTGACGGCCTTCACGTGCACTCGCACCAGCTCGGGGCTCTTCCCGATCGCCGCCACCGCGGCGTGGGCTATGCGCTGAAGCTCGCCCAGCGCGCCCAGGCGCTCGACGCCGGGATCTCGCTCATCCGATGGACGTTCGACCCGCTCGTGTCGCGCAACGCGTGGTTCAACCTCGTGAAGCTGGGAGCGGCCGCGGACCGGTTCCTTCCGAACTATTACGGGGACATGTCCGACGAGCTGAACCGCGGCGACCGGAGCGACCGGCTCCTGGTTCGCTGGGATCTGGAAGGAGAGCCTCGCGGGCAGGTGCTCGCCGAAGGAGAGGAGGTGCTGGGCCGAGAGGGGGACGCCGCCGAGTCGCCCCGACCTGGCAGCCCGGCGCCGCCGTCCGGCGACCGGGCGCTGATCCGGATCCCGCGCGAGTACCACGCGCTGCGCGCGCGCGACCCCGCCCTCGCGAGGGCCTGGCGTGAGGCGACGGGTGAGGCCTTCGAACGCTGCTTCGACGCTGGCCTGTCCGTCGAGGGGTTCACGGAGGAATCGACCTACGTGCTCGGGGCGGCCGGGCCGTGACGACGGTTCGCGCCGTCGAGCTCCGGCTCGTCGGGCTGCCCCTGGTGCGCCCGTTCCGGACGAGCTTCGGGAACGAGACCCAGAAGGTGTGCGTGCTCGTTCGGGTGGAGACCGACGAAGCGCAGGGATGGGGGGAATGCGTCGCGGGTCCGGACCCCGGCTTCAGTGAGGAGTTCAACGAGGGCGCGTGGCTGGTTCTGCGCGAGTTCCTCGTCCCGGCGCTCGCCGCCGCGGGCGACGTCGAGGCGGAAGACCTCGACCGGGTGTTCTCGGGCGTGCGTGGCAACCCGATGGCGAAGGCGGCATTGATCGACGCCGTCCTCGATGCCGAGCTCCGCGCCGAAGGGCGGTCCCTCGCCAGCTATCTGGGTGCCGAGCGAGACCGGGTGCCCTGCGGCGTGTCGGTCGGCATCACGCCGACGACCGACCAGCTCCTGCGTGAGGTGGACGGCTATCTCGCCGAGGGCTACCGGCGGATCAAGCTGAAGATCGAGCCGGGAACCGACGTCTCGCGCGTCGCCGCCGTCCGCGAGGCGCACCCGGACATCCTGCTCTCCGTGGACGCGAATGCCGCGTACGAGCCGGAGGACATCGAGGTCTTCCTGGCGCTCGACGAGCTGGGACTCCTCATGATCGAACAGCCGCTGCACCACGACGACCTCGTGAACCACGCGAGACTGCAGACGCGGATCCGAACGGACCTGTGCCTGGACGAGTCGATCCGATCCGCGGCGGACGCCGCGGCCGCGCTCGGGATGGGGGCGTGTCGCATCGTCAACATCAAGCAGGGGCGGGTGGGAGGTGTGTTCGAGGCTCGTCGCGTTCACGACATCGCCCAGGGCGCCGGCGCGCCGGTGTGGTGCGGCGGGATGCTCGAAACCGGCGTCGGACGAGCCCTGAACCTCGCGCTGGCCGCGATGCCGGGATTCACGCTTCCGGGCGACACGAGCGGGTCGGCGCGCTACTTCGTCGACGACATCACCGAACCCTTCGTGCTGCGGGCCGATGGGACGATGGCGGTCCCCGGCGGAGGCGGGATCGGGGTGACGCCCCTGCCCGAGCGGCTGGCCGAGTGCACCCTTCGACTGGAGACCGTGAGAACGTAGGGTCCACGACGCGAGAGGCGGGTTGCAGTCGAGGCCGGAGCCTGCCGATACGGCAGGGACGACGATCCACGTCGGCCACGATCCAAAGGGAACCCACAGTTGGACCCGATCGACCCCCAACAGCCACCGATGCCCCCCTGGGGTCCGCCGACCGACCGCTGGATCCCCCCGGCGCCGGCGGGACCGCCGATGCCCGGCCCGGCCGGATCGGGGCCGGACCCCGTCCTCGCCGGGGTACCCTCGAAGCGCGGCTCTCGCCGCCTGCGGGTCTTCGTCGCCGGGGGCCTCGCCGTCGCCCTGTTGCTCGGCGGGGGTGCCGCGGCGGCGTTCCTTCGCATGCGTGGGGCACCCGAGCAGATCCTCGGCGAGATCCCTGCGTCGACCGATGCCGTCGTCGTGGCCTACCTCGACCCCGCGGCCAGTCAGAAGCTCAACCTCCTGCGACTCCAGGGACGGTTCCCGTCGCTCGCCTCGTCGCAGCATCTTCGGGATCAGGTGAACGCGGGCCTCGACGCAGCGCTCCGTGACAGCGGGCTCGACCACCGCGACGTCGCCTGGGTGGGCTCGGAGATCGCGATCGCGGTCGACATCCGGCCGCAGGGAGATCCGGGGGTCGCGGTCCTGCTCAGCGTGGACGATGCCGGTGCCGCCGACGCGACCTTGCAGAAGCTGCGGACCGAACCGGCGTCGAACCCGTCTTCGTGGACGCGAGTGACTCACGGCGGTGTCGATGTGTGGTCCGGCGCCGAAGCCTCGGGCTCGGAAGTGGCCGTGGCCATGGTCGAGGGCGTCGCCGTGCTCTCGAACTCGAGGTCGATGGTTGAGGGCGTCATCGACGCCGGGCAGGGCACGGTTGCCCGCCTGCAGGACGATGCCCGGTTCCGGGCGACGATGTCGGACCTGC
>JALYLM010000152.1 GCA_030774235.1 Actinomycetota bacterium
TCCCCGCGTCCGATGGGTACATGGAGGGCGCGGGTCGGGCAGCGACGCAGCCCTATCCACTCGAGCGAAGGGTTCACGAACGACGATGACGTCGGCGATCGTCGAGGAGTTCAACGGCTGGCTGGCCGGTCTCGTAGCCAGCGAGGGCTCCGACCTGCACGTGAAGGTGGGGTCGGCGCCCATGATCCGGCTTCCCGAGGGGCTGCACCGGCTGGATCGATCGTCGCTCACCGCGGTCGAAACCCAGGACATCGCGGACGGTATCGTGCCCGCCGACCGCAGCGAGCGGTTCGAGGCGGCCGGAGAGGTCGACTTCGCCTACTCGGTTCCCAACGTCGGACGGTTCCGCGTCAACGTCTTCCGCCAGCGCGGGTCGGTGAGCATGGTCCTTCGGAAGCTCCGGTTCGGCGGTCCGTCGTTCGAGGAGATCGGGCTGCCAGATTCGGTGCGCCAGATCGCCGACGAGGAGCGGGGGCTGATCCTCGTGACCGGTCCCACCGGCTCCGGCAAGACCACGACCCTTGCGGCGATGATCGCCTACATCAACGAGACGAAGCCGGTCCACATCGTGACGATCGAGGATCCGATCGAGGTGCTGCACAAGGACGCGATGGCCTCGATCAACCAGCGCGAGATCGGCAACGACACGCAAGACTTCCATGTCGCGCTTCGAGCGGCGCTCCGGCAAGACCCGGATGTGATCCTCATCGGCGAGATGCGCGACACCGAGACGGTGCGAGCCGCGATCGCCGCGGCCGAGACGGGGCACCTCGTGCTGTCCACGCTTCACACCGTGGACGCCACCGAGACCGTTAACCGCGTGATCGACTTCTTCCCGCCATACCAGCAGAAGCAGATCCGTCTGGCCCTTGCCGGGACGCTCCGCGGCATCGTGTGTCAGCGCCTGGTGCCGACCGTCGACGGCGGCAGGACGCCCGCGCTGGAGATCCTGGTCAACAACGGCCGGATCGCCGAGCGGATCGTCGATCCCGACCGGACCAGCGAGATCAAGGATGTGATCGCCGAGGGCGTGTTCTACGGGATGTGCACGTTCGACCAGTTCTTGCTGACGCTGCTGCAGGAAGGCCGCGTCACCGTGGAGTCGGCCATGAAGGCGGTCTCCAACCAGCACGACTTCCAGCTCGCGATGCAGCAGGCCGGACTCGCGGTTCCGGTCTGATCGCCGC
The DNA here is from genome assembly GCA_030774235.1 of Actinomycetota bacterium. Taxonomy (GTDB): domain Bacteria; phylum Actinomycetota; class UBA4738; order UBA4738; family HRBIN12; genus JALYLM01. Next base: position 1,188 of record JALYLM010000152.1, read on the forward strand.
GAGGCGCGCCCTCTCGCGCGCCGCCCGCCGCACTCGCTACGCGCGAGCCAACCGGCGCCGCAGGACCCCGAACGACAATCCAAGGGCGAGGCCGCCCGCGAGCCCGAGAGCCCCCGCGACGATCCCGCCGTCGCTGCCAGCCGACGCGAATCCATCGCCACCGGGTGTCCGGCTCTCGCCTGCGAGCGTGCCGGTCGTCACGGCGTCGTTCGCGCCCGCGGCGATCCCGTCGCCGACGACGATCGCTCCGGACATGCCGGGATGGATCGTGCACGCGAACGGATACGTGCCCGGCGCGTCGAAGGAGGCGGTGAACGTCTCTCCGGGACGCAGGTTGTCGAAGTGACCCCACCCGTTCGCCGTCACGTTGTGCGCGAACGGGTCCTTGTTCACGAACGTGACCGTCGCGCCCGGGTCCACGCGCAGGATCGTCGGCGTGAAACACGCGTCGACGAGCCCGATCGTGTCGCCCCCGCCCTGCGTGACTCCCTCGTGACAGCCCCCGCCCGCCCACGCCTGCCCGGACCACAGCCACAGGGTCGCGAGCGCCGCCGCCGAGAGCACCGTTACCCGCACGCGCCGTCCCATGCCGCGCTCCTTTCCGTCGTCGCCCTCCTGTACACCGGCGAACGCGGCCGGGTTCCATCGGCTATCGGAGCGTCTCGGCGATCGCGGTGGCCCCGGCTCTCGACAGGGTCGTCTCCAACCGGTACGTGAACCCGCCGTGCGCCCACAGCAGCACGTTGCCGGTGACCCGGTACGAGCGCAGTTGGGTGCCCGAGATCAGCTGCAGGACGTGGTGTCCCGTCGTCCAGTAGGCGCTTTCGCCGTCGACGAGGGCGTGCCCGAATCTTCCCGTCTCCGAAAAGAGGGTCTTGAAGGCGATGTCCACCGGTCCCTTGAACTGCATCAGCACCGCGCCCCACGACGTGCCGGGGATCCGAGGAACGCCGGCACCAGGCCGCCACGCGGTGACGATGCGACGAGAGGGCGTGGGCGCGAGGGGTCCGGCGCGCGCCTCCTCGACCCAGACGCCGTCGGGGGCGCCGAGGCGGGTCGGGATCTGCGGTGTGAAGCCCGCGATCGCGGCGGCCTCGTCGAGCGAGACCGGGGAGCCCAGGTCGCCGACCCCGAACGTCGCGCTGGGGATCGCCGTGGGCCTGCCGGGGAGCTTCGTGATTGTTACCGCGCCGAGATCGATCACGAGCTTCGCGGCGAACGCTGCCGCGCCCAACAGGAGGAGCGCCGCCGCGACCAGCAGCAGCGTGCGCCGCCGGCTGGGCATCGACAGACGTGGGAGGAACGGCGGGATGCGGTCCCGCCCGTCGCGGATCGAGGCGGCCACGGCCGTCGCGATGTCGGTCTCGGCCGGCCAGCTGAGGGTTTCCGACAGCTCGCGCAGCGCCACGCCGAGCTCGTCGTCGGTCGAGCCGAGGAAGCGTTCCGTCATGCCCTGGACACCTCCTCCGTCCGGAGCACGTCTCGAAGCCTCGACATCGCCCGAGACAGGCGGGACTTCACCGTCCCCGGTCGAACGTCCAAGGTCAGCGCGATCTCCGCCTCGGAGAGGTCGAACAGGTAGCGGTAGGCGATGACCAACCGGTCGCGCTCGTTCAACCGGCCGAGCGCGCGCGCGAGCGTCGCCGCGTCTTCGTGCGCGAGCGCCGCGGCCTCCGGGGACGGGGTCGATTCCTCGACGCCGGCGGCACCGGCCCGCAGCGTGAGCTCCTCGCGGCGTCGCGCGGAACGGGCGCGGTTCTTCGCCTCGTTCGTGACGATCCGCAGGATCCACGGCCGGAACGGCGAGCCCGGCCGGAACGACGGGAGCGCGTACCACGCCTTCACGAATGCATCCTGTACGGCCTCTTCCGCCTCGCCCGAGTCGCGCACGACCAGCCAGGCCACGCGAAGGGCGAGACGCTGGTACCGCTCGACGAGCCGCTCGTAGGCGTCGACGTCGCCCGCGCGGGCGAGCCCGGCGAGCCCCGCATCCTCGGTCGGTCGGCCCTCAACGGGGCGCAGGATCGATCACCTCTTCGGACGTGCTACACCGCGGACGCCGCGTCGGTTCCGCAGCCGCGCCGGCGCGGGTCGGCGCCCGAGCCCGGCCTCAGGATCCCGAGGAGCCGTCTCCATCGGGTCGCCCGTCGCCCCCCGCCTGGGCCAGCGCTGCGACGGCGGCCGCCAGCCCGGCAAGCTCCATCGGCACGACGACCTTCGACGACGGCGAACCGCCGACCTGCTTGAGCGTGTCGAGGTACTGCAGCCGCATCGTGTTGTCGCCCACCGCCGCCGCGGCTTCGTTGATCTTCTCCAGGGCGAGGGCGAACCCCTCGGCGTTGAGGATCGCGGCCTGCCGCCCACCCTCGGCGCGGAGGATCGCGGCCTGCTTCTCACCCTCGGCGTTCAGGATCGCCGCCTGCTTGTTGCCCTCCGAGACCGTGATCGCCGCCTGCTTGGAGCCCTCGGCCTCGGTCACGACGGCGCGGCGGGTGCGCTCGGCGGACATCTGGCGGGTCATAGCCTCCTGGACCGCGGGGGGAGGGACGATCTCCCGGATCTCGACGTTCGTGACCTTCACGCCCCACCGCTCCGTGACCTCGTCGAGCTTCACGCGCAGGATCTCGTTCATCTGCTCGCGCTTCGCGAGCACGTCGTCGAGCGACATGTCCCCGACGACGGACCGCAGGGTGGTGGCGGCGATGTTCTGGGCCGCGCCCGCGAAGTTCCCGACGGTGAGAACCGACATCGCCGCGTCCATCACCTTGTTGAACACGATGAAGTCGATCGAGATCGGCGCGTTGTCCTCGGTGATCGCGGTCTGGTGCGGGATCTCGAGGTAGAACTCGCGAAGATCGACCATCGTCGCCTTGTCGATGAACGGGATCAGGATCACGAGTCCGGGGCCCTTCGTCCCCAGGACGCGGCCGAGCCTGAACACGACGAGCCGCTGGTACTCGCGCACGATCTTGATCGCCTGCGCGAGGAACAGCAGCGCCAACACCACGACGACGATGAGACCGATCAGCGCCGGGCTGAAACCGCTCATCCCTGGTTCCCCCCTTCTCCTGCGGTCGCCCCGCCGGTCGGCGCGGACGGCGCGTGCTCGCCGCCGAGCGACTCGACGGTGACCACGAGCCCGTCGATCCGCACCACCCTCACCCTCGTGCCGGCGGCGACGGGCCCGGCGGCCGAGGTTGCCTTCCACTCCTCGGACGCCACCCGCACGACGCCCTCCGGATTCAGCCCGATGCCCAGCACGACGCCTTCCGCGCCGACGATCCGCTCGTTCCCGGCCGGCGGCGGCATCCGCCGGATCGCGATGGCCTTCGTCGCGGCATAGCCGAAGAAGCCCGCGGCGGCGAGCGCGACGGGCGCGATGACGAGGGGCGAGACGTGGACGCCCCCAGTGCCGTTGAAGAGGGAGAGCCCGCCAAGCACCAGCCCGATGAGCCCCAGCACCCCCCAGACGCCGAATCCCGGATGTCGGGCCTCGAACAGGAAGAACAGCACCGACAGTGCCAGGAGGGCGATGCCGATCAAGCGCACGGGAAGCAACCCGAACGACACGACCGCGACGACGAACAGCACGACGCCGAGCGTGCCCGAGACGATGTGGCCGGGGAAGATCAGCTCGACGACGATGAGCGCGAGACCGAGCCAGAAGAAGATGAACGCGAGGTTCGGGTCGAACAGCCCGTGCAGAAAGCCGGCGACGAGGCCCATGTTCCGATCGACGATCGTCGCTCCTGCCGTGGCGAGCGTCACGGTGCGACCGTCCGCGAGGGTCACCGTGCGCCCCGACACGTCGGCCAGCAGCTGCCCCTCGCTCGGTGAGATGAGGTCGATCACGTCTTCGTGGAGCGCCTGCTCCGCCGTGATGCTGGCGGCCTGGCGGACGAACGACTCCGCAACGTCGGCGTTGCGATGACTCCGCTCCGCGAGGCTGCGGATCGACGCGGCGGCGTCGTTGACCTCCTTCTGGGAGCCGACGGCGCCCGAGAGCCCGACGGGGGTGGACGCTCCCACGTTCGTCCCCGGAGCCATCGCCGCGACTGGACACGAGAGCAACACGAACGCCCCGGCCGACGCCGCCCGGGCGCCGAGCGGGCTCACGTAGCAGATCACGGGGATCCGGGCGTTCAGGATCGCCTGCGAGATCTCTCGCATCGAGGACTCGAGGCCGCCGGGGGTGTCGATCACGATGAGAACGGCGGCGTCTCCGCGTGTCGCCGCGTCGTCGATCGACGTCTGGATGTGGTTCGCGATGAAGGGGTCGACGACGCCGTCGAGCATGACCCGGTCCACGGTCGCGCCCGGCTGCTGTGCCGACGCGACACCCGAGGCCAGACAGGCCACCAGGATCGCGAGGCCGGCGCCGATCCGAACGATCCGCGGAACCCCTGGTCGCGACACCGCCCATGCTCCTCGCGGGATGAGGAGTCTCCTCGTCCTTGAGCCTACTCCGGGACCCTGCCGCACGCCGTGGAACCATCCGTCACGCCGTCCCGAGCGTCGCGGGCGACGCGGCGCCCCGCGAAGACGATCCGATAGGGCCCGTGAGGTGCGATGATGAATCCGGGTGCCGTCAAGCCCACCCACGAGCACGCGCCGTATACCGGAAGGAGCCGAGTGAACGCTCGGACAGACCCACTGCTTCCGCGAGAGGAACAGCAGCTCATGGAAGGACTGCTCGCCGGCGACGACGTCGCGGTCCGGACGCTCTACGCTCGGTTCGGACGACCCGTGTACTCGTTGGGCCTGCGGCTGCTCGGCACGCGTGAGTCGGCAGAGGAGCTGACGCAAGACGTCTTCCTGACGGCATGGCGCAAGGCGGCTCGGTTCGACCCCGCGCGGGGGCGCCTGTCGACGTGGCTCATGACGATCGCGCACAACCTGGCGGTGGACCGGCTCCGTCGCGAGACCGGCGTGTCGCGGCCGACGCTCGTCCTGGTAGACGAGGTGCCCGACGCCCCGGGCCTCGACGAGGAGTCGGTGTTGATGGAGCGTGACGCCGCCCTGCGGGCGCTCGCATCCCTGACCGACGCGGAGCGCCGGCTGCTGGCGCGAGCCTACTTCCGGGGGCTCACGGCTCGAGAGATCGCGGAGGCCGACGGCATCCCGCTCGGCACCGTGAAGACGCGGTTGCGAGCCGCGCTCATCAAGGTGCGCAAGGCGAACGAGGGCAAGGAGCCGCTGTGAACTGCGTCGCCGTCCGGCAGCGGCTGGCCGAGCACGCGCTCGGCGGACTCGGGCCTCACGACGCCGGGACGGTGGAGGGACACCTCCAGTGGTGCGCGGCGTGTCGCAAGGAAGCGAGGGAGCTTCAACAGGCCTCGGCGGCGCTCGTGTTCTCGATCGCGCCCGCGAACCCGCCCCCCGACCTCGGCGACCGCGTGGTGAAGGTAGTGCTCGACGCCGCGGGCCGGCGGGCGCCCGGCGGACGGGGCGGGCGGATCGCCCTCGCCCTCGTCGTCGCGGCCACGCTTGCGCTGTCGGGCCTCGGATGGGGCGCGGTGATGGCCGGGCGCGCCTCGCGGTTCCAGGATCAGGCCGACGCCGTGCGTCTCCAACAGGTGAGCGCACTCCGCGAGTTTGGCGGCGGTCTCATCAAGGACGCGGATTTCACCGACCCGAGAAACAAGGTGTTGCTCGGCCCCCTCTCTCCGGCGGCGGGGATCACCGGAGCGGGGACGGCCATGACCCTGGTGTCGCCGTCGATCGTCGACATGGCTGTCGTCATCGTCGCCGGGCTCACCCCCGGACCGCGGGACCGGCTGCCGTACACCGTGACACTGTCGGGCGCCGGTCGGCGCGTGCTCACGGTCGGCCGAATCTCGAGCCTCGACACCGGCGGTGGAGCGACGATCTCGAAGCAGTTCAACCTCGACCTCGCAGGCTTCACCCGCATCGTCGTGCGCGACGCAGCCGGGCAGCAGGTCCTGAGCGGAGACGTCTCGACGAGCTCGATCCTGTCGACGCCGTCCCCGTAGGCGACGTTCCTTCGAGAACGACCCGGTATCCTCGCCGCCATGCGATTCGGGCTGGCGATCCCGCAGTACGGGTTCTCGCTACCCGGACATGAGCCGATCGCGTTCGAGGTCGCGGCGACGTGGGCCCGACGCGCGGAGACGATGGGATTCGACTCGGTCTGGCTCTCGGACCACTTCTTCTACTCGTTCGGCCGGTACGGTGCGGACCCGGCTCCGATCGCGGCACTCGAGCCGATGACGACGCTCGCCGGGCTCGCGGCCGTGACGTCGCGCGTCCGTCTCGGGACGCTCGTGCTCTGTGCGCCGTTTCGTCATCCGTCGCTGTTGGCGAAGATGGCGACGACCCTCGACGGGGTCTCCGGAGGACGCTTCGACCTCGGCGTGGGAGCCGGCTGGCTGGCCGACGAGTTCGATGCGTTCGGGTTCCGGTTCGGGACCGTCGGAGAGCGGTTCGCCTCGCTCGAGGAGACGCTGGGCGTGCTCTCGGCGCTCCAGTCGGGGTCGCCCGCCCGCTTCGACGGACCGACGGTCTCGCTCCGCGATGCCCGGCTGCTGCCCGCGCCGGTCGGAGGCCGGGTTCCGGTCTGGGTCGGGGGCAAGGGCGGGCCGCGTCTCTTGCGGCTGGCCGCGCGCTTCGCCGACGGGTGGAACACGGTGTGGCGGGTGGATCCCGGCGCCTACGCCGAACGGGTCTCGGCCGCGCGCGCGGCGTGCGAGGCCGAGGGACGCGATCCCGCGACGATGCGGTTCTCGGTCGGCCTGCACGCGCTCGTCGGCGAGGACGAGGCGGCGGCCCGGGCCGCCTTCGAGCGCGGCCGGGAGGGGTTCCCCGGGGGAGCGTTGGACAATGAGACGTGGGAGTCGTGGCGGGCCGACACGCTGTCTGGGTCTGCCGATCAGGCGATGGAGAGAGTGCAGAAGCTCGAGGCGATGGGAGTGGAGGAGATCGTGGTCTCGCCGTGGGTGCTGCCGTTCGCCGTCCACGAGCCCGAGGTGGTGGAGACGTTCGCCCGCCGCGTGATCGCCCCGCTTCACGGGACGGGGTGATGGAGTTCCGGGACGCGGCGCTTGCCGTCCTGACCGACGAGGCCCGTCCCCTGCACTGGACCGTGATCCTGGATCTGGCGTTACGCCGAGGCTACCTCGACCCGTTCACGCAACCGGACGTCCGCAGGAACGTGCTCGAGGCATTAGGCAAGGCCGCGCGAGATGGGAGCGTCGAGAAACGGGGAGCCGGCATCTACGCGCTCCCCGCGACGGGTGCCTAGGCCGCCTTCTTCCGCGGACGACCGCGACGCTTCGGCGCGGCGGCTCGTTTGGCCGTCCCGGCGACGACGGCCTTCCTCCTGCCAGGCCGAGGCCTGCGGGCACCGGCGATCAGCTCGCCGACGTGGTTCGCGCACAGATCCTTCACGAAGTTGCCGCGCGCGACCTTGATCGTGACCGTTTCCATCGCCGGCTTTCCACAGGTGTCGCAGACGAGGATCGTCTTCTCCGACATCGGTATGCCCTCCGTTCGTAAACGCGGAGACACAGGATACGAGAAGCGGGAGGATCGGGACGTGGAAACTCGTCGCATTTCGGACGTCGCCAACGCCGGGTGTGCGCGCGGTGTGAGGCTACCGGCGGTACTCGACCCCGGTGAACCGTTCGAGTTTCTCGAATTGGTGGTGCGCTTCGACGTAACGCATCGTCCCCGAGCGCGAGCGCATCACCATCGAATACGTGGTGGCTCCGTCCGGCCAGTACTTCACCCCGCCCAGGAGAGATCCATCCGTGATCCCGGTCGCGGCGAAGAACACGTCGCTGCCGCTGACCAGGTCGTCCGTGGTCAGCACGCGATCGATGTCGAAACCTTCCTGGATCAACAGCTGCCGTTCTTCATCGTCGCGCGGGTAGAGGCGTCCCTGGATCGCGCCGCCGAGCGCCTTCAGCGCGGCGGCGGAGATCACACCCTCGGGCGTGCCGCCGATCCCCATCAGCAGGTCGACCCCGCTGCGTTGCGCGGCCGCAGAGATCGCGCCGGCGACGTCCCCGTCGGTGATGAGGTACACGCGGGCGCCGACGTCTCGGATCGCCTCGATGAGGCTCACGTGGCGCGGCCGGTCGAGGACGGTCACGGTGATCTCCTCGGGCTTCACGCCTTTCGCCTTCGCGACCCGGCGGACGTTCTCTTCCGGAGGGGCCGTGATGTCGATGGCGTCGGCCGCATCCGGTCCGCTGGCGATCTTCTCCATGTAGACGGCGGCTCCGGGGAAGAACATCGTGCCACGTTCGGCCAGTGCGATGACCGCGAGCGCGTTCGGCTGTCCCATGCTCGTGAGCCGCGTCCCGTCGATGGGGTCGACGGCGACGTCGACGCCCGGCCCCTCCCCGTTGCCGACCTCCTCTCCGTTGAAGAGCATCGGCGCCTGGTCCTTCTCGCCCTCGCCGATCACGACGGTTCCGTGCATCGAGACCGAGTCGATCATCATGCGCATCGCGTCCACGGCCGCGGCGTCGGCGGCGTTCTTGTCGCCGCGACCGATCCAGCGACCGGCGGCAAGAGCAGCCGCCTCGGTGACGCGGACGAGCTCCATCGCGAGGTTGCGATCCGGTCGTTCGGTCATGACTGGCCCTCCTGCAGGTGAGGGGATCTCGGATCCGGAAGCCCGGACATCCTATGTCGGTCCCGCCGCAGCGGCTGTTGTCGACAGATTGCCCACGAACCCGTGGCGGGCGTACCAGGCGAGCGTGCGCCGAAGGGTCTCCTCCACGGGACGGTACCGCGCACCGAGCTCGCGCTCTGCCAACGACCCATCGTAGCGATGGCCGTGCACGAGGGTTCGGGCGGCGTCGCGGCACAACGCCGTATCGCGGGTCGTGATCGCGCCGATCGGCCCCGCGGCTGCGGCGGCGATGGACGCCACGAGCCGGGGAAGATGCAGGACGCGTCGCGGACGCCCGCAGACCCGGACGAGGAGGGCGACCGCCTCGTCGGTCGACAGGGATGCAGCGTTGAGCAGGTAGCGGCTCCCGGGGATCCCGCGCGACTCGGCAAGCAGGTGAGCGGCCGCGCAGTCGTCGACGTCGACGAGCGAAAGCCAGGTGTCCACGACGACGGGCCGCCGCCGATTCACGAGCTCGATCAGGAGCCGAGCCGATCCGCCGGTCCGTCCGGGCCCTTGAACGGAGGACGGGTTGACGCACACGACCTCGATCCCCAGGTCGTCGCCCAGCTCGAGCACGCGTCGCTCACCGAGGAACTTCGACCGCTCGTAACGCGAGAGGAACGAGCCCCGATGCGGGGAGTCCTCGCGCCCGACCGTGCCACGCGCCTCGCCGATCGTCGCCGCGGACGAGGTGTGCACCACACGACGGACGCCGGCGGCCGCCGCCGATCGGACGATGTTTGCGGCCCCCTCGACGTTCGCCCTCATCATCTGCTCCGGGTCCCGCGGGCAGACGGCGTTCACGCCGGCGACGTGGAAGACGGTCGCGCACCCGCGCATCCCGGACAAGAGTGCCTCCATGTCGAAGAGATCGCCGGCGATCGGCGTCGCGCCGGCGTCGGCGAGCGAACGCGCCGCATCGTCGCTTCGAGCCAGCGCTCGGACCTGGCGTCCGCTCCGAACGAGGCGGCGAAGCACCGAGGCTCCGACGAATCCGCTGGCCCCCGTCAGGAAGGCCGGCCCGTTCACGCGCGGCGTTCCCGCCGTGCCAACGCACCCCCGAACCGGGCGAGGTACTCACCGGCCGATCCCACGGTGACGACCGCCGCGACGAGCATCGCCAGCTGGTCGAGGCGCACGGACCCGACCGAGACGTCCGGGCGCCAGATCGCGAGCAGGATCGCCGCGAACTGGACGTTCGTCTTGAGCTTGCCCCAGATCGAAGGTCTCAGCACGGTGCCGTCTGCGGCGGTGACGGCCCCCCGCAGTCCGAGGATCATGAGCTCCCGCCCGACGATCACGAACGCGAGCCACGCGGAGGCGCGGCCGGTCGCGACGAGCGAGATGAGGACACCCGAAACCAGGAGCTTGTCGGCGGTCGTGTCCAGGAAGTTTCCCAGCGTCGTCGCCTTCTTCCAGCGGCGTGCCAGGCGCCCGTCGAAGAAGTCGGTGATCGCCGCGGCCGCGAACAGAACGGAGGCCGTCGGGATGGCCCAGCTGCGGTGATCCGCGTAGAGCACGAGGGCCATCACGACCGGGGTCAGCGCAACGCGCAGATACGTGATGGACGCGAGGAATGCGGCTGCACGTTGGTCGGGCGTGTTCACGGCGTCGGCGGCATCGTAGCAGCGGCCCCTCGATCGACGGCCAGCAGCGATCGCACGTCCGCAGACGTTGCGCACGCGAGCGCGCGGCGCGCGAGCTCGCGAGCTGCCGGCAACTCCGTTTCCCGGACCGCCTGCTTGACCAGGGCGATCGAGGGCGTGCTCATCGACAGTTCGGTCACCCCGAGACCGAGGAGGAGCGCCGTCGCCGTCGCATCCGCGGCGAGCTCCCCGCAGACGCCCACCCAGCGCTCGTGCACGCGCGCACCTTCGACCGTCGCCAGGATCAGACGCAGCACCGCCGGATGGAGCGCGTCGCCCAGCTCGGCGACCCGCTCGTTCCCGCGGTCCGCCGCGAGCGTGTACTGCGTCAGGTCGTTCGTTCCGATCGACAGGAAGTCCGCCCGGTCGGAGAGCGCCCCGGCGGTGAGCGCCGCGGCCGGTACCTCGACCATGACGCCCACCTCGAGCGGTGCGTCCGTGCCGAGAGCCGCCCGTGCCCGGTCGACGGCCGCGCGCGCGGCGCGAAGCTCGTCGACGGTGGCGACCATCGGGAACATCACCCGGACCGGGTGCGCTGCCGCCACCCTGAGGATGGCACGAAGCTGGGTCTCGAGCATGGCTGGGCGCCGGAGACCGAGTCGGATCCCCCGGACGCCGAGGAACGGGTTCGGCTCGGGCGCCTGATCGAGGTACGGGATCGGCTTGTCGGCGCCCGCATCGAGCGTACGCAGGAGGAGCGGCCGCCCCTTCAGCGCCTCCGCCGCCGCCCGGTATGCGGCCTCCTGCTCGTCCTCGTCCGGCATCGTGTCGCGGCCCATGAAGAGGAACTCGGTCCGGAACAGGCCAACCCCGTCGGCGCCTGCGGCCACCGCCGCCTCGACCTCGCCCGGCGCGCCGACGTTCGCGGACACCTCGATCACGGTGCCGTCCGCCGTCACTGCGGGGGCTCGGGCATCGGAGCGCGCTGCCCGGAGCGCGGCCTCACGCGTCGCGCGAGTGGCGAGGAGCCGATGCACGACCGCGGAACCGGGGACCACGAACACCTCGCCGGTGTCCCCGTCCAGGGCCATCGGGGTTCCCTCGTCGACCACCGCCAACCCGTCGCCGACTCCGACGACCGCCGGGATGCCGAGAGAACGGGCAAGGACCGCCGCATGCGAGGTGGGGCCTCCGCGAGCGGTCGCGATGCCCAGGACGACGGAGGGATCGAGCCCGGCGGTGTCGGCGGGCGTCAGGTCCGCCGAGATGAGGATGCCGGGAGACGTCAACGCCGGCCGGGGAGCGCTCACGCCGAGCAGGTGGGCGAGGACCTGTGTGCCGACGCTTCGCAGGTCCTCGACGCGGGCGCGGAGGTACTCGTCCTCGAGGGCCGCCCATGCCCCCGCCGTCTCCTCGACAGCGATGCTCCAAGCCTGCGCCGCGGTCCGCCGCCCTTCGTGGATCGCGCGGCGAGCGGGCTCGAGTAGGGCCTCGTCCCGAAGGAACAGGGCGTGGGCGTCGAAGATCTCGGCCTGCGCCTCGCCGGCCCGCGCGGCGACCTCATCTCGCTGTCGGCGGACGTCGTCCGCCGTGCGGGAGAGGGCCGCCTCGAGCGCGGCCTCCTCCGCGTCGGCGTCGTCAGCATCCCCGGGGGGAGCACTCAGATCCCCCGTGTGGAACCGGCGAGCCGCTCCGACGGCCACACCCGCAGAGGCAGGCAGGCCGAGCAGGACGCCGGGTCCCGCGTCTGCGGGGGCGGAAGTGTCCGGGTGCTTCGGGGGCCGGGCCGGCGCTTCCACCTCGGGAGCGTCGTCGAACGCTCGCCCCGCGAGGGCCCGGATCGCTGCCAAGACCTGCTCGGCCTCTGGTCCGGATGCCGTCACCTCGATCTCGTGTCCGGACGTGACGCCGAGCGTCGCGATCGCGTTCAGGCTCGCCGCGTTCGCCGGGCCCCGGCCGTTCGTGACGTCCCGCACGGCGACGCGCGCCTCGAACGTCGAGACGGTCTGCACGAACCGGGCCGCCGGGCGCGCGTGAAGACCATGGGGG
>JALYLM010000153.1 GCA_030774235.1 Actinomycetota bacterium
AAGTCCCTGCCCTTCCCCGGCAATTCATGTCAGGGCTTTAGCAACCCGTACCGGCCGTAGTTCAGGTGGTTGGTTGGCCCCGACGCCGGCGTCGGGGTCAACCGTTTCAACATGCCTTCGTGAGGACGGGAAGATCACCCGGGGGAGTTCTCGGCGGTGTTCACGTCCCTCGCCGTCGGGATCAGGACAGCATTCGGTCCCACGCATCGAGGTCGGCGGGATGGAACCAGCGCTCCTGCTGCTTGCCGTTCCGTTGGTTGCGGCTCGGAGCCTCTGGAACCAATCGAACAGGGAATCCCGTCCACGGACCTCCCCCGCCATCGGGTTCCTGCCCGGCGCGTGCCAGATCACGTCGTCGGCGATGAGGTCGCGAAGAGCCTCTTCATCCCGAGCCCGAAACGCGTCCGCGGTTCGCCGGTAGGCCTTCGCGTTCGGGTGCTCATCAACGTTCCTCGTCAAGCACGTCCCTCGGTGATCGTCGCGACCACGGCGGAGAAGTCCAGGTCGCCAGCTCCCTGCTCCAAGGCCTGGTCGAGCCACGCTTGGGTCGCTCGCGCCGCCCTCAGATCCAGGCCGGCCCCATCCCCCGCCTCGGTGACGAGCCGAAGGTCCTTGTCCGCGAGGCGGAGCTTGAAGCTGGGCGGGTACCGGCCCGACTCCACGTTCGAGCGCTTGGCGCGAACGGTCGGTCCGATCGGGGACCCTTCGAGCACATCGAGAACCTCTGTTCGCTGGAGCCCGAGCGACTGTCCGAGCGCGAGCGCCTCGCCGAGGGCGACGATCGCGGCCCCGAGCGTCGAGTTCACGACGAGCTTCATCGCCGCACCCGCTCCGAGCCCGCCGACGTGCCGCACATCGCCGAGCAACTCGACGATCGGGCGGACGCGCGCGAAATCAGCGTCGGTCGCGCCGACGAACACATGCAGTCGGCCTTCGGCGGCCTCGGGGACACTGCCGCGAACCTCCGCATCGACCATCGTGACGCCGGCCGGCATGCGCGAGTCGAGGGAGTGGACGGCCGCGGGGCCGATCGTCGACATCTCGATGAGGATCTTCCCCGGCCCGAGCCCTTGGACGAGCCCCTCCGTCCCGAACAGGACCTCCTCAACCGCCTCCGGCGTCGCGAGCATGGTGATTGCGAACTCCACGCCCGCCGCGGCCTCGAATGGAGACGAGGCCAAGCCGGCGCCCCGTTCGGCGAGAGGCCTCGCGCGGCTGGGGGTCCGATTCCAGACGACGAGGTCATGGCCGGCATCCAGCAGGCGCGTCGCTATCGGCGTGCCCATCTGCCCCAGCCCCAAGAACGCGATCTTCGACATCTCGTTCCTCCTTTGTTCCGCTCACGCTCCTGCCGCGTGGAAGAGGTTCCCGATCAAGAAGCCGATGCCTGCTGCCCCGAGGCCGATCATCAGCATCTTCAGCCCGCTCTTGCGCCAGTCGCCGACGAGCGTCAGGGCGGAGTAGACGCCGACCCCGAAGAGAACCACGGCGCTCAGCACGATCGCCAGGATCAGCGCCGGCGTCCGAGCGAGCCACACGAACGGAAGCAGCGGGATCAAGTGACCGATGAGGGTGGCGATGGTGATCACGACGGCGCTCCGGAAGATGTCCGCCGTTTGCACGGGCTGCAGGTGCAGTTCCTCGTCCATCATCGTAGCCAGCCAGCTGTCCCGGTTGGCTGTGATGGTGTCCACGACTCGCTCCAGCAGGTCACCGCTGAAGCCCTTCGCGGCGTAGATGTCGCGGATCTCCTGGCGCTCGGCCTCGGGCATGGTCTCGATCTCCGCTACTTCCCGTTCTCGCTCGGCCTGGTAGTAGTCGCGCTGAGAGACCGCGGACGTATATCCGACCGCCCCCATGGAGATGGACTCGGTGATGGCCGCAGCGAAGCCGGCGGCGAGGAGGACGGTGTTCGATCCGCCCCCGGCGATCACCCCCAGGATGATCCCGAGGATGTTCACCAGGCCATCCTGGCCACCGAGGATGACGTCACGCAGCGAGTTGGTGCGGCGATGGCGCTCTCGATGCTGCTCCGGGGCGATCGCTACACGGTTCGCCGTGGCTCGTACGGCACGGCCCAATCGAGT
>JALYLM010000154.1 GCA_030774235.1 Actinomycetota bacterium
ACGCATCGACTACCCCACGTGGGCGTGGTCCTGGCCGCCGGACGCTCCGAGCGGATGGCGAGCGTGACGGGTGGCGGGTCGAAGGCACTCGTGCGTCTGGGGGGCCTGTTCTTGATCGAGCGTGCCGTCCGCTCCCTGCTGCAGCTCGGGCTCGACGAGGTGGTCGTCGTGGTCGGGTTCCGGGCGAGTCAGGTCGTGGCCGTCGTCGACCGGATCGCTCCCGGACGGGTGAGGGCGGTCCGCGCCGAGCGGTGGGAGGACGGCAACGGCGCGTCGCTTCTCGCGGCGGAGCCCGTCGTGGCCGATGAGCCGCTCTTCATGGTGATGACCGCCGACCATGTGTTCGACGAAGGATCGCTGTTACCACTGAAGAACGCCGGACGCCCGGCCGTGCTCGTCGACCACGCGCCCGAACCCACGGTCTGGGCGGAGGGCACGCGCGTTCGACTCCACGACGAGCAGGTGGTCGCGTTCTCCAAGGAGCTCGCCGATCCGTCGGTCGACTGCGGTGCGTTCCTCTTGAGTCCGGCCGTGTTCGCCGCTCAGCGCGAAGCGGCCGGTCGTGGAGATCACAGCCTCTCGGGCGCCGTGAGCACGCTCGCGGCCAGACGGCCTCTGGCCGCGATCCCGCTTCCGGCGGGTGCCTGGTGGCTCGACATCGACACACCGTCGGATCTGCGAGCCGCGCGGAAGACGATCCGACGAACGCTGGCGAAGGCGACCGACGGACCCGTTTCCCGATACGTCAATCGACCGGTGTCGACACGCCTTTCGATGGCGATCGCACCCCTGAGCATCCACCCGGACGTCGTGTCGGCCGGCGCGTTCGTCACCGGCATCGTGGCCGCATGGCTGCTCGGGATCGGCGCCGGCGTCGCGGGTGCGGCGCTCACGTGTCTGACATCGGTGCTCGACGGCGTGGACGGTGAGGTGGCGCGGCTGAAGGGCCGGGCCACGGCCCGCGGCGCGCTTCTGGACGGCGTCGTGGACCGGGTTTCGGACGCCGCAATCGCGGCCGGTCTCGCCGTCTGGGCCATCGGCAGCGGGGGCGTGTCACCGGCGGCGGGCGCGATCCTCGCGGCAGCCGCGACCGCTGCATCGATGCTGTCGATGGCCACGAAGGACCGGATCGCGGCGCTCGGTCTTCCGTCGGCACCCGAACGCCGCATCGGCTTCCTGCTCGGGGGACGCGACGGACGATTGATGCTTGTCGCCGTCGGCGCGCTCCTGGGCCGCCCGACCTGGGCGCTCGTCGCCCTGATCGCCACGGCCACGTCAGCGCTCATCGTCAGGCTGTGGTCGGTGCACATGCGCTCGCGCCGGCTCGAAACCACGACCTGAGCGCACCAAAGAGGCCGGGGGACCAACCCCGGCCTCCGTGGGAAACGCTTCAGCCGGCGGCCCGGATCTTCCCGAAGAGCCCGTGGCTCTCGTCGTCGGGGCCCGCCGTGAAGAAGAGCGAGCTCGTCGAACCGGACGGCCCGCCGTTTCCGAACTCCAGCGCCCAGAGGCCGTCGATGGAGATGATGCTGCCGTTCGCCCGCCTCCGCACGCCCACGCTCTCGAACGAGCCGTTCGCCTCCCAGGCGTACGCGTTGATCTTCCCGTCGCCGAAGTTGCCGACCAGGAGGTCACCGCCGAACCGGCCGAAGTTCGCCGGCGCGAGCGCCAGTCCCCAGGGCGCGTTCAGGGCGCCCCGGCTGGCTACCCGGCCGAGGAAACGTCCGTGGATGCCGTACATGTCCACGAACCCGAGCCCCGGACCCTGCACGTCGTCCTCGGCATCGGCGTCCTGCTTCGCATACGTGACGAAGATGTGACCGCCGATCGCCTGGATGCCGAACGGCGCGAATCCGCTCGGGAGATGTGGATCGACGAAGCGGCCGGGGCGCGTCACGCGGTGGAAATTGCCGTCGAAGACGTCCACGCGGCCGTTGTGGAAGTCGGTTGCGTAGATGAAGTCGCGTGAGGCCCCGGACGCGATGGCCAGGCCCTTGTAGATCGCTCCCACTCCCGAGCGGTCGACGACCTTGAACGCCATCGTGGAGGGGGCGGGCAGCGGCACGGAGGGGTTCCAGCCGCGGATCGTGCCCTGCTCCG
>JALYLM010000155.1 GCA_030774235.1 Actinomycetota bacterium
CGGCGAGCTCCTCGCCGGGGGCGTCGTACAGCCTCACGTCCGCGGTCCCCGTCCAGCACGGCCCGAGCTGGACGTCGCGCGATCGCATCGTGACGAGTTCGTCGAGCGAGGGGGCCGCGGCCGGGTCGATGTCGGGCATCCAGCGCGAGTGCAGCATCGGGAGCGCGTTCACGAACCCACCTGAGTCGGATCCACCGGCGATCGTCAGCGTGGCGTCTGCCAGCCGACGGTCGTTCGCCGCGAGCGTGGCACCGAACCGGCCGCCCGCCTCGAGCCGGGGGCCCGCACGCCCGACCGTGACCGGGCGCGTCATCCAGATCGAGCCGAGCTTCTTCGGGTATCCCTGGTACCAGCCCCGCGCCAGCGCGAAGTCCTTGTCGACCCAGATGTAGACGCAGCGAGAGTAGACCTCGTCACGGAAGGAGCAGCGCACGACGACGAAGCACTCCTTGTACTGCGCGCGCACGGGGTCGAGCAGCTCGGCGCCGTCTTCTCCGCACGACTGCCAGTCGGCCCAGATGATCGCCACCGCGCCGGGATCGTCGGGCGCCGGATCCACCCCCGAAGGCAGCAGGGCGGCAACGTTCGCCGGCTCCGTGCGGTATTCGATCGTGAGGACGTCGCCGCTGTAGTGCCACGGCGGGGCCGGAACGATCGACGCCTCGCCGCGCGGCGACCTCGGATACATGAACCCTCGAAGCTCCGACATCGGCGGCCATACTACGCTTGGCGGTAGAGCGACCCGGAGGGGAACGGCTGGTGGAGACGCGGCGGATCCTGCTGGACGGCGTCGCGACGGCCGTCGACCGCGACGGTGACGAGCTCGTCGCTCCCGATGGTCGCCGGATGCCGATGGATGAGCCGCCCCACCTGCCGCCCGTGCACCCGACGAAGATCATCTGCGTGCATCTCAACTACGAGAGCCGCCGAGCCGAGTTCGGCGCGAAGCTCGGCTCCGCGCCCACCTACTTCCACAAGCCGGTCAGCGCCCTGAACGCGCACGGCGGCGACGTCGTGCGGCCCCCGCGCTGTCGGTTCCTAAACTACGAGGGAGAGATCGCGATCGTGATCGGATCGCAGACGCGGCACATCGCACCCGACGAGGCGGGCGAGCGCATCCTCGGCTTCACGATCGCGAACGACTACGGGCTGCACGACTTCCGCGACACGGACGCGGGCTCGATGCTTCGCGTCAAGGGCTCCGACTCCCTGTGCCCGCTCGGGCCCGGCCTCGTGACCGGCTGGGACTTCCACGGCAAACGGATCTCGACGCGGGTGAACGGGAGGACGGTGCAGGACGGGAACACCGACGAGATGATCTGGGACATGCACTACCTCGTGGCCGACATCGCGAGAACGATCACTCTCGTGCCCGGCGACGTGATCCTGTCGGGCACGCCGGCCAACTCGCGCCCGGTCCGGCCCGGAGACGTCGTCGAGGTGGAGGTCGAGGGCCTGGGAACGCTCCGGAATACGGTCGTTGAGGGAAGCGTCCCCGTCCGCAAGGACGTCGGAGCGCAGCCCAGCGAGTCCGAAGAGGTCGTGTCCACGGCTCTCGGCGGCGACTGGGAGTTCCGGGGGATCCGGCCGCCCCGCCGCGACTGATCCACGCCCCATTCCCTCGGGGTTCGTCGTCGCAAGCGGCGTTGCCGCACGAGGTCGTTCGGGAGCAAGATACCCGCGCGCTCGCCGGAGCGGGAGGGATCCAGGATCGATGGGCGACACGCTGGGCGAGATCGACCTCGTCGAACCCGACAACTACGTCGAGGGCGTCCCATTCGCATGGTTCGACCACCTTCGCGCCGAACATCCCGTCGTGTGGCATCCGGAGCCCCCGCCGAACAAAGGGTTCTGGGCGGTCACTCGCTACGACGACCTCACCGCGATCCACATGGACTGGCAGACGTATTCGTCGGAGGTCGGTGCGGTCGGGCTCGAGGAGTTGGACCCGGAGCAGCTCAAGATCCGCAACTCGATGCTGGAGATGGACCCACCCCGTCACACCCAGCTACGAGCGATCTGCTCGAAGAAGTTCTCCGCCCGCGGCGTGGGCAAGTACGAGGACTGGATCCGCGACGTCGCCCGCGGCGTGCTCGACCGCGCGCTCCCCGAGGGCGAGTTCGACTTCGTTTCGGAGATCTCTCGCGAGCTGCCGATCCGATTCCTGTGCTCGATCTTCACCGTGCCGCAGGAACACGCTCCGAGGCTGATCGCGTGGGGCGACCAGATGATCGCGAACCAGGACCCGGAGCTCTCGCGCGCCGTCGTGGACCGGGAGGACACGGAGGCCTACCGGCTGTTGCCGTTCCGCTCGCCGACGGCGCTCGAGGTGTGGGCCTATGCGGACGAGCAACGCGACCTGCGGCTCGCCGAGCCCACCGACGACGTGATCAACGCGCTCACGGTCGCCCAGTCCGAAGGAGCCCTGGACGATCGCGACTACCACAACTACTTCTCCCTGCTGATGATCGCGGGCAACGAGACGACGCGGCACACGATCACGAGCGGCATGCTCGCGCTGCTCGAGAACCCCGACCAGTTGAAGCTGCTGCAGGAGGATCCGTCCCTGATCACCCGGGCGACCGAGGAGATCCTGCGCTGGGCGACCCCGGTGATGCACTTCCGGCGCACCGCGACGCGC
Organism: Actinomycetota bacterium; assembly: GCA_030774235.1. Lineage (GTDB taxonomy): Bacteria > Actinomycetota > UBA4738 > UBA4738 > HRBIN12 > JALYLM01. The sequence goes on from JALYLM010000155.1 coordinate 2,642, forward strand.
GACATCGAGCTTCGCGGGCAGCACATCAAGGCCGGGGACAAGGTCGTCACCTGGTACATCAGCGCCGATCGCGACGAGACGGTGTTCCCCGATCCCTACCGGTTCGACGTGACACGCGCGCCCAACGACCACGTCGTGTTCGGTCCCGGCGGCCCGCACTTCTGTCTTGGGGCGCACCTGGCGAGGCTCGAGACGAAGATCCTCTTCCAGGAGTTGCTGCCCCGGCTCGCGTCGATCGAACTGAACGGGCGAGTCGAACGGCTTCGCTCCAACTTCGTGAACGGCATCAAGCGCATGCCCGTCAGAGTCTCGACTAGGTAGTCGAACGGTCTCGGCGCACTCGCCGCCCTATGCTGACGCAGTGACCGATCTCGAGCGCGCCCGCAAGCTCTCCGACCAGGTGGCGAGCCGGGTGGACGAGCGGCTGTACGGCATGCGGGAGCCGCTACGGCTCGTGCTGGTCGGCATCCTGACGGGATCCCACGTCCTCATCGACGACGTCCCCGGCGTGGGGAAGACGACCCTCGTGCGGATGCTTGCGAGCCTCCTGGGGTTGTCCTTCCGGCGCGTGCAGTTCACTCCGGACCTCATGCCGACCGACATCACGGGGGCGTCGATCCTGGACCTGCGCACGAACGAGTTCGAGTTCCGTCGGGGTCCGCTGTTCACCCAGGTGCTCCTGGCCGACGAGATCAATCGGGCGACGCCGAAGACCCAGGCGGCGCTGCTGGAGGCGATGCAGGAGCATCAGGTGACCGCCGACGGCACGACCTATCCCCTGCCCGAGCCCTTCTTCGTGCTGGCGACGCAGAATCCGATCGAGCTCGAGGGCACGTTCCCGCTGCCCGAAGCGCAGCTCGACCGGTTCCTGCTGCGGGTGCGGCTCGGCTATCCGACGGAGGGAGAGGAAGAACGCATCCTGACGACCCGGCGCGACGCGCGCGAGATCCCGGCCGAGCCGCTCGCCGATCTTCCACCGCTCGCGGATCTGCAGCGTTCGGTCGGCGACGTCCGCATGGAGCATCCGGTCCGCCGCTACGTGATCGCGCTCGCGCGCGCGACCCGGGAGCATCCCGAGCTGGCGGTCGGCGTGAGTCCGCGCGCGGTCGAGCAGATGGGCGATGCCGCGCGGGCGTTCGCGCTGTTGGACGGGCGCGACTACGTGCTGCCCGACGACGTCAAGGCGCTCGCCGAGCCCGCCTTCCTCCACCGACTCGTTCCGACCACCGACGCTCGGATCCGTGACCGGACGCCCGAAGAGATCCTGCGCGAGGTGATCCGCTCCGTCGACGTCCCCACCGAGTTCCGCGAGGACTGAGCACCGGCCACCAGATCGGGGGAACCACGGACAGCCGGGAACACCGCTCGATCGCACTCATCGTCGCGCTCGTCGCCACGCTGATCGGGCTCGCCTGGGGATCGTTCCTGGTGCTCTCGTGGGCCGCGACCGTCGCCCTTCTCGCCCTCGCGGGGCAGTGGTGGTCGCGGACCGCCTGGCGCGGCGTGGAGGTCGACGTGGCGCTCGAGCCCCCTCGCGCCTTCGTGGGCGAGGACGTCGCCGTGCGCGTCACGATCCGCAACGGCACGCGCGTGCCGATCCCGATCGTGCGGCTCGTCCTTCCGCTTCCCGAGGGCCTGTCGGCGGCCGGGGACCGATCGCCGCTCGCCGTCGCTCGCCGCCGCTTGTCGGTCGGCGGACGGACCGAGGTGACGGCCGCGTTCTCGTTGATCGCTCCACGCCGAGGCGAGTACTGGTTGGAGCCCCTCGAGATCGACCTCGCCGATCCGCTGGATCTCGCGCCGATACGCGGCACCGTGCCGATCGAGCGCCCGCTCGTCGTGATGCCCGAGCCGATCGGTGGCGTGCCCATGCACGTGCGTCGGCGCCTGCCGTTCGGGGCGCCCGCTCCCGCCGCGCGGCTCTTCGAGGACCGGGAGCACTTCGCCGGGGTCCGCGACTACGAGCCGGGCGATCCGATGCACCACGTCCACTGGCGTCTCTCCGGGCACGTGGGCTCGCTCCAGACGATGCGGTTCGACCCGACGCGGTCGGCGGAGGTGCTCTTCGCCCTCGACGTGGCCCACGGGGAGCCCTTCTGGCTGTCGGTCGACGCCGCGAGCGCCGAGCAGACGATCGGTTGGGCGAGCTTCGCGGCGCGCCAGGCCCTCAGGGCGGGATGGCGGATCGGCCTGGTCGCGAACACCCATCTGCGCAAGGGCGCCGGCCCCCTTCGGATCTCGTCGGCCGCCTCCGCCCGGCGAGAGGCCGTGCTGTTCACGGCGCTGGCGCGGATGCCGAACCAGCCGACGCACGACCTGGCACCCGTGCTCCGCGAGGTCGGACGGCGGATGGTGCGCCGGACGACCGTCCTGGTCCTCTCGCCGGATCCCGGACCGGGCCTGCGTCACGAGATGGAGGTGCTGCGGCGGCGCGGCGCCGACGTGGTTCACCTGGCACCGGGCGATGCGACGTGAGACCGTCCCAGGCCGTGCTCGCCGCTCCGCCGGACGACGCTCAGCTGCGGGCCGCCGCCCTCGCGGCGCTCGCGGAGGGATGCATCCTGGCGATGCCGGTGCATCTGCTCCTCACCGAGAATATCGACGCGGCCTTGCCCGCGGCGCCGTTCGCGTTCGGGTTCCTGGTCGTGTTCGTCGCCGGAACCACCCTGTTGTGCCGATTTCGGGGCGCGGCGAACGCGACCGCGATCGCCGGGGTCGTCTCCGTGCTCGCGGCCCTTTCGGTCGGGGGCGCGGACCTGAACGTCCTGATCTTCCGCGTTCTCGTGGCGGCGCTCGTGACGTTCCGCGCGGCCTCGCTCGGGCTCCGCGACTGGCACGACCCAGTGCACGGCGAGATCGGATGGGGTGCCCTGGCGATGGCCGCCGAGGCGGCGCTCGGCACCGGAGCCGGCTTCGCCGAGTGGCGGATCCCGCTCACCTTGATGATCCCGATGTTCTTCGCAGCCTCGCTGGGAAGCCGCGCCGTCACGATCTGGCACGACCCCGACGCCGACCGCGCCGATGCCCGGCAGTGGCTGGGTCGGATCCCCGTCGGGCTCGCCGTCTCCCTCGCCTGCGTCCTCGGTCTCGCCGCCGTGGCGTCGCAGGGCGGCATCCTCCAACGGCTCGGTGCGGTGGTCGCGCCGTTGGTATCCGTGGTCCTCACGGTGGTCCTGTTCGTGCTGCAACTGGTCCTTCGCCCGATCGTCTGGCTGATCTCTCGCTTCCAGGTGAACACGGACGCGTGGCAACGGGTTCTGCGGGACCTCGGGCGCGGCACGCAGTCCGCCTCTCGGCTCGAACCGTCCCACGGAGCGTTGGGCGCCTCGATCTCCCGGATCCTGGGGTTCGTGGTGTTCTCCGTCCTCGCCTGGGGCCTCTACCGTGCGCTGCGCAGGCTGCGCGCGCATGAGGTCGCGGCCTCGGCCCCGACCGATGTCGCACCGGTCGTCGGGGCGCCGCTCCCGGATGAGCTGGTGCCGCCCACCGGTTGGGGCCGTCGCTCCCTGCCCGCCGACCGGGTCCGGCGCTGGTACGCAGAGGCGTTGCTGGCGCTGGAGCGACACGAGCTTCCCAAGGACCCCTCGCTCACGCCGGGGGAGTTCGCGCGCGAGGTGGGCCGGACGCTTCCCGAGGTCCGCGAGCACCTGGATCCGCTCACCCGGGCATACGAGGACGTCCGGTACGGGAACCTCCTGGTGGACGACGTCACGATCCGTGAGCTCCGGGCGCACCACCGTTCGCTGCTCGCGAGACTCCGACGTCCGCCCGATCGGGGCGAGCCCGCCGCCACCTAGTCCGACTCGCTCTCAGATCCCCGGTTACATTGGCGACGTGGACCTGTCGGGCCTCGGGAGGGCGCTGTTGGTGCTGGCCGTCGTGCTGGCCGTCGTCGGAGGCGTGTTCGTGCTGATGGGCAAGGGGATGCTTCCTCGCGTGCCCGGGGACCTTTCCTTCGGGAAGGGGAACGTGCGGGTGTTCGTCCCCATCGGGACCTCGATCGTGGTCTCGATCGTCCTCACGGTCCTGCTGAACCTGTTCCTTCGCAGGTAGCCCTCAGCCGTCTCCCCACAGCCGGTCCGCCACCCGCGCCACGAGTTCGAGCTTGCGCCATTGGATACCCTCGTCGATCTCGTTACCGACGATGACGCTCGCGAACCCGCACTGGGGACTGATCGCGAGGCGGTCGGTGCCACCGACGAACGAGCCCGCCTCATCCAGCCGTCGCAGCAACGTCTCCTCGTCC
>JALYLM010000156.1 GCA_030774235.1 Actinomycetota bacterium
CGTTGATCATGCACCCGGGCCCGATGAACCGCGGCGTCGAGATCGACTCCGACGTCGCCGACCTGCCGCAGTCGGTGATCGAGGATCAGGTGACGAACGGCATCGCGGTGCGGATGTCCCTGTTGTATCTGCTGCTGGGCGGCAGCCGCTCGCCGGATGGGGGCGGCTCCCCGCAGGCCGATCGAGAGGCCGAGGGAGGCCGCGACGATGCCTGAGAACCCGTCGCTGCTGTTCCGGGGAGCCCGCGTCGTCGACCCGGCGAGCGGGTTCGATGGCGTGATCGACGTGCTCGTGGCCGACGGCGCGATCGCCGCGGTCGGCGAGCGCCTCGGCGGCGCCGGAGAGGAGACGCTCGAGTGCTCGGGCATGGTGCTCACGCCCGGGCTCGTGGACCTGCACACCCACCTGCGCGAGCCCGGTTTCGAGCAGAAGGAGACGATCGAGACCGGGACGCGCGCGGCGGCGGTCGGCGGCTTCACGGCCGTCTCGTCGATGGCGAACACCGACCCGGTGACCGATCACGCCGCGATCGTGGCGGAGATCCGCGAGAAGTCGGCCGCCGCGGGGTTGGCCGACGTGTTCCCCGTTGGAGCGATCACGAAGGGCCTGGGCGGCGAGTCGATCGCCGAGCTCGGAGAGATGGTCGAGGCCGGGGTGCGCGTCTTCAGCGACGACGGACACTGCGTCCCGACGGCCCGGATCCTGCGGAACGCCCTGATCTATGCGAAGGCGTTCCCCCATGAGGTCGTGATCGCCGACCACTGCGAGGATCCCTCGCTCGTGGAGGGGGGGCAGATGCACGAGGGGGTGCACTCCTTCACGCTCGGGCTGGCCGGGCGACCCGCCGAGGCCGAGGAGATGATCGTCGCGCGCGACCTGGCGATGGCGCGCGCGGTCGGGGGCAGGCTCCACGTCTGCCACCTGTCGACCGCCCGCTCGGTGGACCTGATCCGCCGCGCGAAGGCGGAGGGGATCCGCGTGACCGCGGAGGTCACGCCGCACCACCTCGTGTTCACCGACGACGAGCTCGTCACCTACGACACGAACTTCAAGGTGAACCCGCCGATCCGCACGGCCGAGGACCGCGACGCGCTGCGTTCGGGTCTGGCCGACGGCACGATCGACGCGATCGCCACCGATCATGCACCGCATGCGGTCGAGGAGAAGGAGGCCGAGTTCGACCGATCGCCGCCGGGCACGATCGGTCTCGAGACGGCGCTCGCTGCAATGCTCACGCATCTCGTGGGGCCGAGGCTGCTGGCGTTGCCGCGGGCCATCGAGGCGATGTCGATCGCACCAGCTCGGATCCTCGGCGCCGTCGGGCACGGCGGACCGATCGAGGTCGGCAAGCCGGCCAACCTGACGGTGTTCGACCCGCGCGAGGAATGGCTCGTCGAGCCGCCGTTCGCGTCGAAGGCGCGCAACGCTGCGTTCGCGGGCAGCCGCCTCTCCGGACGGGTTCGGTACACGATGCTGCGCGGCAACCTGACGGTCTTCGAGGGAAAGGCGACGCGGTGAGGGGTCCCGCCGCGCTGCTGGCGCTAGAGGACGGCAGCGCGTTCCGGGGAACGGCGTTCGGGGCCGAGGGCGAGACATTCGGCGAGGCCGTCTTCAACACCGCGATGGCCGGGTACCAGGAGGTCCTGACCGATCCCTCGTACACGGGCCAGATCGTCGCCATGACCTCCCCTCACCAGGGCAACTACGGGATGAACGCCGCCGATCCGGAATCCTCTCGCGTGCACGTGGCCGGTTTCGCGGTGCGGGAGGCGGCGCGACGGGCCTCGTCGTGGCGCGCCGAGGCGACGCTGCGGGACTCCCTCGCGGCCTCCTCCGTGGTCGGGATCGAGGAGATCGACACGCGACGGCTCACGCTTCGGTTGCGGGACCGGGGCTCGATGCGCGCGGCGATCTCGACGACCGACCTCGATCCGCGGTCGCTCGTGGAGCGCGTGCGCCAGACGTCCGGGATGGCGGGCGCCGATCTGGCACGAGCCGTCTCGACCACCGAACCGTACGAGGCCGCGAGCCTCGTCGGGCCCGCGCGTACGGAGGCCGAGCCCGTGTTCCGTGTCGCCGCCTACGACTTCGGCATGAAGCGCACCATCCTGCGGCGGCTGGCCGCGACCGGGCTCGAAACGACGGTCTTCCCGGCCGACACGCCCGCCGGGACCGTCGCGGCGGGCGGCTTCGACGGGGTGTTCCTGTCGAACGGTCCCGGCGATCCGGCGGCGACCACCTACGGCGTCCGCGCGACACGCGAGCTGCTCGGAACGGTGCCGGTCTTCGGCGTCTGTCTCGGACACCAGCTCCTCGGGCTCGCGCTCGGCGGCCGCACGTACAAGATGAAGTTCGGCCACCGTGGGGTGAACCAACCCGTGAGGAACGTGCGCACCGGCGTCGTCGAGATCACGAGCCACAACCACGGGTTCGCCGTGGATCCGGACAGCTGGACGAGGGACCCGGACGGCCCGACGGCCGGCGACTTCGGCGCGGTCGAGCCGACCCATTGGAACCTGAACGACGGCACGCTCGAGGGCATCCGCTGCTTGGACGTGCCGGCGTTCGGCGTGCAGTACCACCCCGAGGCCGCGCCGGGACCGCACGACTCCCGCTACCTGTTCGACGACTTCCGAGAGCTGATCGCACGCCACGGGGCCGCGTCGTGATGCCGAGCGCGGGCCCCATCCGGATCTGATGCCGCGCCGCGACGACATCGCGAAGATCATGGTGATCGGCTCGGGGCCCATCGTGATCGGCCAGGCCTGCGAGTTCGACTATTCGGGGACCCAGGCCTGCACCGTCCTTCGGCGGGAGGGATTCGAGGTCGCCCTGGTGAACTCGAACCCCGCGACGATCATGACCGACCCGCAGTTCGCCGATCGCACGTACATCGAGCCTCTCGAGCCCGAGTGGGTCCTGCGGATCCTCGAGCGGGAGCGACCCGACGCGCTGCTGCCGACGATCGGCGGACAGACCGGGCTGAACGTCGCGGTGGCCCTGTCCGAGTCCGGCGACCTCGACCGGCTGGGGATCCGGCTGATCGGGGCAACGCTCGAGGCGATCCACGCGGCGGAGGACCGAAGCGGCTTCAAGGAGACGATGCTGAAAGCGGGGCTCGATGTGCCGCGCGCCGGCGTGGCCCACGCGGTGGACGAGGCCATGGCGGTCGGCGACTCGATCGGCTACCCGCTGATCGTCCGGCCGTCGTTCACGCTCGGCGGCGGTGGAAGCGGTTTCGCGCAGACGCGCGATCAGCTCCGCGCCCTCGCCGCCCGCTCGCTCGACGTCAGTCCGGTGCACGAGATCCTCGTGGAGGAGTCGATCGCCGGATGGAAGGAATTCGAGCTCGAGGTCATGCGCGACGGCGACGACAACGGGGTCATCGTCTGCTCGATCGAGAACGTCGATCCGATGGGCATCCACACCGGCGACTCGGTCACGGTCGCTCCGACGCAGACCCTCACCGATGTCGAATACCAGCAGATGCGCGACGCCGCGCTCCGTTGCATCCGGGCGATCGGGGTCGAGACGGGGGGATCGAACGTCCAGTTCGCCGTCCATCCGCGCACGGGCCGCCAGGTGCTGATCGAGATGAACCCGCGCGTCTCACGGTCGAGCGCCCTCGCATCGAAGGCGACCGGATTCCCGATCGCGAAGATCGCGGCCCTGCTCGCTGTCGGCTATCGCCTGGACGAGATCGCGAACGACATCACCGGCGAGACGCCGGCATCCTTCGAGCCCACGCTCGACTACGTGGTGGTCAAGGTGCCGCGGTTCGCGTTCGAGAAGTTCTCCGAGGCAGACCCGCGGCTCACGTCGACGATGAAGTCCGTCGGCGAGACGATGGCGATCGGCCGCACGTTCAAGGAGGCGCTGGGCAAGGCCTGGCGCGCGATCGAGAAGGCCGGCTTCGACCTCGGGGCGTCGTACGTCACCACCGGGGAGGCCGACGACCTCGAGGCGTTGCGCGCCGGGACCGAGAGTCGGCTGCACCTGGTCGAGCGCGCCCTGGAGGCGGGCCGGACGGTCGAGGAGATCGCGGCGGTCTCCGGCATCGATCCATGGTTCGTCGACCAGATCGCGGAGATCGTGGAGGGAGCCGCCGCGCTGCGGGGTCTGCCGATCGAGGCCCTGGACGCGACCGAGCTGCGACGGGCGAAGCGCCTCGGGCTGTCCGACGGGCGGATCGCGCTGTCGACCGGATCCAACGAGGCCGCCGTGCGACGTCGTCGAGAGTCCCTGGGCGTCGTGCCGGTCTTCAAGACCGTCGACACGTGTGGCGGCGAGTTCCCCGCGCGCACGCCGTACCACTTCTCGACGTACGAAGAGGAGAGCGAGGTTCGGCCCGCCGATCGACCCCGGGTCGTGATCCTGGGCGCGGGGCCCAACCGCATCGGTCAAGGGA
>JALYLM010000157.1 GCA_030774235.1 Actinomycetota bacterium
CCCGTGGGTTCCAGCGACGTCGGCTCCGGGGTCCGGGCTCGCGCTGGCGAAGTCGCCCCACCGGCAGGGCGAGCACGTGAGGTCGATCTCCGGCTTCGTCGACTGTTTGATCAGGACCCACGGCGAGACGGGAAGGTCGCCGACCTTCGAGACCGACCAGAGCGTCGAATCGGTCAGGCTCGAGGACGTCGTGAACGTCATCGCCATCGCGTCTCCGAAGACAGGCGGATCGGATCCGTTCACGACGCGATCCGGGGAGATCGCCGCGTTGAAGACCGACAGTCGCCGGTTCCGGATCGTTCCGCGGCGAAACGGCGCCGAGGGAGACTCCGGATCGATCTCGTACCAGCGCACGGCCGAGGGACCGCTGCCGGTCGAGACGGCGTGCTGGGTCCAGATCCCCACGTGACCCGCGTTCGAGGGGTCCACCGCGGACACGGCCTGCGTGAGCCGGCCGTCGTTCGTATCGATCCGGGCGCTCGTGCCACGCTGACGCGCCGACGGAGGACGACCGTAGGGCGCGACCGCAACGGAGGTGGCGGTCGCGCTGATCGTCGGGGCGCTCGGCCCGTCGGCGACGGTGATGACGCCGAGCTCGTCCGCGACGTTCGTGAACCGCGGCACGACCAGGGACACGAGGTACCCGGTCGGGTCGCCGTCGGTCTGGTTCACCCCCACGGGTGTGTAGACGGCCGTGTTGGTGTTGTCGTCGGACTGGATGTTCTTGCGGGCTCCGTCGTTCAAGGTGCCCGGGCACGAGACGATGTCGCCAGCGGGCGGCTTCTGCACCCAGGCGACGTCGGGGCTGAAGAAGTTCGGGTCGTTGCCGTCGAACACGTTCGCGCCCCAGAAGACGTACCCCTCGCTGTCCCCAAGGTGGGGCTGGTCTCCGAACTTCGTGCTGGTGGGCGCGTTGTCGTAGCCCAGCGAGACGGGATAGAAGCACCAGTCGCCCACGGCCGCCGGCGAATCCGTCTTGCTGAACCCGTACCAGAAGTCGACCCCGTTGGCTAGGCCGAAGGGGCTGACCTGGACGTCGAGGACGACGAAGTAAAAGCGCCGGGTCGTCGGATCCCAGATGACCTGGGGGTCGGACACGCTCGCACCACCACCGAACATCGTCTGGAGGTTGCTCGAGCTACGGCCGCCGAGCCGGTTGCGCATCGCGAGCCGCTCGTTCGTGACGGCGACGATCGTCGTCGGACCCGCCGCGTCGATCGTGTCGGGCGGCGTGAGACTGCCGGCGGGAGTGACGCCGGGCAGCACCGATACAGGTTCCGGCCGGTACTGCGAGACCGCTGCCTGCGCGGGTGGGGTCGTCCCCGTGCCGGTCTCGACGGAGGACGACCGCCACGCAGGCGAGGCGAATGAGGAGAGCTCGAACCGGCCGGCGGCCAGATAGGCCGCAGCTGCCGAAGAGCCGCTGCGGATCGGCCGGGAGCCGAGATGCGTGACGAGTGGGGTCGAGGTCTTCGGTCCGTGGTCGCCGGCGATCGCCACACTGAGCGGAACGGCGAACTGGGAAAGCCCGACGCCGCACGCAACGCCAACGCACGCGACGCGTCGCAGCCGAGCCTTCACCTCCTCACCCTATTGCCTCGGGAGGCACCACGCCGCACGGCCGAGCGGCCCTTGCACGATCGCGGGACTCGGCCGACGATGAGTGCAATGGCGCTGGAACGGGAACCCACGGCGGACGTGTTCCTCGACGAGCCGATCACGGGCTGGCGGGTCTGGAACCTGTCCGAGGACCGGTCCGGGCCGCTGCTGCGGCCTGCCGGTGCCGGGGTCGACGCGTGGCCATCCGGGCGACGGGTCGAGGCGCGCTGCGGCGTTTCCCCGTTGCTCAGGGGCGGACGGAGTCCGCACGCCGCCCCGGATCTCCGATGCCGGTGCGGCATCCATGCGAGCCGCTCCCTCGAGGTGTTCGAGCCGTCGCGGCCGGCGTGGCCGCCGACGCCGGTCGTCGGCACCGTCGCGATGTGGGGCAGGATCGTGGAGCACGAACGTGGATGGCGAGCGCAGTACGCGTACCCCGCCCGGCTTCGGTTGGTCTGCGCGATGTGCGCGTGGTTCGAGCCCGGGCCCGGGCTCCCCGAGGTCGTCCATTCCTTCTCCAAGCGGCTGTACACGCTGTGCTCGGTCCACCGTGGCGGGATCGAGCTCCCGGACGGACGCCGCACCCGGCCGACGGGCATCGACCCGAAGGCCCTGCAGGCCCGGCTGCTGGACGCCTACGCGGTGGATCTCGTACCGATCGAGGCCGTGCGATCGCTGTTCGGCCGGCCCGGGACGCCGGCTCCGCCCACCTACATGCCGTCGATCCGCGTGGTTCCGGTCGAGGAAGAGGGCCGCAGCCGAGCCGGATCCCTCCGCTCCGTCCTCGACGCCCTCGGCTGGTAGCAGGCGTCCCTGGACCCCGAGTGTTTGCCCTTCGGGGCTCGGTGGTAGTGAAGATGTGTGAGTCCGCTTCGGTTGCCGTGGAATCCCCTCGACGACCTCGACGCTCGGGTGCGAGCCTCACTCGGTGCGCCCGCCAGCCGGGAGCTGCTGAACCTCCTGACGCGTACCGAGACGGACCGAGCGGCTCTCATCAGCCACTTGAGGCTGCGCGATGACACGGCGTGGCTCGCGGAGCTGCTGACCGACCTCGAGGCGGACGAGGACGCTCGCAGCGAGATCGTCGAGGAGCTTCGGAAGGTGTCGTAGCGCTCCGAGCTGCCCGCTAGGGCCGGCGGAGCGCGACGACCATGTTGACGGCCCGGGTGGCCAGAACCTGCTCTCCCACTTTGAGGTCGGCCGGCACGCCTTCGGGCCCTAGGCGAGCACTCTCCACCGTCTGGTCGGGAAACCTCACCGTGACGTCGTAGTAGGTCACGCCATGGAGTCCGAAGGGCTTGACCTCCACCACGATGGCGTCCTGCTCGCCCAGCATCGAGGCAGCTTACTGCGATGCCCGAGGCACCTGCCGATCCACCGTGGCATAGCCTGCCGAGGTGAGGCACGAAGACGGACCGCCGGTCATCGCCGACTACGGGCTCATCGGAGACGGGCGGAGCGCCGCTCTGTGTTCGTCGGCCGGATCGATCGACTGGCTCTGTCTCCCTCGTTTCGACTCCGATCCGGTCTTCGGCAAGCTCGTCGGCGGGGAACGAGCCGGTTGTTTCTCGATCTCGATCGGCGATGTGGTGGAGACCGAACGACAGTATCGAAGCGGCTCGGCGGTGCTGGAGACCACCTGGCGGACACCTTCGGGAACCGCGACCCTCACCGAGGGGATGGTCCTCGACCTCGGCGGCAGGTTGCTCCCCCAGGCTCTGCTGGTTCGCCGTCTGTCGTGCACCGGCGCACCGGCTCGGGCTCGGCTCTTCTTCGACCCGCGGGGCGGCCTCTCGGGTGATCCCTTCTCGGTCAGACGGGAGCCGGGAGGCCTCGTCTGCACACGGGGCGGTCTCGCCTTGGCACTGCAGATCTCGCCGGAGACCCACGTCAGGCCGGGCGAGCCCGCCGAGGTGGTCGTGGCGCCCGATCGGCCGCTCGTCGTCGTCATGAGCATGGCGCACCGTCAGCCGCTCGTCGTGGTGAGACCGGAGGCGGCGCTCCGCCTGCTCGACGACGCCGACCGGTGGTGGCGGGGATGGACCTCGGGCATCGGTCACACCGGACCGGGCGCAGATGCGGTGCGGCGAAGCCTGATCGTCCTTCGGCTCCTCACCTACTCGCCCTCGGGAGCTCCGGTCGCCGCCCCGACCACGTCCCTGCCCGAAGAGGTCGGCGGCATCCGCAACTGGGACTACCGCTACGCCTGGCCGCGCGACGCAAGCATCGGCATCGCCGCCTTCCTCGCTACCGGACTCCCCGACGAGGCGCACTCCTTCCTCCACTGGTTGCTGTCTGCGAGCCGCCTCACGCGACCTCGCCTTCGCGTGCTCTACACGCTCGACGGGAAGCAGGGGCCGCAGGAGGAAGAGGTCCCGGGTGCACCCGGATTCGGCGGCAGTCGACCCGTGCGGATCGGAAACGGGGCGACGAGTCAGCATCAGCTCGACGTGTACGGCTGGGTCGTCGACGCCGCCTGGGCGGTGGTCCGGTCCGGCGGCCGGCTCGACGGAGAGACGTGGCGCACGATCGCCGGGTTCGCCGATTTCGTGGCCGGACGGTGGCGGGAGCCAGACGCCGGCATCTGGGAGATCCGGGGGAAGGAAGACCAGCATGTGCATTCGAAGCTCATGGCGTGGCTCGCCCTCGATCGTGCCGTCCGGATCTCGCCCGGATACCGAGCACGGCGGCCCCGGATCGAGCGCTGGACTCGCGAGCGGGATGCACTCGCGATCCAGATCCGTCGACGAGGGTTCGACGCCGATCTCGGCTCGTACGTCCGTGCGTACGGCTCCCGAGACCTCGATGCCGCGCTTCTCTTCTTGCCCTCCCTCGAGTTCGATCCGCCGGAATCCGATCGCGTCCTCGGAACGATCGATGCGGTGCGACGGTCGCTCTCGGCCGGCGATCCCTTGATCTATCGGTATCGCCCTGGGAGCGACGGGCTCGAGGGTACCGAGGGCGCATTTCTCCCCTGCTCGTTCTGGCTCGTGCAGGCTCTCGCCCTGACAGGGCGACGCGAGGAGGCGCGCACGCTCTTCGAGGATCTCTGCTCGCGCTCGAACGATCTGGGGCTCTTCGCCGAGGAGATCGACCCGGTGACCGGGAACCAACTCGGCAACTTTCCCCAGGCCTTGACGCATGCCGCCCTGATCCAGGCCGCGCTCGCTCTGCGGGACGCTACCGGGGGCTGAGGAACCCCCCGAGGATCGCCCCGTAGGCGATGTGGGCGATCACGGCGACCAGCGGCGTTTCGCGCCCGTAGTTCAGACCGAGTGGGCCGGGCGGCTCCAGGACGGTATCGAGCTTCGGACCCGATCGTTCGGATGCCATCCTGGGGTGAAAGCCCGGGAGCAACGGCACGATCACGATGAGGGCTGCAAGGCCGTGGACGAGTCCGAAGAGCCCTCCCAACCACCACGTCGCGCGGCCTATCAGCGCGAACGCCGCCGCGTACAGCAGGGCGAAGACCTGGCCGTTCACAAGGTGGATGAAGAACCCGACAACCCGTGCGCGGTCGGGATCTTCGACCACGATCGTCCCGAGCATCAGTGGTAGGTCCATCCGCGACCATCCGAGCAATTGGCTCGCCACCATGATGCCCGTCAGCACCACCGTCGCCACGAATCCGAACGTCGCCCAGCCGGCCCAGTCCACGGCAATCATTATCGTCAGCGTTCGCAGCCGACGATCCCACGGGAGCTCGGGCTACCCGTCCCCCGCCTTGTCCTCGTCGGTGGGGAAGGACGGGTGTCGAGGATGCCGCCGCTGGGACAGCGCCTGGTTCTCCCCCACCCTCTGGGCGAGGGCGCTCGAGGGATGCTCGGTCGTGACGTGGACGAAGAACCCCGAGGGGCCGTAGAGCGGGCACCGGGCCCCGCAGATGCTGCACTGGATCACGAACTCGTCGTCGACCATGTCGTCCGCCGGTTGCGTGGTGTCGTCCGGGTTGCCTCCTCTGGCTAGTTCGGACTCGGCGAGGCACTGGATCGAAAATCACTTCGCGGGTTGGAGACCGTGCCCGGCTGGCGACGAGGATGCGTCCTTCCATTCCTCAATGAGGCCGGTCAAACGACCGACATCTTCTTCATGGAGCCCGCCAACGACCTCGATGCGGTGCTCGGGTGGTGATGCAGCTCGACGTGCCGTCGGTGTGTGCCCAGTGCGGCGGCGGTCGGCTCGTCGGGCAAGCCGTTCATGAGCCCGACGTCGGTTGGCGTTACTTCCTCGCGTGCACGGATTGCGAGGCGAAGTTAGAGCTCGGCCAAGAGTCGGTGCAACCGTTCGCGCAACCCCTCACCGAGGCGCTCGCGGCGAAGGCCACGAGTGAGGGCCACGATGTGAACGGGGCCGCCGCCCCTCCCGCCGGCGATATCGGGGCACCCTCTTCGAAGACCCAGGCTCGCACGTGCAGGCACCCGGGCTGCACGACGATCTTGTCCTCTTATAACAAGACGACGGCATGCTGGGCGCACACGGGGCCCTCGTTCAAATAGGAGGGGCCGAGGAGAAAGAATAGAGAGACATGCCCAGAGGGATCGAGGCCGGCGGAGAACGTTGAACTCGCTCGTCACCCACTCCGCGACCGCCCGCGACGTGTTCGACGGCTTCATCGGGCTGTGGGTGGCGACGGAGCTCATCTCCAGGATCCCGCGACTTCGTCAACAAGTCCGTGGCACGTTCGATCCCACACGGGTCCTCATCGGGGTCTCACTCGCCGGCGGCTTCGTGTTGGCGTTCCGCGCCGCGGGAGATCGCCTGTGGATGTTCGGGGGCGGCTGGCCGAGCATCGCCGTGGGGCTCGCGATCGCCGCTTCGGGCGTGGTCTTTCGGACGTGGGCGATCGTGACCCTCGGCCGCTTCTTCACCTACGACGTCACGATCCAACCCGGACACCGCGTGGTGACCTCGGGACCATATCGATGGGTGCGCCACCCGAGTTACACGGGCGGGCTGGTTGGTCTCCTCGGTCTCGGGGTCGCGCTGGGGAGCGCTGCGGCCGTCCTCGCGCTCGTCGTCGTACCCCTTGTCGGGTTGCTCATCCGGGTCCGTCACGAGGAGCGAACGCTCCGCACCGCCCTGGGGACGGAGTACGACGCGTACGCTGCCGGCAGGCCGCGACTCCTTCCGGGCATCTGGTAGGCGGTGTCGGTCCCGTCCCCCATGGAAACCGGCCACCGGCTGGACTGCGATGCCCGGTTAACGAGGTGCAGGACCTCGGCCTTCGGATCGTGCCCGACACGCCTCTCGATCACATGGAAAGCTAGGATCGCACCTCGTGTTCACCGTTGAGCAGCAGGATGCTCTCCGCGAGCGTGTGCGAGGGTTCGCGGAGGAGGATGAACGCGTCGTCGCCGGAGCCGCCGTGGGCTCGCTCGCCGTCGACGCCGGCGATCGCTTCTCCGACGTGGACCTGACCTTCGGCATCGCCGACCATGTTCAGGTCGCCGACGTGCTCGACGACTGGACGCGCACGCTCGTCGACGAGCTCGACGCGGTGCAGCTTGCCGAGCTCGAACGCGGGCCGACCACCTACCGCGTGTTCCTGCTGCCGGACGCGCTGCAGTTGGATCTCTCGATGACGGCGGCGGCTCGGTTTCGTCCCGCCGGGCCACGATTCCGGCTCCTGTTCGGCGCGACGGCTGCGGACGACCCCGATACTCCCGCCCTGCCGGTCGCGGGGGACCTCTTCATTCCCACGCCGTCGGTCGCCGGGGACATCTTCGGGTGGGGCGTCATCTACGCGATCCACGCCCGCGCGTGCATCGAGCGCGGGCGTGTCTGGCAGGCGGAGCACTACGTCGGCGCCGTGCGCGACCACGCGCTCTCCCTTGCCTGCCTCCGCCAGGGGGTGTCTGCCGTGCAGGCGCGCGGCTACGACGATCTTTCCGCTGAGACCTTCGCTCGCTTCGAGGATGCCCACGTCGGCGCGCTCGAACCCGGCGTGCTTCGTGCAGCTCTCGCCGCCTCCGTTCTCGCGCCCATGCGCGAGGGCGCGGAGGTGCGTCTATCGCACGCTCATGTCGTCGCGGAGCGTCTCGCCGAGCTTCGCTGACGAGCCGGCTTCGGCTGCTCATGTCGTGGGCGCTGGAGGGCTCGAACCTCCGACCTTCGCCTTGTAAGGGCGACGCTCTTCCAGCTGAGCTAAGCGCCCGCGCTTTCGGCGCGCGCCGTGTGGCCGCAGGCGCGGCACACGACCTCGCCGA
>JALYLM010000158.1 GCA_030774235.1 Actinomycetota bacterium
CGTGCGCGGTCGAGTCGGTTCCCACGTGGCCGGGGCTCCTCCCCCGGCCGCCTTCCCGGTTTGCTGTCGGCGCGATGGGGGAAAGAATCTGGGGTAGGCCATTTCAGGGGCTTGAATGTAGGCCATATGGGGGGCAAACTCGCATCAAAATCCCTACCTTGAATGTAGACCATATGGGGGGTGGGCTCGAATCTTATCCCCAGGCGGTCCGGCCGAGCAACCCTCCGTTCGGCCGATTCACCGTGGTATTTGCCCCCGCCCTCCGGTGCGTTGTCGTGAACGTTGTGCTTCAGGTCATGGCCGGTCGCGTCGTCGAGGAAGGGATCGGACACCGAGGCCCGGATCTGTCACCTCGACGGGTCAGGATAACCGAAGCGCGTCCTTGGCTTGGTCGAGGACGCGCTCCGGGCTCTGAGATGCATCGATGAAGAGCCGTCTCGTTCGCCGCGGGAAGGTGATCTGACGCCAACGCCCGAGTTGCCTGGCCAGCTCCGGCGTGGGGAGCTCGGCCTTCCGATCGTGGAGCAGCTGAGGGTCCGCGTACAGGATGAGTGCCGCGTCCGGGCCGGGGAGAAGCCGACCCATCGCCTCGACGACCCGGTGGGGCACGTCCAGGTGGTAGCGACGAGGATCGACGGCCATGTCGGCCCAGCCACGCTCCATCACCACCAAGCCGCCTCTCGCCCTCACCGGAAGGATCCGCAACCAGGTGCCGAGGAAGAAGTCGACCCAGTCGTACGCGAGGAGGGCCAGCGAGAGGGGCCGTCCGTGAGGCTCCTGGGCGTGGGGCTGCGTCGGATCTCCAGCCTCCATCCCGACGAGGCTGCCCGCCCTTGGAAGCAATCCGGGCCGCCAATGGATGTGCACGACCCTCGTGAAGGTCGGTCGCGAGATCTCGACCAAGCTTCGAGCGAGCGTCGACTTCCCGCTGCCGTCGGGACCGACGACGATCACGAACACCCCCCGTCCGGCCCGGCGACGTCGTCCGGGCGACGGGTGTCGGCGGCTCACGTCCAGGCGTCCCTGGCCCAGGCGATCGTGCGGGCGAGCCCTTCCTCGAGGGTGACGCTCGGCTCCCACCCGAGCACCCGTCGAGCCAGCGTGATGTCGGGACGCCGCAGCTCGGGATCGTCGACGGGTCGAGCGACGTTCACGACGCGCGACGAGCTGCCGACGGCGTCTCGGATCGACGTCGCCAGCTGCGCGATCGTGATCTCGTTCGGATTGCCGATGTTCACCGGCCCGACCTCCTCGGACAGGATGAGCCGGTAGATCCCCTCGATCAGGTCCTCCACGTAGCAGAGGGAGCGAGTCTGAGAACCGTCACCGTGGACCGTGAGGGGTTCGCCGGCCAGCGCCTGCTGGATGAACGTCGGAACGGCGCGACCGTCCTGCCGCCGCATCCGGGGGCCGTAGGTGTTGAAGATCCTCGCGATGCGGACGCGGAGGTCGTGGGTCCGGTGGTAGGCCATCGTCGCGGCTTCGGCATAGCGCTTCGCCTCGTCGTAGACGCTGCGCGGTCCGACAGGGTTCACGTTGCCCCAGTACGTCTCGGGTTGCGGGTGCACCAAGGGGTCGCCGTATGACTCCGACGTCGAGGCGAGGAAGAACACGGCGCCCTTCGACATGGCCAGCTCGAGCGCCTGGAGCGTGCCGAGCGCTCCCACCCTGAGCGTCTCGATCGGCCACCGGAGGTAGTCGATGGGTGACGCGGGCGAGGCGAGATGGAGCACCTGATCGAGCGGGCCCTCCACCTCGAAAGGCGTGGTGACGTCGTGGGTCATGTACTCGAACCGATCGCCGCCCAGGAGCGGCTGCAGATTGTCCTTCTGCCCGGTGAGCAGGGAGTCGACGCAGAGGACGTCCCACCCCTCGTGGATGAGCCGCTCGCACAGATGTGATCCGAGAAAGCCCGCGCCGCCGGTGATCAGCGCTCGAGGCATCGTGTTCCCTCATTCACCGGCGGTCCTTCCCGAGCGTTCTCGCGTGGCCGTGATCGGAAGGATACGGAGGCGTCGTGCGCCGAGCAATGC
>JALYLM010000159.1 GCA_030774235.1 Actinomycetota bacterium
TTCCGTGACCGCTTCCTTCGCGCCTGCCGCCGCGAACCCGTGGACCGGACGCCGGTGTGGTTCATGCGCCAGGCGGGGCGATATCTGCCCGAGTATCGGCGACTTCGCGGCGATCGCGACATCCTCGAGACCTGTCGGGATCCCGCTCAGGTCGCAGAGCTGACGCTCCAGCCGCTGCGACGCATGGACGTCGACGCCGCCGTCCTGTTCAGCGACATCATGGTCCCGCTCGCAGCGGTGGGAGTTCCGGTCCGGATCGAAGCCGGGCGGGGGCCGCTCCTGGATGAGCCGGTGCGTGACACCCGCGGGATCTCGCGGCTTCGCCCGCTGGAGCCGGAGGCCGATGTGCCCCACGTCCTGGAGGGCATCCGGCTCGTGCGCAAGGAGCTCGACCGTCCGTTGATCGGGTTCGCCGGGGGGCCGTTCACGCTCGCGAGCTACCTCGTCGAAGGAGGACCGTCGCGGGATCACGCCAGGACGCGGGCGATGATGCTGAGCTCGCCGAACGCGTGGGATTCGCTCATGCGAGCGCTCGTCGGCGTCGTGCTTCCGCACCTTCGAGCCCAGGCCGGGGCCGGCGCCGACGCCCTGCAGCTGTTCGACTCATGGGCGGGCGCGCTGGCGCCCGAGGACTACGAGCGGAGCGTCCTGCCCTACACGCGGTCGATCGCGGACGGTCTCGACGGGCTCGACGTGCCGCTCATCCACTTCGGCGTCGGAACGGGCGAGCTCCTGACCTCGATGGCCCGGGCCGGGGGCGACGTGATCGGCATCGACTGGAGGACCCCCCTGGACGTGGGCTGGGATCGCATCGGTGGTCCGGGATCGCGCGCCGTGCAGGGGAACCTCGACCCGGCGACCCTCCTCGCGCCCTGGGACGTGGTCGAGACCGCCGCGCAGCGAGTTCTCGATCGTGCGGCGTCCCGCGACGGGCACGTCTTCAACCTGGGCCACGGGGTGCTCCCGGCGACCCCGCCCGAGATCGTGCGGCGCCTGGTCGATCTGGTCCACGAGCGAACGGAGAGGCCGCGATGAAGTCTCCGATCGGCGTCCTCGTCATGGCCTACGGCACCGCGAACGGACCCGATGACATCGAGCGCTACTACACCGACATCCGCGGCGGCCGACCCCCCACGCCCGAGCATCTTCAGGAGTTGCGCGATCGCTACGCGGCGATCGGGAACGTCTTCCCGCTGCTCGAGACGACCCGGGCGCAGGCCGACGGCCTCGTCGAGCGGCTGAACGCGTCGGCCGGCCGGGACGGACCGGCGTTCCGGCCGTACCTCGGGATGAAGCACTCGCCGCCGTTCATCCCGGACGGGATCGACGCCATGCGAGCAGACGGCGTCGAGCGGGGGGTCGGCATCGTCATGGCGCCGCATTGGTCGGGGATGTCGATCGAATCCTACGTGGAGCGAGTGCAGCGGGCGACGGCCGGCTCGGCTGGAAGCCCCGAGTTCACCTTCGTGCGCTCCTACTCGTCGCACCCCGCGTTCGTCGAGTTCTTGGCCGCCCGTGTGAGCGACGCGATGTCGAGGCTCGCCCCGGCCGAGCGCTCGGGCGCCGCCGTGATCTTCTCGGCGCACTCGCTACCGGTGCGAACGGCAGGGGACGGGTCGTTGCGTTGCAAGCTCTGCGACTGCGATGTCTCATGCCGGTATCGCGACGGGCTCCAGGAGACCGCCGACCTCGTCGCCGGTCGCCTTGGCCTGGAGGACTTCGTGATCGCGTGGCAGAGCGCCGGGCGCACCACCGACCCGTGGTGGGGCCCGTCGGTGGGCGACGTGATCGCGCGGCTCGCCGCCCTCGGTCATACGGCCGTGGTCGTCTGCAGCGCGGGGTTCGTGGCCGATCACCTGGAGATCCTCTACGACCTCGACATCGAGGCGAGGCAGATCGCACACGAGGCCGGTGTGCCGTTCGTGCGCACGCGCATGCCGAACGCGGACCCCGCCTACCTCGACGTTCTGGCGAGCGTGGTTCGCGACCACCTCGCCGCCGCGCAGGTGCCGGCGCCGTGATCCGCCGGGGCGCACGAGTCGCGGTCGTCGGGGGCGGGGTGGGCGGCCTCACGACCGCCTACCGGCTGCTCTCGGACGAGGCACCGATCGAGGTGGTCGTCTTCGAGACCGACGAGCGAGCGGGCGGCAAGCTGCGAAGCGTGAACGTGGGTGGCCTCACGCTTCCCGCCGGGGCCGATTCGTTCGTCGCCCGCAAGCCGTGGGCGGTCGAGCTCTGCAGAGAGCTGGGGCTCGGGGGCGAGCTCGTCGCGCCGGCGGCGCGCGCCGCGTACCTGTGGACCGACCACGGGCTCGAGGCGTTTCCGCGGGATGCGCCGTTCGGGATCCCCGGCGACATCGGCGACGTGCTCCGCTGGCCGGGCCTGTCTCGGGCGGGCCGCACGCGCGCCGCGAAGGATCTCGTGATGCGGGCGAGGAAGCGCGAACGAGACGAGTCGCTGGGGTCGCTGCTCCGCCGGCGGCTGGGCGACGAGGCGACCGAACGCGCCGTGGCACCGCTGCTGGAGGGGCTGTTCGCCGGCGACGCCGACAGGCTGTCCGTGCGCGCGACGTTTCCCGAGCTCGTCGAGTGGGAGCGGTCGCAGGGCAGCCTGATCCGCGGGTCGCAGGGGGCCACACGGAACGCGCATCGGGCGGACGCGGGTCCGATGTTCGTGAAGCCTCGCGGGGGAGTGGATCGGCTCACGGACGCCCTGGCCCGGAGTCTCGGGGCGAGGCTTCGAACGCGGACCTCGGTCGCAAACGTGGGGGTGAGCGACGATGGCTACTCCCTGGTCCTGGATGGACCGGGGCGTCTCGGGGAAGGGGCGACGGCCGGTCAGCCCCCCTTCGATGCCGTCGTGATCGCGAGCCCGGCGTTCATCGCGTCCGATCTGCTCCGCGGTCTCGCGCCTCAGGCCGCCACAGACCTGGCCTCGATCCCGTATGCCTCGACCGGTGTCGTGCTCATGGTCTACCCCGAGGGCTCGCAGGCCGGTCTTCCCGACGGCAGCGGCTTCGTCGTCCCGCGCGGAAGGGCGCCCATGACGGCGAGCACGTGGCTCTCGAGCAAGTGGCCCGATGAGGACTTCGGCTCGCGCGCCGTCGTGCGCTGCTACGTTGGCGGGGTCGGCGCCGAGGACATCCTCGACGCGGATGACGCCGATCTCATCGAGGCGTGCGCCCGGCATCTGACCGCGGTCGTGCCGCTCCCTCCCCGGCCCGAACACGCGGCCGTCGTCCGCTGGCCGCGCGCGATGCCTCAGTACGAGGTCGGCCACGCCGATCGTCTGGCGCGGATCCGCGCCTCGTTGCCTGCGGGTATCGTCGTGACCGGGCAGGCCTACGATGGTGTGGGTGTTCCCGATTGCGTCCGCGCTGCGGGCGAGGCCGCGGCGGCCGTGACGGCGCATCTGGTGGCGAAACGGTGGGCGAAGGAGACCGTTCGATGAGCGACACGACCTACGTCTTGTACCCCGTGTTCATGTCGACCGAGGATTTCCGCGAGGCGTTCTCCGATGCCGACGACCTGGCCCGGGCGGCGCAGGAGGTCGAAAAC
>JALYLM010000160.1 GCA_030774235.1 Actinomycetota bacterium
CGCCGTAGCAGGGGACGAGGTGAAGATATCCCTGCGCTCGCCCGTCGGGGTCGCGGGCGACGGCCGTGAGAGCGTCCTGATCGACCGGCGACGGGAGCCGGTCGAGAGACATCGTGAAGCCTCTCTCGGGTGCCCTTCCCCGCCACTCGGCCGCGACCCGGTCCAGCGCGTCTTGCAGGTCTGGGGCGATCTCGGTATCTGGCATGAGCTCGAGTCGATACCCGGCGCGCTGCATCCGATGGCACGACTGTCGAACCTTCCGGATCGGCCGTCCCTCCAGGGAGAACGACCTCGGATCGATGATCGCCTCGTCGCCCAGGTACACGCCCCGCAGGCCGAGCTTCCGGTACAGGGGCCCCATCTCCTCACTGCCGGCAAGCACGGCGACGTTCCATCCCATCTCTCGCGCGTATCGAACGAACCCCTCCATCACGCGGAACCGGTCGGCGGGGTGACCGATCGGATCACCCGAGACGAGCCCGAGGTTCCAGAGGTAGCGGTACGCCACGAAGGCGTCGTCTTCGAAGTAGTAGCTCTTGTCCTTGCGGAGCGCGAAGTACGAGAGGGTGTCAGCGCCGTGCGAACGGACGATCGCGGCGGCGGCGTCGGCATCGACCGGACTCCGACGAAGGTCCTCGACCACCGGGCGAAGGGCGGCGGCGAAGGCCCACACCGCCGCCATCACGCCGAGCATGGGCATCAGGCCGGGGATCCATCCTCCGGCCTCGCCCGTCACCGCGAGCCGCATGTCGAGCCCGACCATCCCTCGGAACGACGCCACCATCGCGTCGCCGACCGAGAGGCTCGTTCCGATCACATCCGCGTGGGAGACGATCGCGACGACCCCGAATCCCCAGACGACGGCGAGCAGAACGGGGAGCGCGACGACGGCTCGGCGGATCGTACCGGGCCCCGTTCGGGCGTCGAACTCCTGTCGATAGAAGACGAGCACGACGGCGAGCCCGATATCGAACGCGGTCTGGGGCACGTCGAGGTCCTTCAGGAGATGGCTGACGCCGGCGACGATGAGCAGGCCGAGCGTGATCCACCACGCGAGCCGTGCCCGGCGGGCGAGTCCGCCGGCCACGATGAGGGTTCCCAGTCCGGCGAGCGCGGCCAAAGAGGTCGCGCTCGCTCGCACGGCGAGCGGGACGATCGCGGTCAAGACGTGGACGGGTTCCTGCAGCGGCGAGATCGCGGCCGAGAGGAGGCTCACGATCCCCGCCAAACCCGCGAGGGTGGCCACGAATCTGGGCACGCGCGGGGATCGGGGACGACCGGCGGACGTGGCGCGAGCCGACGCGCGGCCCGCGTCTGGCCTCGGGACGACACGCAGTCGAGAGGGATCGTGGCGGGGCGGCTCGATCATCTGAGGTGATGAGTACCACGAACGAGGGGCGGCACGACCGCCGCCCCTCCGAATCGTCTACGTGGGGAGAGGTCGTCGTCGAACCAGCAGCCAACTCTCCACCCGTTGTCCGTCTTTCACGTCGGTGTCCAGTACACGGCCTTCCCGAGTGAACCCCGCCTTCTCGTAGGCGCGGAGCGCCCTAGCGTTGTCCACGGCAGCCGCGAACATCACGCGCGACGCGCCACACTCGTCGAACAGGTAGCGGCTCAGGAGATCGACCACGGCACTTCCGAGCCCACGGTCGGTCAGGTCCGGCTCGCCCACGAACACATCGAGCCCCCACGCGTCTTCGACCGCGGGCAATCCCATCTCGTCCGCCTCCTCCTGGTACGGCCCCCACGGGTAGAACTGGATGTAGCCGGCCGCCCGACCTTCGAACTCGAACACGCACGCGATCGTCGTGGAGTCGGGTCGCGTCAACGGTTCGTACTGTCGCCGAGCCTCATCGGGACTGAGTGGCGGATCGTCGGGGTCCCACCATTCGCGGACGTGGGGCTGGTTCTGCCATTCGACGATACGTTCGTATTCGGCGGGTTCGTGCCTCATCCGGCGGATCACGAGCCCGTTCTCGGAGGCGATCACGTCCACGCGAACGATCCTCCCAGGTGTGCGACGCGGGCGATGGTGACGAGGGCTGAAGGGTGCGAGGATGCGCGCCTCTGGAGACTTCGTGGAAGGGGAAGCGCGATGACCACCATCTCGCCGTGGCTCTCGGTGAGGAATGCCACGGAGGCCGTCAAGTACTACAAGGCTGCGTTTGGAGCGGTCGAATCAGACGTGCTCGCGGACGAGACCGGAGAGACGATCGTCGCTCGGCTCTCGATCGACGGGGCGGACTTCTGGGTGCAGCTCGACCCGGCCTCGAGCCCGGACGCCGTCAACGGCATGTCGGTGCGGATGATCTTGACGGTCGACGATCCAGATTCGGTGTTCGCACGGGCCGTAGCGGCGGGAGCGACCGAGGTCGCACCGGTCTCCGAAGGCCACGGGTGGCGGGTCGGGCGTGTCGCCGCCCCCTGCGGGCATCACTGGGAGATCGGCAAGCCTCTTTCGAGCTGACGCCGGGCTCGACTGCGATCGCTCAGCAGGAGTGGGTGACGCACGGTGCGAGCCACGCTTCCAAGAGCGTCACGAAGACCAGAGCCACCACGGCGGAGGCGACGGCGACCAGGACCCGG
>JALYLM010000161.1 GCA_030774235.1 Actinomycetota bacterium
ATCGGATGGATGTCCGATCCCAGCGCGGAGGGCAGCGTGCTCTCCTCGATCGGCTACGACTTCCGTCGCGTCGGCGGACCGCTGGACGCGGAGCCCACCCTCGACCGGGCGATCCGAACGGCGCGCACCCACTCGGGGTTCCTGCGGCATCTCGGGGGCCGCGCACTCGACCTGAAGCCGCCCACCGGCTTCTTCCGAGACCTGGTCGTGGAGCATCGCGGGGAGCACGTGGGCCGGCTCGACCTCAAGCACGGCGGCATCCTGATCGTGAACAACCTCGCGCGGGTGTATGCGGTTCGCGCGGGGGTGGCGGCCAAGGGAACGGCGCCGCGGCTGGAGGCGGCGGCCGGCGCTGGAGCCCTGGATGCGGACGTCGCGCGCGAGCTGGACGAAGCCTTCCATTTCCTGTGGGAGCTGCGCCTGCGACATCAGGCGCAGCAGTTCCGATCGGGCGCGGAGCCCGACGATTTCCTCGACCCGGTGACGCTCGGTCCGCTCTCGCGCCGGGGGCTGAAGGAGGCGTTCCGGGCCATCGGGCGAGGGCAGCGACTGCTGGCGATGGACCTCGGCCTCACGGCCCGTTGAGCGCGCGCTACGGCTCCGTGCCCATCGCGTGGAACCCGCCGTCGACGTGGATGAGCTCCCCGGTGATCCCCGAGGACAGGTCCGACAGCAAGAAGGCGATCGCCTTGCCGACGGGCGAGGGATCCGTGATGTCCCAGCCGAGGGGCGCACGGCGAGCCCACCCGTCGGCGATCCGCTCGAACCCGGGGATCCCCTTTCCCGCCATCGTCTTCAACGGTCCGGCGCTCACCGTGTTCACCCGGATGCCCTTGGGCCCGAGATCGCGGGCCAGATACCGGCTCACGGACTCGAGGCCGGCCTTCGCGACCCCCATCCAGTCGTAGATCGGCCACGCGAACCTGCCGTCGAAGTCGAGCGAGACGATCGACCCGCCGCGATCCTGCATGAGCGGCAGCATCCCGACCGCGATCGCCTTCAGCGAGAAGGCGCTCGTGCGGATCGCGGTGGCCACCGACTCCCACGGGGTGTTGAGGAAGTTCCCGCCCAGGGCATCCTGCGGGGCGAACGCGATCGCATGGAGGAAACCGTCGAGCCGCCCCCAGCGGCGTTCGAGCTCGACGCGGACCCCGTCGATCTGGTCGGTGTCGTTCGCATCCATCTCCAACACGTCGGGCGGGTCGGGCAGCCGCTTCGCGGTCTTCTCGGTGAGCGAGACGGTCCGTCCGAAGTTCGTCAGGACGATCTGGCCGCCGAGCTCCTGGACCGCCTGGGCCGCGGAGAAGGCGATGGACTGGGGCGTGAGCACGCCGGTGATCAGGAAGCGCTTCCCCTCCAGCAGCACGGCGGCTCCTTTACGTCGACGGGGTCGAGGTAGGCGTCGAGGTCGGCGTGGGGGGCGACGACGTCGAAGCGCCGGACACCTTCCACGTCACGTTGCCCTTGTCGTCGGTCTGGGTGACATCGATCGTCAGCGTCGCCGTGCCCGACTTCGTCACGGAGCACTGGAACGTGGCGCCCGCCTGCACCTTGACGTCGGTGGGACACGTGACGGTGAGGCCCGTGGTCCCGGAGTCCGCCTCGAGCTGCTGCTTCAACGTCGCCTGCAGGCCGGACGTGTCCAACGGTTTCGTGCACGAGGCAGCGGCGGTCACCAGCGCGGCGACCATCACCAGGCGGGCGACGGACGAACGCACGAGAGCGGGCTCCTTCGGGTCGGTGCCGCGTGAGCCTATCGACGGCACGCCGAACGGGTCAACCGCGCGGCGCCGGGGCGAGGAGGTTCCACATCTTCGAGGTCACGCCCGGGTACGAGTAGAGGCTGTCGCCGATCACCCCGCCCGAGCCGACCGCCGCCGCGAAGCCGCGAACGCCGGCGGTCGACGCATCCTGGGCGATCCCACCGATCACGTGGATCGGCACCCCGCCGCTCCCGACCCCGGCCCGCAGGATCTCCAGGCTCAGGGCGACGTAGTCCTGCGAGTCGATCGCAGCCGTGTCGCGCCACGTGAAGTACGCCATCGGCAGGAGCGCGTCGTATCGCAGCGCCAGCCCCCGGTAGGGGAATCGGGGCCAGTACCTCCGGTGCACGACCATCCCGTGAGGCGACGGCGTGATCGCACCCAACGGATACGTCGGACCCGCGACAGCCCGAATCGCGTCCGAGAGCTTCAAGAGCCGTGAGGTCCGTGTCCGAACGTTCCGCACAGCCGCCGACTCGATGTCGAGTCCGAACCCGTCGAAGCGGTTCCCCGCCGGCGTTGTGAAGCGGATCGCGTCCTGGACGCGCTGAAGGTCGGTCGCCGGATCCACGAACCCCGGGAGGTACCAGCCGACGACATCGAGACCGGCCGCGTGCGCGGCATCGAGGAACTCGGCCGTGCCCTGAGGATCCACGATCGACCGCGGACGCGCGTCGTTGCCCGTCTGCAGATAGATCGTGCGGACCCCGTGCGCGGCCAGATCGTGAACGACTCGGCGCGGATGCCTCCACGACTGCGTGTCGTAGATGTCGATCCACGCCCCGACCCCTCGGAACGGGGCAAGGTTGGGGTGCGCGCGCAGGGTGGGTGGTTTCGCGGCGACCGGCTCCGTGGTCAGGGCTCCCACGAGGACGAGCGCCAGGATCGCGGTCGCGACGACGACGGGGGCGAGGAAGGGGCGACGCACCACGGGCATCCAGCGTACCCGTAGGATTCCGATCGGTGGAACTCGGACTCGGGGACAGGGTCGCCCTCGTGACGGCGGCCTCGAGGGGGCTCGGACGCGGGGCCGCGCTGGCGCTCGCGCGCGAGGGTGCCCGCGTCACCGTCTGCGCTCGCGACCCGGGCCGGCTCGCCGAAACGGCGGCCGAGCTGCCCGGGGAGGTCCTTGCGATCCCCGTGGACGTCACCCACCCCGATGCGCCGAGGCGACTCGTCGACGCAACCGTGGAACGGTTCGGCGCGATGCACGTCCTGGTTGCCAACGCCGGCGGCCCGCCGCAGGCCCGCGCGCTTGAGGTGGACGCCGATGGAATGCATGAGGCGGTGAACGCGAACATGATGAGCTCGATCCGGTTGGTGCAGGCGGCGGTGCCGCACATGCGCCGGGCCGGATGGGGGCGCATCTGCCTGCTCACGTCGTACACGATCAAGCAGCCGATCCCGACCCTCGCCTACTCGAACGCCGCCAGGACGGGATTGTGGGCGTGGGCGAAGACGGCGGCGCAGGACCTGATCGACGACGGCATCACCCTGAACCTCGTGTGCCCGGGTCTGCACGCCACCGACCGGGTTCGGGAGCTCGGGGCGACCGGGCGGATGGGCGATCCGGAGGACTTCGGCAGGGTCGTCGCCTTTCTCTGCTCGGAGCCCGCGGCCTTCGTCAGCGGAGCTGCCCTCCAGGTGGACGGAGCCGCTACGCTGGGGCTCCTGTAGGCCGGCCGGCGAGGAGAGCACACGGTGGATACCGCAGAACGAGCACGGTCGCTCGTCGACCGCTACTGGGAGCAGCTGCTGGAGCTGGAGCCGCTGACCGGCACGGTCTGCGGAGACGAGCGCTACGACGATCGACTGCCCGACCCGAGCGAGCGAGGCCGCTCGGCCAGCGAGACCGTCAACAGCGCCGCACTCTCGGAGCTGCGCACGATCGACCGGACAGAGCTCGACGTCTCGCTTCGGGGCTCGCTGGACATCCTGGAGGCGATCGCCCACCGCTCATTGACCGCGATCCACCTCCGCACCGACCGGCTCAGCGTCGCGAGCCATCTTTGGGGACCCGGACAGCTGCTCGCCGAGATGGGCTCGCTGCAGCGCGCCGACACCCCCGAACGGATCGAACGGTACGAGGCCCGGCTCCGAGCGATCCCCGCCTACCTCGAGTCCTGCGCCGAGATCGCCCGGGAATCCGTGGCCGCGCGCGTGACGTCGCCCCGGGTGGTCGCCGAGCGAGCCGTGGCGCAGGTCGAGCGGCTGCTCGCGCTGGCCCCCGAGGATTCCCCGGCGCTCATGCCGGTGCGCGACGGCGCACCCGCTCGCGAGCGCGTCGCGACCCTCGTTCGAGACGTCGTCGACCCCGCGTACGCCCGGTACCACGACGTCCTCCGCGACTACCTCCCGCACGCCACCGAGACGATCGGCGTCTCGGCGCTTCCGGGAGGCGACGAGATCTACGGGGCCGAGATCCACGCGTGGACGACGCTTCCCCTGGACGCTCGCGAGGTCCACGACATCGGCAACGAGCGCTTCGCGGCGATCGGGCAAGAACGGTTGGAGCTGGCATCACAGCTCGGCTACGCGAGCGCCAACGAGGCCATCGCCGCCCGCCGGGCGAGCGGCGAGAACCAGTTCTCGTCGCGTGCGGCCATGGTCGAGCTCGCCGAGGAGCAGGTGACGCGCAGCTGGGAGGCCGCGCCCGCCTACTTCGGCCGGCTCCCCGGCAGCAACTGCGACGTCCGCCCCGTCGAGGAGTTCCGCGAGGCGGACATGCCCTTCGCCTTCTACCACCCGCCGACGGAGGACGGGACCCGTCGCGGGATCTACTACGTGAACGCCTACGATCTGCCTAGCCGCGACATGCACCAGCTCGCGTCCGTCACCTACCACGAGGCGAACCCGGGTCACCACTTCCAGCTCACGCTGGAGCAGGAGATGCCCGACGTACCGATGCTCCGGCGATTCGGCGGCTTCTACGCGGGCAGCGCCTTCTGCGAGGGTTGGGGCCTGTACAGCGAGCGTCTGGCGGACGAGATGGGTCTGTACCTCGACGACTGGGAGCGCCTCGGGATGCTCGACGCCCAGGCGCACCGCGCGGCGCGCCTGATCACGGATACGGGCATCCACGCGCTGGGATGGTCTCGCGAGGACGCCATCGCCAAGGTCGAGGAGGGCGGCCAGTCGCACACGGACGCCGTGATCGAGGTCGACCGCTACATCGCGATGCCCGGCCAGGCCCTGTCGTACATGATCGGGATGATCGAGATCGAACGGGCTCGCGCGGCCGCCGCCGCTCGGGAGGGCGCCGCGTTCTCGTTGTCCGGGTTCCACGATCGACTGCTGGCCCTCGGCCAGCTTCCGTTGCCGGCGCTGCGGCGGGAGATCGGCTGACGTCTTCGCTTCGGCTCATCCGTCAGGGACGAGCGGGCCCAGGGGCTTTCGCACCCGGAGCAGCAGGTAGTCGACCATGGACCGCTCCCACAGCAGGTCGGCCTGGGCGACCATGATCCCGGCGGCCGAGACGTACGAGCGGGAGGCCTCGCGAGTCTCGCGTTCGTGCTCGAGGCGGCGGCGCACGAAGCGAAGGGCCGGGGCGATGACTCGATCGCCGACCAGCTCGATCCGCGCGTCGACGAACCCCGCCGCCGATGCGAGCCCCGCGATGTCTCGGGCCGACGCCGCCGCCGTCCGTCGCAGCCCCCAGGCCCGAAGCATCGCCAGGGCGGCCACAGCCTCGCGGGGCCCTCGCGGCCACCGGCCCACGGGAACGTCCGACATCGCGAGCACGCCGCCGGGTCGCAGGACGCGGAAGGCCTCGGAGAAGAACGCGGCCCGGGACGGGAAGTGGAACGCGGCCTCCACGCAGATCACGCCGTCGAACGAGTCCCGGCGAAAGGGCATGCGGGCCGCGTCGCCGTTCACCGCGCGGGCCCGCGCCTCCGCCAGGCGCGGACGACCGGCTCGAAGCTGGGAAAGCGTGATGTTCAGCGCCGCGAGCGATCGAGGCGCGGCGACCGCGGCGATCACCGGATCCTGCTCTCCGAGACCGTTGCCGACGTCCAGCACGTCCCCGCCGCGGGGCAGATCGGCCGCCAACCGCTCGACGAGTCGCCGAACCGCCAGGGACGCCTCCCGCGGATCGCTTCCGTCGCCTTCCCAGAGCCCGAGGTTCAGCCACCCGGGTGCGAGCGCGAGGAAGAAGTCGTCCCCGATCGAGTCGTAGACCGTCGCGGCCGGGTTGGGCCCGTACCTCAGCATCGCCAGCACGTGTCGCAGGTTCTCTCGGGTCCATCCCCGGCCCATGGCCAACCCTACCGAGGCTGCGAAGCCCCGGCGGCGAGCCGGTCGGCCGGGCTCACGACGCCGATCGCCATGCGTCGCGGAGCCTGACCTTGGCCCCGATCCTCAGGACGGCGCCGGAGTAGAGCCTGCCCGCCAGCGGCACCATGCCGGCCGTGCACGCGGCCAGCACGAGTACCGACGCGGCGATCTCGATCGGCGTCGCGGAACCGAGCGTGATGCGCACGGGCATCGCGAGAGCCGACGAGAACGGCAGGATCGAGGCCACGCGCGCGATCGTCGATCCGGGCTCCTGCACCGCCCCGATCGAGATGAAGAGGGACGCCAAGATCAACAGGTTGAGGGGCACGATCACGTTCTGGAGGTCCTCCATCCGGGAGACGAGCGAGCCCGCGACGGCGAAGAGCGACGCGTAGAACGCGAACCCGAGCACGAACCAGCCGAGGACGAGGGCGGCCGCTCCCACCGCATGGATGGGGAGGTCGATCGCACCCGTGGCCGTGGCGAGCCCGATCGCGAAGCCGGAGATGCACACGAGCTGCAGGAGCCCGAGCGTGCCGATCCCGGCGATCTTGCCGGCGAGCAGCTGCCGGGCGCGTATCGACGACAGTAGGATCTCGACGACGCGCGACGCTTTCTCCTCGATCACGCCCGTCGCGACCCAGACGCCGTAGCCGAAGAGCTGGCCGTAGAGGAGCAGCACGCCGATGAAGGCGACCGCGGCGTCGGATTGCCGGTTGGGATCCGGCGGCGTCAGCGTACGCGCGGGGATGGAAGGAGGGTTCAGGACCCCGGAGATCCGATCCAGCGGAACGCCGGCATCCTCCAGCGCCGACCGGACGCCGGCGCGCTGCGCGGCCGCCTCCACGAGCGTGGCAAGCTGCGAGGGAACGCTCGACTTCGACACGAGGACCGGGCCGGCCTCGAGCACGGCGTCGAGCGAACCGTCGGACAACTGCCGGTCCCCGGCCGCCGCGTCCCCCACTTCGTGCACGCGCACCTCGACACCCGCCGACGGAGCCAACGCGGCGGCCTGCGTCGCGAGCACGGCGCCGGCCCCCGCCGCCGACCCGTCCTTCACGTACCCCAGGTCGTAGCTCGGCATGCCCGCACCGCCGTAGGCGCGGATCAGGATGAAGATCGACAGGACCGTGATCGTGATCGCGGTCGAGATCACGAACCCCTTGTCTCGCAGACGCACCCGGAAGTCGCGCCCGGCAACGACACGCCACATCCCGCGGTCGGTCTCCCGTGTCTGCACACGATCGCTCACGCGCTCACCACCTCGCGGAACAACTCGGCGAGCGAGGGACGGACGCGGCTGAAGTGCGTGACGTCGCCACTGCTTCGCGCCAGATCCAGGACGCGCTGCTCGTCGAACCCGTCGGGAATCTCGAGCACGACGCCGCCCTCGACCCGCCGCTCGAGGCGGACGCCCGGCAGCTCGCCGTACCACTCGTCGCGGACGCCGGGGATCTCGATCCGTACCAGTCTCCGCGAGCGGGAGCCCCGGAGGTCGTCGATCGCTCCGGCCGCGACCACCCGCCCTCGGTCGATCAGGACGATCTCATCGCAGAGCCGCTCCACCAGCTCGAGCTGATGGCTCGAGAACACGACCGGCACCCCTCGCTCGTTGCTCTGGCGACGCAGGACGCCCGCGAGGACGTCGACGCCGACGGGGTCCAGGCCGGAGAACGGTTCGTCGAGCACAAGCACGTCGGGCTCGTGAACGAGAGCGGCAGCCAGTTGCACTCGCTGCTGGTTGCCGAGCGACAGCGACTCGACGCGGTCCCTCGCGCGCTCGCCGACGCCCAACAGCTCGGTCGTCTCGGCGGCGCGGAGCCTCGCGTCGGCGGGCGAGAGGCCGTGCAGGCGCGCGAGGTAGACGAGCTGATCCAGGACGCGCATCTTCGGATAGAGCCCGCGGTCCTCCGGCATGTAGCCGAACCGGCGCCGCGCGACCGCGTCGACCGGGCGTCCGCGCCATCGGACGGTACCGCCGTCGGGTTCGAGCACGCCGAGCGCGATGCGCATCGCGGTGGTCTTGCCGGCGCCGTTCGGTCCGACGAACCCGACGATCGTGCCCTCCGGAATCGCGAACGACACGTGGTCGAGGGCGATCACGTCACCGAACCGTCGGGACAGGTCGATCAACTCAAGCACGGCCGAAGGATAGGCGACGTCCTGCCCGAAGCCGTGCGGTCACGCGGATCAGGCCGCGTCGATCGCGGTGACGCGTTCGGGCGCGCCGCCGAGGGCGACGGTCAACGCGTCGGCGACGTCTTCGGCGACGTGGAACGTCATCTGGTCGCGCACCTGCTCGGGCACGTCGTCGAGGTCTCCCTCGTTCCGCTTCGGAAGGATGACCTCCTCGAGGCCCGCGCGGTGGGCGGCAAGGACCTTCTGCTTCACGCCCCCGATCGGGAGCACTCGTCCCTGCAGTGTCACCTCGCCGGTCATGCCGACGGTCGGCCGCACCGGGACGCCGGTGAGCAAGGACACGAGCGCGGTCGTCATCGTGACGCCCGCACTGGGGCCATCCTTGGGAACCGCGCCGGCGGGAACGTGCACGTGGAACCGGCCGCGCAGCTTCTCCGGCGGGATGCCGAGCGCCTCGGCGTGCGATCGCACGTACGACAGCGCGATCTGCGCGGATTCCTTCATCACATCGCCCAGCTGGCCGGTCAGGGTCAGGCCGTCTTCGGCGTCCTCTCGGGTCGCCTCGATGAACAGGACGTCGCCCCCGGTGCCGGTCACGGCGAGGCCGGTGGCGACGCCGGGCACTGCGGTACGGTCCGCGGCCTCGAAGAAGAACTTCTGGCGCCCGAGGTAGCCACGCACGTCGCCGGCGTCGATCGTCACGGGCGCGGTCGTCTCACCGGCCGCGAGCTTCGTTGCGACCTTCCTCAGCGCCTTGCCGATCTCACGTTCGAGGTTGCGGACCCCCGCCTCGCGCGTGTAGTCACCCACGATCGTTCGCGTGGCGTCGTCGGTGACGACGACCTCATCCGGGCGAAGACCGTTCCGCTCGACCTGCCGCGGCAGCAGGTGGTACCGGGCGATCGCGATCTTCTCGTCCTCGGTGTAGCCGTCGAGGCGGATCACCTCCATGCGGTCGAGCAACGGACCGGGGATCGTGTCGACGACGTTGGCGGTCGTGATGAACAGCACCTCGGAAAGGTCCAGGTCGACGTCGAGGTAGTGGTCCCGGAACGTGTGGTTCTGAGCGGGGTCCAGCACCTCGAGCAGCGCACTCGACGGGTCCCCGCGCCAGTCCGCGCCGACCTTGTCGATCTCGTCGAGCATCATGACCGGGTTCTTCGTGCCGGCGTCCTTCAACGCACGGACGACCCGCCCGGGAAGCGCCCCCACGTACGTCCTGCGGTGCCCACGGATCTCGGCCTCGTCGTGGATGCCGCCGAGCGACACGCGGACGAACTTGCGACCCAGGGCGCGCGCCACCGACTCCCCCAGCGAGGTCTTCCCGACTCCCGGAGGGCCGACGAGCGTCAGGATCGCGCCGGAGCCGCGGCCCGACACTTCCCCAAGCCCACGCTCCTGGCGCAGCTTGCGAACGGCCAGGTACTCGAGGATCCGGTCCTTCACGTCCTTCAGGCCTTCGTGATCGGAGTCCAGGACCTGTCGTGCGGCGTCGATCTCCAGGTTGTCCTCGGTGCGAACGGCCCACGGCAGCTCCGTCATCCAGTCGAGATAGGTGCGGATCCAGCCGTACTCGGGCGACTGCTCCGACGTGCGCTCCAGACGTCCGAGCTCTCGCTCGGCTTCGGCCCGGACGTCGTCGGGCATCCCGGCCTCGGCGATCTTCGTGCGGTACTCCTCGACGACGTTGCCCTCATCGTCCTCGCCGAGCTCCTTGCGGATCGCCGCCATCTGCTCCCGCAGGATGAACTCGCGCTGGCGCTTCTCCATCCCTTCGGAGACGTCTGTGCGGATCTTGTCCTTCAGCTCGACCTCGGCGAGCGTCTCCCTCGCCCAACTCAGCACCTTCTCGAGACGAGCCTCGACGTCGAGCTCCTCGAGCACGGCGACCTTCTGCTCGATCGACAGGTCGGGCGAGTAGCCCGCCGTGTCGGCGATCTGTCCCGGATCCGACATGCCACGAAGGAAGTCGGCGACCTGGGGCACGCCTCGAGACTCCACGATCGTCTCGACGACGGCCCGATATTCGCGGGCGAGCGATCGCGCGTGTTCCGAGGGTTCTGCCTCCGCCACTGGCTCGACCTCCACCCAGGTGGCCTCGCCGGTCCCGGGGACCCCGAGTCCCAGGATCCCGCGACGCAGGCCGCGGATCACGACCGCGCGCACGCCGCCTCGCAGCTCCCCCATCTCCTCGACCTTGGCGATCGTGCCGACCTTCGCGTAGCCCGAATCCGTCTTCGGAACCAGCAGCAGCAGGCCGCCACTTCCCGATGCCGTGTCGGCCGCGGCCCGCGCATCTTCGGACTCCAGCGTGAGGGTCACGACCATGCCGGGCAGCACCACGCCCGTGGTCAGGGGAAGCAGAGGCAGGGCTCGGACATCGATCTCGGGCATCGTCATCTCCATTCTCGGTCTTGCACCTGCAACAACGGGGGCGGGCCCCTCCCGTATTCCGACCCCGGCGGTAATCCGGATTACACCCCTCCCCGATACGGTAGCGCCGACGGGGCCGAACGTGGGACTTCGCCGCCTGTCGTCGTCCTGGGCTGCGGTAGCGTAGGAGACCGGGCCGTACCGGAAGGT
>JALYLM010000162.1 GCA_030774235.1 Actinomycetota bacterium
ACCGGGTACTGCTTGTGCGTGCCGGGGACGGTCTCGAGGATGTCGTAGACGCCGTGGTCGCCCGGGTCCACGCCGGTCAGGAAGGACGGCCACGCCGCCCACGAGTGCGTGGGGATCGTCGATCGCAGGACGGACTTGTGCCCGCGGTCGATCAACGCCTGAAGGTTCGGCAGCTCCCCGGCATCGAGCAGGGGATCAAGGATGCGCCAATCGGCTCCATCCCAAGCGATCAAGATGACTCGTGACACGCGTCGGACCTCGCGAAGTGAACTCGGAAACGCTGCCGAGTCTACCGAAGCATGATGAGGCAGACTGTGCCCTCCGGCAGTGTGAGGAGACGCGATGCGGGACCACGAACGGTACGAACGGGGGCGGGCGCGGTTCCTGGAGGTCCACGACGAGAAGGCGCTGGCGTCGGTCGAGGGGCTCGGAGACCTCGGGCGTTCGATCGTCGAATTCGTCTACGGCGACGTGTACATGCGTCCTGGGCTCTCGACCCGCGACCGTGAGATCGCCGCGGTGGCGACCCTCGTCGCGCTCGGTCGCTCGTCGCAACTCCCTCAGCACCTCCGCGCCTCGCTCAAGGCCGGGATCACGGCCGACGAGCTGCGAGAGATCATCCTTCAGACCGCCACGATCGCCGGCTTCCCACAGGCGATGAACGCCTTGTCGCAGTTGAAGACGGTCCTGTCCGACCACGAGCCGGGCTGACGAACGCGATCAGGCGTCGGGACGCGCCGGTGTTCGCATGGGCTCCCACGACACCCCGACCCCGTCGCCGGCGTCCGAGATGAGCCGCTCGAACTCGATCACCCGATTCCAGGGGAACACCAGTCGCTCCGTGACCAACTCGCCTCGATCGGGCTCGGCCCGGCGATCCAGAACGAGGGTGATCGACCACGGCCCAGTCTCGAACCGGTCGGCCGTCACCGTGTAGGTCTTGCCTCCGGGCGAACCGTCGTCGACGACGAGGCGGACCGAGACGCGCGCATGGCTTTCGCGGTCGCCGTCCGCGAGCGTGCGAACCTCCGACCCGTAGGACTCGATGCGTCGCCACGGCACGAAGAGCCGCTCGAGCGTGACCCCGTTCTCCGAAGCCTCGAACTCCGAAGCGTGGACCTCACGCACGTCGACACCGGATCCGTCGCTCCGCCGGACCCGCACGCGGATCGACGACTCACCGCGACCCGTTGGGCTGGAATCTCCATTCGCGTTCATCCCCCCACCTCCCACGAGAAGCTAACCCTGCTCACGGGTCCGGCGGAACGGCCGAAGGGCTGAACTTTCCAGCTCCGAACGGAGGACCCGCCGGCTACAGTCGGGACCCGCTTGGCTATCCTTCGTCGATGAGCCTGGTCAGCGTGTCCTCGGTGCCCGACCTCGTCGCGCCGGCGCTGCTCGCGGCGTTCGATGGGTGGATCGATGCCGCGGGAGCCGCCTCGGGAGCGGCGCAGCTGCTGAGCGCCGAAGCCCAGGTCGTCGCAACCTTCGAGGACGATGTCCTGTTCGATTATCGATCGCGCCGCCCGGTGCTCGATGTGATCGACGGTACGCTGACGCGACTCACGTGGCCGCAGATCGCGGTGCGACACGTGCCATTGGACGGGCGAGACCTGCTCGTCCTCTCCGGCCCGGAACCCGATTTCCGATGGCGCGAGCTGGGCGAGGCGATCGCGGAGCTCGCCGGGAGGCTCGGCATCGTGGAATGGGTCAGTCTGGGCGCGATACCGGCAGCGGTGGCGCACACGCGCCCGGTCCCGGTCCTGGCGACCGCGTCCGCGCCGGGGCTGCTGAAGGAGCAGGAACAGCAGGGCCCGGCGGGCCTGCTGCGGGTGCCGTCTGCCGCGCTCAGCGTGATCGAGATCGCCGTCAGCGGCTCGGGGATCCCGGCGACCGGCTTCTACGCGCAGGTGCCGAACTACGTCGCCGGGCCGTACGCCGCGGCGTCGTTGGCGTTGTTGGAGCACGCGGGCCGCCACCTCGGCGTGGAACTGCCGCATGGATCCCTGGCCGAGGACGCGGTCACGCAGCGCGCAAACCTGGACACGCTCGTCGCCGAACAGCCGGAGGCGCGCGAGTATCTGGAGCGGCTCGAGCAGATGTCCGGTGCCGACGTCCCCTCGGGCGACGAGCTGGCGTCGGAGATCGAGCGCTTCCTCCGTGAACAGGGCGGCGGCTAGTCCCGCTGGCGATCGTTCACTCCCGAAGGAGCGCCCCGGGGACGGACCTGCTAACGTCCGCGCCAACACGCGTCGCGGAGGCGAAGTCCGGTCAGAATCCGGCGCTGTCCCGCAACTGTAGGTCCGCCTCGGGCGGACGAGCCAGGCCGACCTGCGCGGCGCACGGCTGAACGACCCTCGCGGTGAAGGGCCGGCCGCCGGCGCTCGCGACGAGCCCGTCGACGACCCTCCCGCGGGAGGGTCGTTCCGATTGGGCGCGAGGACGCCCGGAAAGGAGTCCCGCCATGGGACGCACCCTCCGCAGGGCCGCCGCCGCTTCGTTGGTCGCCGCACTCGTCGGCACATCCGTGTTCGCACAGGTCACGGCGGCATCCGCCCTCACCGATCGCCGGCGCGCCGCACGCGCGATCGGCTTCCTCGCAACGAAACAACGCGCGAACGGCTCGATCCCGGCGTTCTCGACGATCGGTTCGACCGCCGACGCCGTTCTCGCCACCGTCGCCGCCGGCACGGGGCGCGACGTGATGCGTGCCGCCCTCTCCTTCCTTCGGGATCGCGTGCAGGCCGGGAAGGTCACGACGCTCGGCCTG
>JALYLM010000163.1 GCA_030774235.1 Actinomycetota bacterium
CCAGCCAGGCCCGGGTGGATGCCGCCGGCCGGCTCACGCTGCCCGACGAGGCGGCGCGCCTCGTCGGGCTCTCCGACGTCGAGGTGGAGATCGAGGCGGACGAGGTTCGCATCCGGAGGTTGGACGACGCCGAGTCGGCGGCTGGCGGCGGCACCACCGCCCTCGCGCCGGACGTGGACCGACGGCCCGGGCGCTCGGTCTCCGTCCTGACGCCGCTTCCGCGGCCTTCGGCCCCGCCGAGGTCGACGCCCGAGGAAGGTACCCACGGTCCGCTCGTCTCGGCGGAGGGTCTCGATCGCACGTACGGGGGCGGGACCCAGGTGGCCGCGCTGCGAGACGTCTCGATCCGGCTCCTGCCCGGCGAGGTGGTCGCGATCATGGGTCCGTCTGGATCGGGCAAGAGCACGCTGCTCGGGCTCCTCGCCGGTCTCGACGAGCCGGACGCCGGTCGCGTGCTGTGGGAGGGCCGAGCCCTTCGGGAGATCCCCGAGGCGGACGTCGGACGCCTCCGGGCAACGAGGTTCGGGATCGTCTTCCAGAGCTTCGGGTTGTTCCCATCCTTGTCGGCGAGCGAGAACGTGGTGCTCCCGCAGTTGATGGCCGGCCTGCGGCCCGGCACGGCGACCGGCGCCGCCGAATCCTGGCTCACCAGGCTCGGCCTGGGCGGCCGGCTCGACCATCGCGTGAACGAGCTCTCGGCCGGGCAGCAGCAGCGCGTGGCTATCGCGCGAGCGCTCGTGTGCGAGCCGGCAGTCGTGCTTGCCGATGAGCCCACGGCAGAGCTCGACGGACAGGCCGCGGGGGTGATCTTCGCCACCTTGGCGCAGGTAGCACGACGGGGAGGCGGCGTGCTCGTCGCAACCCACGATCCCCGCGTCCTGCCCTGGACCGACCGAGTCGTCCTGCTCCGTGACGGGCGCGTCGAGGCAGAAGGGTCGCCGGGCGAGGTCGCCGACTTCCTGAGCACAGATTGAGCAGCCGCGATTAGCCGGCCTCCGGTTGGGGAATACCTGCTACAGCAAGAGCGCGACTCTCGCGCGCACGGCGTGCAGGGTCGCCGGAGGAAAGGAGTAGTGGATGCGCGGACTACGTCTGCTCGTCGCCTCGATCACGCTGGCGGCGATGGCGGGCCTCGTGGCGCCTGCGGCGGCCGATGCCGCAGGGACGACGCCCTTGTGGGTGAAACACGTTCAGCAGTTCCCCGGTGGCATCTCGAACTCGGTCCGCTTCAGTCTCGATCCGGCCGTGATTCGAGCCCAGTCGGCGGGGTACGCCGTATCTGCGTCGGCGGGCGCCGCCAACGTAACGGCCACGCGGGAGAACGTCCAGACGAACGACGACAGCTATCCACCGCTCCCCCAGAACGAGGAGTCGGTCGCGTACAGCACTGACGACCCGATGGTCGCGGTCGCCGGTGCGAACGACTACGTGAGCGGCGGCACCGTCGTCATGCGGACATGGGACGGGGGACACACCTGGGCCAGTACGCGGGTCGTTCCGGTATTCCGGCCCACCAGTGACATCTGCAACGGAGGCGACCCCTCCGTGGCCTACAGCTCGCGGGACCACGCCTTCTATCTCGCGCAGCTGTGCTTCTTCCGCCAGCTGCCGCAGTCCGAGGTTCAGCTCTACAAGTCCGTGGACAACGGCGCCACGTGGACCCCGGGTCGCCGGGCCGCGATCGCCGCGACGAACTACGACGCCACCACGGGGCTGGTGGACCCTCACTCCTTCAACGACAAGGAGTACATCACGATCGACAACCACCCGACGAGCCCTTGGTACGGTCGCCTCTACGTGTCGTGGACGCGGTTCCACATCCTCGACGACGGCTCGAGCGACACGTGCCCGATCAAGCTCGCCTACACCGACGTCGTGCCCACGTTCGATCCATCCAAGACCGTTTGGAAGCAGACGAACGTCGTCGCGGACCTGCCGGGGGCCGGCGGCCTGGGCTTCTCGGCCAACCAGTTCTCCGTGCCGGTCGTCGAGAACGGCGGCCCGCTCGACATCGCCTATGTGCTCGAGGAATGCAACACGGGCCTCGACCACGGCCTGCGGTTCAAGAGGTCCACGAACGGAGGGACAAGTTTCGGGACCGCGGTCAGCGTGAACAAGCCCGGTCAGTGGGCGGACAACCCGGACACCTCGGACCTGATCCCGAACACGGCCTTCCGCACGCCGAACACGATCTCGCTCGCATACAGCGCCGCGACGGGAACGCTCGCGTTCGGATACACGAACTACATCCACGGGCAGGGCAATGGTGACATCGACGTGAGCCTGTCGCACGACGGCGGAACGACCTGGTCCAACGCCAAGCCGATCAGCCTCGCGGGCGGTCTGCCGGCCAGGAACAACCAGTTCTTCCCGTGGCTGGCGAGCGATCAGTCCGGCCGGTTCTACGCGATGTGGCTCGACCGGCGACAGGATCCCGCGAATCACGACATCGGGACGTTCGAGGCGCGGTCGACCGACGACGGTGCCACGTGGAACAACTTCCGCATCAGCACCGCCACGTGGAACCCGGACCTCGGGTTCTTCACGTCGGGAGCGTTCATCGGGGACTACAGCGGGTTGGCGGCGAACAATAGGGTCGTCTATCCGTCGTGGACCGACGGCCGGAACAACTCGATCGGCGATACCGGCATCGGGGAGACGGACGTGTTCACCGACGTGGAGATCCGCTCCTAGTCGGTCGACCTCTCTTCCCGCGCACCGCGAGGGCGGGGCGACCCGAGTGGTCGCCCCGCCCTCCGCATGCGCGGACGGAACGGATCGGCTCAGATCCCCTTTATGAACGCGACGGTTTCGGCAAGGCCGTCCTCGAGGTGGGTCCAGGGCTTCCACGCGATCGCGTTCGGCGCGACGGAGATGTCGAGCGCGATGCGCCGGAGCTCACCCGCGGGCAGCGGGCCGTGTTCGGGCTCGCGCTCGTAGCCGATGATGCCTGCGAGCAGGCGATACAGTCCGTTCACGCTCGACTCCAGCCCGGTGCCGATGTTCACGAGCTTGCCGGAACCACGTTCCATGGACTGCACGAACGCGTGGACCACGTCGTCGATGAATACGTAGTCGCGCGTCTGGTTGCCGTCGCCGAAGATCGTGACCGCCTCACCCTCCAGCATCCTTCCGGCGAAGATCGCGACGACGCCCGCCTCGCCGAGCGGATCCTGCCGGGGCCCATAGACGTTCCC
>JALYLM010000164.1 GCA_030774235.1 Actinomycetota bacterium
GCTCGGTCCACTCGTATTGACGGTGCTCGCCGTCCTTCTCGTCGGAACGGCGGCGTCGGCCGCTGCCCATCAAGGGTTGTTCGTCGCCTCCGGCTCATCCGGCTCGACGGGCACCGGAACGACCGGCCCCACGGGCACCGGATCGACCGGGACCGGGCCGACCGGTGCAACGGGCGCGACCGGGGCAACCGGCGCGACCGGTGCAACGGGTGCGACCGGAGCGACGGGAGCCACGGGCTCGACCGGGCCTGTAGGCACCGGGACCCACACGGCGGCCGATTGCCTCGCCGCGGCCGGTCTCGATCCATCCACGGACCCGACCACGGTCGGCGTGGGTGCCCACGGCCTGCAGAACGCGCTCGCCCACGTGCTGGCCAACTGCATCAAGAACACCCAGGCCCCCGGCCTGCTCAACGCGCTGCAACATCTGTCGGCCAACCTCGCCAACCATGAGGCCCGTGTCGCAGCGCGGGGCCTCCAAGGCCACGGGAACTCGGGGCTTCTGGGCCACGGGAAGTCGG
This sequence comes from Actinomycetota bacterium, assembly GCA_030774235.1. Lineage (GTDB taxonomy): Bacteria > Actinomycetota > UBA4738 > UBA4738 > HRBIN12 > JALYLM01. The sequence continues at coordinate 522 of JALYLM010000164.1, forward strand.
GGCTGCCGCACGGCCACGCGAGTGGTCACGGCAACCCACACGCTTCCTGAGCTGTCGGTCGCAGCCACCGGGCAACGTTTCCCCGGTCCACGTTCGTCCGCGGCTCCGGGGAGCGGTCCGCACCCGGCCTAGGACCGGAGGTAGGCTGCCGGCCGATGCCGACGCGCACGATCGCCCCGGTGGGCCCCCCGCTCGACCTCGCGCGAACGCTCTTTCCGATGGTGCGGGGCAACGGCGATCCGACGACCAGCGTTCGACCGGGTGAGGCCTGGCGCGCGGCACGCAGCCCGGAGGGCCCCGTCACCCTTCGGTTGTCGTCGGCCTTGGGGGGTCGGATCGACGCCGAGGCGTGGGGACCCGGCGCCACTTGGGCTTTGGAGATCGCACCCGACCTGATCGGGGCCGAGGATGCCGCCGAAGGTTTTCGACCCCGGCATCCCGTCCTGGCCGAGGCATGGAGGCGGGCTCGCGGTGTGCGGATCACCCGCAACCGAGACGTCGTCCGAACCCTCATCGCGGTCATCCTCGAGCAGAAGGTCACGGGGATCGAGGCCCGGCGAGCGTGGCGCGGTCTCGTGCGCGCGCACCCGGAGCCCGCGCCTGGACCCGCAGACCTGCTCCTGCCGCCGGATCCCGCTCGACTGGCTGAGACGCCGTATTTCGCGTTCCACCCCTTCGGCGTGGAGCGGCGTCGCGCGGAGGTCGTCCGCTCGGCGTGCGCTCGGGCCGCTCGGATCGAAGCCTGTTCCGATCTTCCGGTTGGTGAGGCACGCGTTCGACTGGAAGCGATCCCGGGCGTCGGGCCGTGGACCGCCGCGCAGGTGGTCCGAGTCGCGCTCGGAGACGCGGACGCCGTGGCCGTGGGCGACTTCCACATGCCGCACGTGGTCTGCTGGGCCCTGGCCGGCGAGGCGCGGGGCACGGACGAACGCATGCTCGACCTGCTCGAGCCATATCGGGGTCATCGAGGGCGCGTCCAGCTCCTGTTGATGGCCGCCGGGGTGAAGGCGCCGGCCTTCGGGCCGAAGCGCGAGCCCGCTCGCATCGAGCGGTTGTGACGTGGGGCGAGCGCGTCGGTCCGAGTCCGGTGGGGGCCCGCTACCGTTGCCCGACGTGTCGAGCGAACACGTGGTCGTGAACCGTGCCTCGTGGGACGAAGACGCCCCGAACTGGGTCGCACGGGGTCGACGTTCGTGGGCTTCGGACGAGCCGTTCTGGGGGATCTGGAGCAACCCCGAGTCCGAGGTCCAGCTCCTGCCGAACGTCTCCGGTCTCGACTCGGTCGAGCTCGGCTGCGGAACCGGTTACGTCTCGGCCTGGCTCATGCGTCGCGGCGCGCGTGTCGTCGCACTCGACAACTCAACGAAGCAACTCGCCACGGCCCGGATGCTCCAGACGGAGTTCGGGCTGCGCTTCCCACTCGTCCACGCAGACGCCGAACGCGCACCGTTCGCCGACGAGAGCTTCGACCTCGCGATCTCCGAATACGGCGCCGCGATCTGGTGCGACCCGTACCGGTGGATCCCAGAGGCGGCGCGGATCCTGCGTCCCGGCGGACGGCTCATCTTCGTGGCAGGAGCCAGCATCATGATGTTGTGCTTTCCGACCGACGACGACGAGGCCCCCGCCGATACGACGCTGCATCGCGACTACTTCGGCATGCATCGTTTCGAGTGGCACGGCCCGGATGGGACCGTGGACAACGTCGCGTTCCAGCTCGCTCACGGGGAGATGATCAGGCTGTTGCGCTCGTGCGGATTCGACGTCGAGGGCCTCACCGAGCTCCAGGCTCCCGCTGGCGGGACCCCCGTCGTCGACGCCGGCGTCCCGTTGGAGTGGGCGCGACGCTGGCCGAGCGTGGAGGCGTGGACCGCGCGCAAGGCCCGCACACCGTTGTGACCGGCATCGCCGTCGCGGACCCCGTCAATGGGTTCCGGCGGAGGCGGCATCGGGCACCATGCGGTCCTTCGCGAACCGGTCGGGGCTGAACGGGGCGATCAGAGACGGGACCCGCCCCGTCGCGATCGTTTCGGCCATCGTGGCGCCGAAGATCGGCGCCCCCTTGAACCCCCAGGTCCCCATCCCTGCCATCAGGTAGAAGCGGCAAACCTCCGACTCGCCGAGGATCGGAGAGGAATCGGGCGACATGTCACACAGACCGGCCCACTGGCGCATCGCCCGCGCCCTCGCCATGAATGGCAGGATCTGCATCGACCGTTTCGAGGCCTCGGCCAGGAAGTCGAACGTCGATCGCGTGGAGTACGTGTTGTATGGCAGGATCTCGGCGCCGACGAGCAGCTCGCCGCGCGCGGTCTGGGAGATGTAGACGTACAGGTCCATGGAGGAGACGAGCCCGTCGAGCACATGCCGGTACGGCTCGGTCACGAACGCCTGGAGCGGATGGGTGCTGAGAGGCAGCCTCAGCCCCGCCAGGCGGGCGACGATCGAGCTGTACCCGGCCGCAGCGCTCACGACGCAGCCCGCGCCCACGGGTCCGGCGGTCGTCGTGACGCCGCGGCACTCCCCGTCCGAGACGTCGATGCCGATCACCTCGGTCGCCTCGTGGACGTGCACCCCGAGCCGCTGCGCCGCGACGGCATATCCCCAGACGACCGAGTCGTGACGGGCGAACGATCCCGGCGGGTGATACGACGCTCCGACCACCGGGAGCTCTCCTCCCCCGGTCACGTCCACGAGCGGGCATGCCTCTACGACCTCGTCGACGGTGAGGATGTCGGTCCGAACGCCGTAGGCGCGGTTCAGCAGCGACTTGTCGCGTTCCACCTCCATCGCGTCGAACGTGTGCACGAGGTCGAGCTCGCCCTGCGTGCTGAACATGATGTTGAAATCGAGCTCCTGGCTCAGCGTCCGCCAGATGCCCAGACTCGCCTTGTACAGGGGCACGGTCTCGGGCGTGTTGTAGTTGGCGCGGACGACCTGCGTGTTCCGGCCGCTGCCGCCGCTTCCGATGTAGGCCTGCTCGAAGACTCCGACGCTGCGGATGCCGTGGTTCCGGGCGAGGTTGTACGCGAGGGAGAGACCGTTCACTCCCCCGCCGACGATCACGACGTCGTATCGCGATGCCACATCGGTCGCGCGGAGGTACGTGCGTGCCCGGAACAGGCCGGTCACGGGCTCGGTCCCAGATCCCAGATCGCCGGATCGGCGCGCGGAACGACCCCGGGGCACCGGGCGAGGATCCGGGTCCGGAGATGATCGCGCCACATCGCGGGCACGAAGAGGTGGATCCGACTCCGTTCGGCGACGACCCGGACGACGACGCCCGCGACCTCGCCGTGCGCGTAGCCCTCCCCGGCCTGGAGCGAAGACAGGTGGGCGAAAGCGTCGAGCACGGCGTCGCCGGCCATCGTCCACACGGCCCAGCCGTCCCCGGTATCGAGTACGAGGGCGTCGGCGTCGCCGGCCATCACGGCGGACGCGTCGCGGAGGAGCGCCGCGCCCGCGGCCAGGGGCGCGACGAACATCGCCTCATCCGGCGCCACCCGGCATCGGTACGCGCCGGCAGGGCGGAGGGCATCCAGGGCCTCGGCGGTGGCGAACGCGCCGACGACCGAGGCTCGGGTTTCGATCAGCTCAAGCACGGAGCCGGGCCCCCGTGGGGTCGTAGAACGGCGGCGAGACGACGGTCGCGTCGACGTGCCCGGCCGTGAGCCGCGTCGGGAACTCGCCGGCGACGGCGCGAAGCCAGCCGAGACCGATCGCGTGACCCATCGCCGGCGAAGTGGCGCACGACGTGACCCGCCCCACGATCTCGGTGCCCGCCTGCAGGGGCACGCCACGCCGCGGCTGCCCGTCGAAGGTCAGGCCGACCAGCTTCCGGTCGAGCGGAAGAGACCCCATCCGCTCGAGCGCGGTCTTGCCGACGAACGCGGGCTTGTCCAGCGCGACGGCCCAGTCGAGTCCGAGCTTGAAGGGATGGTCGTCGGGAAGCGTGTCCTGGCCCAGGTAGACGTGTCCCTTCTCCAGCCGAAGCATGTCGAGCGCGTCGAGGCCGTGGGGCCGGATGCCCAGATCTGCGCCGGCCTCGAGGAGGGCGTTCCACAGGTCCACGCCGCGTGATCGAGGATGGTGCAACTCGAACGAGAGCTCGCCGACGAAGCCGACACGAAGCGAGCGACATGCGACGCCGGCGACCGTGATCTCACGGTGCCCCGGATACGGGATCGCCGCGGCGTCGATGCGGTCGTCGGTGAGGCGCGCGAGCAGGTCTCGCGCGCGGGGTCCCGCGACGTTGATCGCGCCGAGCATCGACGTTTGATTCACCACGTGGACGTGCAGGTCCCAGCGATCGGCCCAGTCCAGGAGCCAGGCCTCCATCGCGTCGGCGCCGCCGGAGGTCGAGGTGAGGTAGTACCGGCCCCCGTCGAGCGCGCTGATGAGGCCGTCGTCCATCACGTACCCGGCCTCGCCGAGCGTCAGCAGATATCGGGAACGGCCCGGGACGAGATCGGTGACCCGACACGGGAAGACCCGGTCCATGAGTGTCTGCGCGTCGCGCCCGCCGACGAGGAACTTCCCGAGGGTGCCGACGTCCATGAGCGACACCCGCTCGCGAACCGCCAGGTATTCATCCGCGACGTCGCCGTAGCGGAACGGACGCAGCCAGTCACCGGACCGCTCGAGGTGCGCCCCGAGCTCGAGATGTCGGTCGTGCAGCGCGGTCCGCTTCTCCACGCCTTCGTCGATGCCCCCGGCCAGGTCCCGGAGGGGAACAGACCGCACCGGCGGGCGTGCCGTCGTGCGCGCCCCAGCACGATCCGAGCCGGATCTCGCCCGCACGAACGCGGCGACGTGGCGCCCGCAGAGCGCACCCTGACAGGGCCCCATCGTCGCCGTCGTGTATCGCTTCAGGATCTCCGACGACCTCCAGCCCTCCCCCCACGCGCGCTCGAGGTCCGCAACGCCGACGTCCTCGCAGAGGCAGACATAGCCCCCGGCGCCCAGCGGCAGAGGGTCGGCGGGCGACCCCACCTCGACCGGATCGCCCTGTGCCGCCCGAGCACCGCTCGTCCGCGCCTCCTCCACCGAGCAGCCGGGTAAGAGGACCTCGCCGGCGCCGACCACGGGCTGGTCCGACGCCATCCGCATCAGGCCGTCGCGCGGCTCGAGCCCGAGCGACAGCACGAGCGCGTCAGAGGTCATCCTGCGCGATCCAGAGACCGTCTCCACGCCCACGGACTCCAGCCGCCGCCTCCCGTTCGCCCCCTGGATCCGGCCGTCGACGATCGCCTCGACGCCGTCCGGGACGCTCGGGGCGAGGTCGGCCGGGACGAGCGCTGCGAGGACGCGTCCGCCTGCCTGGCGGAGGGTGCCGATGTGTTCGAGGCCTTCGCGCGTTTCCGCCGCGACCACGATTCGGTGTCCCGGCAGGAGACCGTGCACGCCCGCCATCCGAGCGGCGCCCCGTCCGAGCCAGACCCCCGGGAGGTCGTTCCCGGGAAAGACGCCGTGGGATTCGACGGCGCCCGTCGCGACGACGATCCGACGCGGCTGGACGCGGACGAGACCGTCCGGCCCGACGAGCGGCACGAGGGGTCCCTCGTAGATCCCCAGGGCTGGATGCCGCTCCAGGATCGTGGCGCCGGGAGCCGCGCGAAGGCGATCCGCCAGCTCCCGGATCGTCTGCAGCGTGGGGCCGGCGGGGACTTTCTCGCCGAGCCGCCCCTCGTCGCAGAGCACGACCCGCTCCCCGGCGTCCGCGGCGGCCGAGGCTGACGCGAGCCCGGCAACGCCGCCCCCGATCACCAGCACCTCGGTCCGCAGATGTCGCGTCGCCCTCGGCACCGAAGGCCGCCCGACCGGCAACCTGCCGACGCCGGTGGCGCGCCGGATGACCTTCTCTGCCAGCTCCCAGGCGAATCGAGGCCGGATGAAGGTCTTGTAGTAGAAGCCGACGGGCATGAGCCGGTGCGCCCGGTCCAGCACGGCGAGCAGATCCAGGTCGGCCGAGGGGAACCCCGATCCCCGGCTGACGCGCTGGCCCCCGCTCGCGTCGGTCACGCAGGCCCGGCAACCGGGATCGCCGTCGACGTCCACCAGGCAGTTCGGGCAGTCGCCGGAGAGGCAGTACAGGCCGCGACGACGGTGGTACTTCGTCGACCGCGTGAACGTCCTCACGCCCGCGCGGTAGAGCGCGGATGCCACGGTGTCCCCGTCCCGGACGGGCACTCGTGTGCCCTCGAAGTCGAGCGTCGGCATGACCCGGTCAGGCCTCGATCCGGTTCGTGACCGTGTCGCGCGTGATCGTCGACCAGCGCCGGCACCCATGCGCGTGGAACCACCGCTCCGCCTGGGGACCCGGCGCGTTCTCCCGCAGGTACACCCGGGCGAAGTCCCGATCGGCGTCCCCGGCATCGAGGGGCCGCAGCTCCCCCCCGAACGTGAACTCCGTGTACGGGCGCGGGCCGCAATTCACACACGGGATGTTCAGACTCATCGGGACCCCCCACTCGACGCCACCGGCGTGACCCCAGCTCGGCGATCGGGACGCCGCCGTCGCCGCAGGGCCGCGGCTGCACGATACAGCGCGAGGTTCTGACGGAACGACGAGCGGTCGTGACCGAGGGTCGCGGTCCTCGAACCCGCGGTCAGGTCCGTGCCTTCCTGCGCCACCTGCGCCGCTCTACCCTTCAGCGAACAGCGGATGGATCGAGGATCGATGGGCGAGGACCGGTACGACGTGATCGTGGTGGGCGCCGGCCACAACGGCCTGACGGCCGCGGCATACCTCGCGCACGAGGGCCTGCGAACCCTCGTCCTGGAGCGCCGCGAGATCGTCGGCGGCGCCTGCGTCACGGAGGAGATCGCGCCCGGGGTCCGCGCCTCCACGACCTCGTACATCGCGTCGATGCTGCGGCCGGAGGTGATCCGGGACCTCCAGCTGGTCCGGCACGGGCTGAGGATGGTGCCCTGCGAGCCCGGCCTCCAGGCCGTGTTCGAGGATGGCGCCGTGATCCCCTGGTGGACCGATCACGCGCGCACCGTCGAGGAATGGTCGCGCATCTCGCCCTTCGACGCGCGGTCCTTTGATCGGATCGACACGCGCTTGAAGCACCTGGCCTCCTATCTCCAGGGGTTCTTCCTCGAGGAGCCACCGGATGTGAACGCGCGGGGATGGGCCAGGGTCCGCGAGGGCCGCCGGATCCTGACCCGGTTCCGAAAGATCCGGGGCGACGAGATCACGGACCTCGTGTCCTTCCTCACCGGCTCGCTCGGCGAGTTCCTCGACAGGAACTTCGAGTCCGAGCGGATCAAGCGGATGTACCTGGCGAACAACGTGTATGGGATGCACTCGCCGCCCTACCGGCCGGGGACCTCGATCGGTCTGCTGTTCCACCTGCTCTCGGGGGGCGACGACGACGTCCAGGGGTTCTACGGCCACGTGATCGGCGGGATGGGCGCGATCACGCAGGCGATGGCGGCCGCGGCCCGCGAGAACGGCGCCGAGATCCGGACGAGCACGCCCGTCGCGAGGATCCTCGTCGAGAACGGGCGCGCTCGCGGCGTCGTGCTGGAGGACGGCGCCGAGGTCCGCGCCGGCACGGTCGTATCGAACGCCGACCCGAAGCGAACGTTCCTCGGACTGATGGACGAGGGCGACGTCCCCGACGACTATCGGCTGTCGATCCAGGGCATCAAGATGGCGGGCCCGTGCGCGAAGGTGAACATGGTCCTGGGCGAGGAGCCACGCTTCACGGGCATGCCCCCGGACGCCGACCCGAACCGGCGGTCGCTGGCCACGCTGGTCCCCACGCTCGAGGGGGCCGAGCGGATGTACGACGTGGCGAAGTGGGGAGACGTCCCCGACGACCTGTGGGTCGACTGCGTCGTGGCCTCGAACGTCGATCCCACGCTCGCCCCCCCGAACCTGCATGTGATGACCTGTTTCGTCCAGTACGTGCCGTACGCGTTGCGCGAGGGAACCTGGGACGCATGGCGAGACCGACTCGGCGAGCGCGTGCTCCGCAAGGTCGCCGCGTACGCACCCAACGTGCCGGGCTCCCTCGAGGCCATGCAAGTCATCACCCCCATCGACCTCGAGCGCACCTACGGGCTGACCGAAGGAAACATCTTCCACGGCGACCTGAACATCGAGCAGCTGTTCTTCATGCGGCCTGTCCCGGGACACTCCGGGTTCCGCACTCCGGTCGACGGGCTGTATCTCTGCGGGGCCGGGGTTCACCCCGGCGGGGGCGTCACCGGTGCCCCCGGGTACGGCGCCGC
>JALYLM010000165.1 GCA_030774235.1 Actinomycetota bacterium
CACCGGGACGGCCCCTTGGACCACGACCGCCGCGATCGACAGCTCGACGGCGGACGCGACCACGATCCGCATGACCACGGAATCCTCCGGCGGACCCGTCGGGCGCCGTAGTTCCAGCTTCACGGCCGAACCCCCTCCCGGTTCCGTGTCGGCATGACCCCGGCCATGTCGATGAGTGTCGCGTCGAGATCGGCGTCGGCGGCCCAGATCCGGACCTGGGCACCGGCCGCATGCAGCCCACGCACGAGGTCGCCGACGGCCGCCCGCTCGAGGGCCCGGGACCTCTCCTCGGCGTCCGTGACGTCGACGAGGAGAGCCAGGACGGTCCGGACGCGGGACGCGAGCGCGGCGACCGCCGGCACCAGGGTCGAGGGTTCGTTCGCCCGCCAGGTCGGGAGCACGAGGACCGCGGTCTCCACCCCGCGAAGCCGGAACGTGGTGTCATCGATCACTTGAGCGAACGGTGGGCCGCCGGGTTCCACCATCGCGAGGTGACGCAACAGCTCCCGACCCTCGGCTCGGGCCACGACCTCCACTCCGTCGCCCGTGGCAAGGACCAGGCGCGCCCCCTGCCCTTGCGAGGCGGCGGCCAGCGCGATCGAGGCGACCGCGCAGCAGCAGCGATCGAGCGGCGTCCACGCATCGCCGGCGTCCTGCGACGTGTCGACCAGGATCGCCAGGCGCCGGGTCGTCTCCTCCTCGAAGTCGCGGACCATGACGGTGCCGGTGCGCGCCGTCGACGGCCAGTGGACGTGACGCATGCTGTCGCCGGGTCGGTATTCGCGGACACCCAGGTACTCGGGCCCATGTCCAACCCGGGGGGCCGGATGGATCGCGCGATCGAGGGTGGCGGCCGGCTCGACGAATGACAGAGAACCGAGCGGCACGACGACCGGAAGCACCAGGGTCGTGCCGGCGACGGCCGTCCGTCGGCGCCGTTCCGCGACGCCGAAGGGCGCCACCGTACGAAGCGTGATCCGGTCCGTCTGGATCGGGCCCCGTCGACGTGCTCGCCGGGACGTCGTCACCTCGGCCGTCTGGCCCGGCTTGAGGGATGGAACGAACACCCGCGTGTCGTCGAGGTGGCCGTCCTCGATCAGGACTCCGAGCCTCATCCCGCGCGACGTGTTCGTCACGGCCAGGTCGACGAGCACCTCGTCGTGTTGATGAACCTCCTCGGGGACCCTGCGCTCGATGCGAAGGCGGCGCAGCATCCTGCCGGGCAGCAGGATCCCGGCCAGCACCGTTCCCACGAGGAACGCCGCCAGCACGAAGAGCCACCCGGCCTGCACGTTCGCCCCCACGAAGAACAGAACCCCCGCTCCGATCAGCAGGACGGCGGCGCGCTTGCGCGGGCGCGGCACGCCCTACCCGCCGGCAGCGACGTGCAGCGGAACCGGAACCTCGCCGAGGATCCTGCGGATGACCTCACGCCCTACGCCCGCTCCCGCGCGCGAGTGCCGGGGGATCAGCCGGTGCGCCAGCACCGCCGACGCGAGCGCCTTCACGTCGTCGGGAAGCACGAAGTCGCGACCGTCCGCGACGGCCCGCGCCTGGGCACAGCGCGTCAACCACACCATCGAGCGGGGCGACGCGCCGAGCGCGATCTCGGGAGCGGAGCGCGTAGCCTGCACCAGCGCGACGACGTAGTCGATCACCGCCTCGTCGACGTGCACGCGGTGAACGGTCGCCTGGCAGTGCAGGACCTCCTCGGGCGTCAGCACCGCCTCGAGATCCAGCATCGGGTGGCGGAGCAGCTGCCGGCGGACGATGTCTCCGGCGGCGCCCTCGACGTCGGGGTAGCCGACCGGCACGGTCAACGCGAACCTGTCGAGCTGGCCCTCCGGCAACGGATAGGTCCCGTGCTGCTCCACGGGGTTTTCGGTCGCGATCACCAGATAGGGCTCCGGAAGGGGGTGCGTGACACCCTCCACGGTGACCTGCCGCTCCTCCATCGGCTCCAGCAGGGCCGACTGCGTGCGCGGGGTCGTTCGGTTGATCTCGTCGACGAGCACGACGTTCGCGAAGACCGGCCCGGGCACGAACCGGAACTCGCCGCGCGCCTGGTCGTACACGCTGATCCCCGTCAGGTCGCTCGGCAGCAGGTCCGGCGTCGCCTGGATCCGGCTGAACTCGCCGCCGATCGATCGGGCGAGCGCTCGCGCCAGCGTGGTCTTGCCCACGCCGGGCACGCCCTCGAGCAACAGGTTCCCCTCGGCGAACAGGCACACCGCGGCAGCCTCGACCGCAGCGGTGTTCCCGGCGACGACGACCTCGACGTTGTCGACCAGACGTCGGAATGCGGCGGTCGCCTCGCCCGGCTCGGGCTGCGGCTCGATCACCCTCCAGGCTTCGACGCCGTCCGCGACGCCCTTGAGCCGGCGAACCGGTCAGGGATCTCGGCGGGCTCGCAACGAAAACATCAACGGCATCGTTCCCGCCTGGTCCGCGGGGAAGCCCCAGGTGTCGTCCTCGAGCTCCTCCAGCCAGTCCACCGGCCACCCGACCGTTCGCTTCTCGTCGAGGAACTCGAGGCGCAGGCCGTTGCGAGCCAGCGCCGTGATCGTTTCGCCGAGCGAATGGTTCCAGCCGTGCTCCCAGTCGGCGTCCACGACGGCATCGCGGTCCGCGTAGGTTCCCTCGACCGGCAGGGTGATGACGTCCCCGGACCAGTAGTCGTACGCGAGGTGCAGGTCGTTCGGCGCGCGCTGAGCGTCGTCAACGACCCAAAGCATCGGATGCCCCTCGTGCATGTAGAACACTCCACCGGGCTTCACGAACGAGGCCACGATCTCGCCCCACCGATCGATGTCGGGAAGCCACCCGATCGAGCCGCGCGACGTGTAGACGACGTCGAAGGACTCCCCCGCCAGCGTCTGCGGCAGGTCGTAGACGTTCGAGACGGCGAACCGAGATGCATCGTCGAGCCCGACCTCGGCGGCCAGCTCGCGTGCGAAGGCGATCGCGGCTTCCGAGAAGTCCACACCCGTCACGAGGGCGCCCAGCCGGGCCCACGACAGCGTGTCGAGCCCGAAATGGCACTGGACATGGAGCATGGTCTTGCCGGCCACGTCCCCGACCTCCCGACGCTCCCACGGGTCGATGCGGACGTCCTCGGGGTCCCGGCGGAACCGGTCGACGTCGTAGAACGACCCGGTCGTGTGGATCGCGGTCCAGGCGTCCCACAGCTTCCGGTTGTCGGCGATCTCGCGCCCGTGGTCGGAGGGCTCACCCATCTCGGGACCTCTTCGCGGCGAGGGCGCTGATCGCCTCCACCACGCAGCGGTGGGCGAGCATCGCGGTCAGCTCCGACTGGTCGTAGGGGGGCGACACCTCGACGACGTCCATGCCGACGAGGTCGACCGCGCCGACGATCTGGCGAACGGCCCGCAGCAGCTCGCGGGCGAGCATCCCTCCGGGCTCCGGGGTACCGGTCCCCGGGGCCATGCCTGGGTCCACGACGTCGATGTCCACCGAGAGGTAGATGCAGTCGGGACCCTCCAGCGCCTGCGCGATGGCGTCGGCGATCACCGCCTCGCTGCCCCGCTCCTCGATCTCGACCATCGTGTGCCAGCGCAGACCCTGCTCGCGCATCCAGTCGAAGGTCTCCTTCTCGGGCCAATAGCCGCGCAGCCCGATCTGGACGAAGTTCGGCCCCGCGACCCAGCCCTCCTCGATCAACCGTCGCATCGGCGTGCCGTGGCCGACGAGCGATCCCCACTGCTCGGCGCCGGTGTCGGCGTGCGCGTCGAAGTGGACGATCCCGACCCTGCGCGGGTGGCGATACCGCGATACGGCGGCCGCGCTGGGGTACGTGATCGAGTGGTCACCGCCCAGCACGATCGGAACGGCGCCGCTGCCGGCCACACGGAAGACCTTCTCGTGGATCACGCGCAGCCCCCGCTCGAGCCGGGCCGGCACGACCGGCGCGTCACCCGCATCGACGACCTTCACGTGCGTGTACGGCTCGGTGTCGAGCTGGATCGACCAGGCGTACGGATAGCCCCAGGTCGTCGGCGCCATGCGGATCGCCCTCGGGCCGAACCGCGCGCCCGGCCTCGACGACACGGCGTCGTCGAGGGGGGCCCCCACGATGGCGACATCGGCGCCGGCGGCTCGCAGGCTCTCCTCGTCGGTGGCCCACGGCAGCCGCTCGAAGGACCCACGCCAGTCCGAGTAGTACGGAAGATCCTCGTTCGCGTACTCCGTGTACTCGTCCTGGCCGCGCAGCTCGCTGTTCTCCAACCGGAAGTCGGGCGCGTCGGCCATGGCGCGGATACTGCCACAGGGGATCCGGGACCGCCCGCTCAGTCGGTCGCGTCCCTGGGGCCCCGCCGGCGGAGCCACAATGCGAGCGCGAGGCCACCCGCCAGAGCCAACCCACCAAGGGAGGCCACGATCCACCCCGCCCTCGGTGTCGAGGACCCAGCCGGAGAAGTCGGCAGGGATGGGGAGGCCGGCAGGGTTCCGCTCGGCGCTCCGGTGGGCGTCACGATCGGTGTCGGTGTGGGCGTCGTCGTGGGCGCCGAGGTGGCGACCAGACCGTATCGCAGGATCGTGAGCCCGCGCCTCGGGCCCGTCTGCATCAGGTAGAGGTCGCCGTCCGGCCCGACCCGAAGGTCGGTGACCTGCGGTAACTCCCCGAGGGCCGCACCCCACGGGATGGAAAAGCTCTCCTCGAGCCCGCCCGTCGAGGACAACACCACGACCTCGTGCTCCTTGAGGTGATGCTTGACGTCGTCGACCCTGAATGCGAGCACGGGATCGCCTCCGACGACCGCGTTCGACGCCGCCCCTTCCAGGCCGTCGGCGCTGATGACCCGCCAGGCCTGCTGGAGATCCCCGGACAAGGTCGCCAGTCCGACGCGCCAGTCCCTGGGGCTCGGGCCCGGGGCCACGGCCAGCTGCCCGCTCCCGGCCACGGACTGATAGGGCTGCACCAGCCGTCGCTGCCGCGCGAGGCTCAGCGGGGCGCCGTCGCGGTCCGTCGCCGGCGCCCACCCGTACTGGGCGTCCTGGGTGAAGACGACGCCATCGGATCCCACGCGGATC
>JALYLM010000166.1 GCA_030774235.1 Actinomycetota bacterium
TCGACGGGTACTTCATCGTGACCTTCGAGCCGATGTTTCCGTCGATCCACTCCATCACCGCGTCCTCGTAGGCGGCGGCGCGCTTCGTCACCAGGTTGTACACGTTCGTCGACCAGTTCTGGATCGTGGTGTAGCGAACGCGCGAGCCCTTCTTCGCGATGATCTCGACGACCGCGGAGTGCAGCGAGTCGCTGGAGTAAATCGGCGCCGAGCAGCCTTCCACGTAGTGCACGTACGACCCCTCGTCGGCGATGATCAGCGTCCGCTCGAACTGGCCCATGTTCTCCGCGTTGATCCGGAAGTAGGCCTGCAGCGGGATGTCGACGTGCACGCCCGGCGGTACGTAGATGAACGAGCCACCCGACCACACCGCTGAGTTCAGGGCGGCGAACTTGTTGTCGTTCGGCGGGATGATCGTCCCGAAGTATTCCTTCACGAGATCCGGGTGGTCTCTCAGCGCCGAGTCCATGTCGGTGAACAGGACACCGATGTCGTCGAGCTCCTTCTTGATCTTGTGGTAGACGACCTCGCTCTCGTACTGGGCGCTCACGCCCCCCAGGTACTTCTTCTCTGCCTCGGGGATCCCGAGCTTGTCCCAGGTTCCGCGGATGTCCTCGGGTAGCTCGTCCCAGTTGCTGGCCTGCTTCTCGGTCGACCGGATGAAGTAGTAGATGTTGTCGAAGTCGATGGCCGACAGGTCGGCGCCCCACCACGGCATCGGGCGCATCTCGAAATAGCGCAGCGCCTTCAGGCGGAACTTTCGCATCCAGTCCGGCTCCTTCTTGAGCGCGGAGATCTCCTCGACCACCTGCGCCGACAGACCTCGCTTCGGCGTGAACACCGAGTGGTCGGCATCCTTCCAGTCGAAGCGGTAGCCCTTGCTCAGTTCCTTGAGGTGCTCTTCCTGGCTGACGACCATGGTTCTTCTCTCCCCAGGGGATCGGGTGTCGTGGACTCCAGTGTAGCCAGATGCGAGCCCGAATCGCACCCCGGGGGTGGGATTTCGCATCTAGGCAACGCGAACGGGGCCTCGCCGGGTTCCCTAGAATCGCCCCGGTGAGTCAACGGCCCGTCTCGGGCGGATTCCCGAGCGCGATGGAATCCCCCATCGTGGTCGCCTCGAACCGCGGCCCCTTCAGCTACGACCGGGGGCCCGACGGCAAGCTCACCGCGCGGCGAGGCTCGGGGGGCCTCGTGACGGCGCTCTCGGGCGTCTTCGATCGGGATGACGCGGTCTGGATCTCGGCGGCGATGAGCGAGGGCGACCGCCAGGCTGCGGCGCGCGGCCGATCGATGAAGTCGGGAACCGCGCTGAAGACCCGGTTCATCCTCATCGAGCCCGACCGCTACGACGGCTATTACAACGGCGTCGCCAACGGGATGCTCTGGTTCGCACATCATTTCCTGTGGGACATCGCCCGTTCTCCGAGCTTCGGGGACGCGACCGAGAAGGCATGGGGCGACTTCGTCGAGGTGAACCGTGCCTTCGCCTCGGCGCTGGCCGAGCTGGCGGATCTGCAGCCCGTCTTCCTCATCCAGGACTATCAGCTTCCGCTGGTGCCGGGCATGCTCCGCGAGCTGCGCCCCGACGCCAGGATCGTGCACTTCTCGCACACGCCATTCACGGGCGCCACGTATCTGCGGGTCCTTCCCGCCCGTATGCGGGACGCCATCCTGAAGGGCCTGGCCGGCGCGGACGTGGTCGGGTTCCAGGCTCGAGCATGGGTGGAGAACTTCCTCCTGTCGGCGCGGGGCGTGGGGGGGATGCGCGTACTTCGAGGCGGCCGGATCTCGCTCGGCGATCGGATCGCCGTCGTCCGGGCGTTCCCCGTGGCGATCGACGCCCGCGCGATCCGCGACACCGCTGCCGAGCCGGAGACGGCGGAGATGCGCGGGGAGGTCCGCGCGTGGAAGGGCAACGAGGCAATGCTCCTTCGTGTCGATCGGCTCGATCCGTCGAAGAACATCCTCCGTGGCTTCCTCGCGTATGAGTTGTTCTTGCAGCGCAATCCGTCGTGGCGAGGTCGTGTTCGATTCCTCGCCCTGTCCACGCCGTCACGCGAAGAGCTTCCGGTGTATCGGACCTATGCCGAGGACTGTCTGGCCGAGGCGGAAAGGATCAACGCGGAGTTCGGCACGGACGAGTGGGTCCCCATCACCGTCAGGGTGCAGGAGGACTATCGCTATGCGGTCGCGGCGTACGACCTGTACGACGTCCTGCTCGTGAACCCGACGTACGATGGGATGAACCTGGTCGCGATGGAGGGGCCGCTGGTGAACCGACGGCGCGGCGCGCTGGTGCTGTCCAGGAACGCCGGCGCGTTCGCACGACTCGGCCGTCAGGCGCTCGGCGTGAACCCCTTCGACCTGAACGAGACGGCCGCGGCCATCCGCGACGGGCTCGAGATGTCTCCCGAGGAGCGCACGCGCCGCGCGCGCGGCCTCCAGAGGTCCGCCCTCGCCCACTCACCGTCGGGATGGATCGCGGCGCAGCTTCGCGACATGGACGAGGTCCGGCCTCCGAGACGGGCGACCTGAGTCAGCCCAGCTCGACGGGCGCGCCCACGAGGGAGCCGTACTCGGTCCACGAGCCGTCGTAGTTCTTGACGTTCTGGTATCCGAGGAGTTCTTGGAGCGCGAACCACGTGTGCGACGAGCGCTCACCGATCCTGCAGTACGCGATGATCTCGCGATCGGGCGAGATGCCCTCGTCCTCGTACAACGCCTTCAGCTCGTCGGCAGTCTTGAACGTCCCGTCGTCGTTCGCGGCCTTCACCCACGGGATGTTCGCCGCCCCCGCGATGTGGCCCGGCACCTGGGACTGCTCCTGCGGCAGGTGGTCCGGCGCCAGCTTCTCCCCCCGGAACTCCTCGGGCGAGCGCACGTCGACCAGGCCGATCCCGCTGCCGACCTTCCCGAGGACCTCGTCGCGCAGCGCCCGGATCTGAGGACGCTCCGGGCCGGAGATGCGAAAGCCGGTGGCGTCGTGGGCCGGCACGTCGGGCACGAGCTCACGGCTCTCGAGCTCCCACTTCTTCCTGCCTCCGTTCAGGAGCTTCACGTCGTCGAAGCCCCGCAGCTTCAGGAGCCAGTAGGCATAGGCGGCGAACCAGTTGTTGTTCCCGCCGTAGAGCACGACCGTGGTGTCCGGGCCGACACCCGCCTCGGACAGCAGACCCGAGAACCCGGCCTGATCCAGGTAGTCGCGGCCGATCTTCGTGTGCAGGTCGGTGCTCCAGTTCCACGACACCGCCCCCCGGATGTGGCCCTTCTCGTACGCCGTCGTGTCCTCGTCGACCTCGATCAGACGCACGGAACCGTCGCCGAGATGCTCCTCGACCCAATCGGTGTCAACCAGCACGTCGGGGTTCGCGTACTCGGTCATCGATCGCTCCTTCCGTGCGCCGCCGTTCAGAAGATCCCGAGCGCGGCCTTCGCCTCGTCGGACATCATCTCGGGGTTCCACGCCGGACGGAGCACCATCTCGGGCCGAACCTCGTCCACACCCGGAACGCCGGAGACGAGCGCCTGCATCTGATCTTCGATCAGCGGGCCGATCGGGCACCCCATCGTCGTGAGGGTGTACTCGATGTCGACGCCACCCTGCTCGTCGACCCGGACGTCGTAGACGAGACCGAGGTCGACGATGTTGATCCCCAGCTCGGGATCGAAGACGTTCTTGAGGGCCTCGCGGATCTGGTCGGGGAGACTCCCGGTTCCGCCCTCCGGGGTCGGAGCGTCGCTCCCGGGCGCATCCGCGCGATCGGGGTCCGGCGCGACGGCCTGGTTCCCACCCACGAATTCCTGTTCCTGCATGCGAACCTTCCTACTCCGGTCGCTCTATCCTAGGGGCCAGGGTACTTCTTCGACCGCGAAAGGAGCGGCATCGCCCGCATGGCCCCCATCCGCGCGCTCATCGTGGACGACCATCCCGTGACCCGAGAGGGCCTTCGGACCGCACTCGAGCTGTCCGAGAACGTGGTCGTCGTCGTGGGGGAGGCCGCCTCGGGCGAGGAGGCGATCGAACGAGCGCGTGAGCTGTCCCCCGACATCGTGTTCATGGACGTGCGCATGCCGGGGATGGACGGCATCGAGGCCACACGGCGCATCCGTCAGGCCGCTCCCACCACGAAGGTCATCCTGATCACGATCGACGAGTCCCGAGGCGCCATCTCCGAGGCCATCCAGGCCGGGGTCTCCGGGTATCTGCTGAAGGACGCCTCGGTCGACGCCCTCGTGGACGCGGCCCGCAACGCCGTGGAGGGCAACGCGGTCATCCATCCCCAGCTGACGAAGACCTTCATCGAAGAGGCGAGGTTCGGTGAGTCCGAGGGCCCCCAGACCACGCCGCTGTCGAAGAGGGAGCGAGAGATCCTCCAGAAGGTCGCCGACGGGGCCACGACCCGACAGGTGGCGAGCGATCTCGGCATCTCGCCGCACACGGTCAAGACCCACCTCGAACGGATCTTCGAGAAGCTCGGGGCCAACGATCGCGCGCAGGCGGTCGCGATCGCGATCCGGACCGGCATCGTTCACTGAATACCGCTCCCCCGCCCTTCTCAACCCGGTTCCACGGCGGCCGATACCCAATCGAGATGCTGACGACCGTCTTGCTCTGCGACACCCCTGACCAGGTTGCCCGTTTGCAGTTCGAGCTGCTCAAGGTGGGCGGGGAGCTTGCCGTCGACGTCTCGACCGACGGCTTCCGCGCGATCGAGGTGGCGGCCCGAACCCGGCCCGATGTGATCGTTACGGAGCTGACCTTGGAGGGCCTGGGCGGCATCGAGCTGATCAGGCGGTTCCGGGCATCGTCGCCCTCGTCGAGGGTCGTCGTGTGGTCGGCCGCACGCGACCCCGAACGGATCGCCGAGGTGCTGGAAGAAGGTGCGGCGGGATACCTGGTCAAGGACGACGGGCCGCGGGAGGTGCTCGGAGCCATCCGTGCCGCCGCCCACGGCGACGTCACGATGTCGGCCGCCGTGGCCACGCTCCTGAGCCACGAGCTCACCGCCGCCCTCGCCCGGTCGAGCAGCCTCGAAGGCGAGCTCGAAGAGGTCCGGCAGCGCGTGGAGCGGGGCTCCTCCGCGAAGGCCGACTTCCTGGCGAACATCTCGCACGAGCTGCGAACGCCGGTGACGGTGGCGAAGGGCATCGCCTACGTCCTGAAGAATCCCGCGGTCTCCGAGGAGGAGCGGGCCGAGTTCCTCGATCAGCTCCAGGGTTCCCTGGACAAGCTGATGGGGATCGTCGACGAGATCATCACGATCGCCGAGTTCGAGCGCGGAACCTTCGAGCTGAGCCCCACGGCCACCGACCTCGCGCCGATCATCCGGCACGCGGTCGACGAAGTGAGGCGCCTCTACCCCTTGATCGTCATCGACGCGCAGATCGCCGATCGCCTTCCCTCGGTCGCCGACGGCCCGCGCATCGGCGCCGTCGTGCGCGAGCTCGTCGACAACGCCTGCCGGTATTCACCCGCCGACCGGCCCGTCGAGCTGCGGGCGCGCCTGCTGGACGAAGGAGTCGTCGTGCAGGTGATCGATCGCGGCGAAGGGCTGCATCGCGCCGTGGCCGCGCAGTCGTTCGAGGAACCCTTCTCGACCGGCGAGGCCACGCTCCGCAAGGAGAAGGCCGGCGTTGGAGCCGGCCTGCATCTCGCCCGTCAACTGATCCTCGAGCACGGAGGAAGCCTCTGGACCGATCCGCTGCCGAGCGGCGGCACGCGGATCTCGTTCTGTATCCCCTCGCAGGCCGATGCGCCGGTCGCGGCCTCGCCCGGCGACGCGGCCTGAGCCGCCCGCCCTCCCGGAACTGCCGTAGCGCCACTCCCCTGGGCGGACTATCCTCGCCCTCGGGAGGACGTCGAGACGTGCGGAAGGTCGTGCTCGGCATCGTGGTCGCGCTCGCGGGCGCGGGGTGCGCGAACGGCGTCTCCTCGCCCGCAGGCCTGATCGCCGTACCACCCGGGGTGCACGTCGACGGATCCCTCGAGCCGTTCTCCCAGATCACGGTCGGCCAAGTCCAGGCGCTCGTCCCCGAAGGGTGGCGGGCGTTCCCCTCGGGCGCCCCCGACGACCCCAGGAACGGGTTCGTCGCCACGCCGGAGCCCCGAGCGTGGCAGCGCATGGACGGGTCGGCGGTGGGCATGGCCGCCACCTGGGTCGACGCCACACGGGTCGGCGTCCCGTCGGACTTCTACTACTTGGCGGCGACCGGCCCGGTCCTATCCGGCCTCACCCATTCGGGCACCTGCCGGTCGCAGTCCCGACGGGTGTTCGTCGACGATCGGCCCACCTTCGCATCCGGGCCTCCGGGATCGCCGGGCGACTACGTGGCCAGCGGGGACGGCACCTGCCGCGTCGGCGGGCGCCTCACCCGGTGGGCGTACTTCGTCGCGGCGCCGGGATTCGGGCCCGTCCGGCGGATAGGGATCCCCAGCTCCGGCCTGTACGTCGTGGTGGTCGTGATGCCCGAGTCGCAGCGGGTCGTGACGCTGCATCGGGTGCTCGAGAACACCCAGTTCGGCGACGCGCGGATCCGCGACTTCGTCGCGGCCGCGCGGGCCGCCTGAGGACCACGCTCAGCGGGGGTTGCGATCGACGAAGGGTGGCCGGATCACGGTCGCGCCGCCCCGGCGACCGCGGATATCGACCTCCACGGTGTCGCCAACATCGGCCACGCCCGCCGGCCACAGGTATGCCAGTCCGATCCCCGTCTGCAACAGCGGGGAGAACGTGCCGCTCGTGACCTCGCCGATCACCTGGTCCCCCGCGAACACTGGGTAGTGGGCACGAGGGATGTGCCGGCGTTCCGCCATCCGCAGACCGCGAAGCATGCTCGGCAGCCCCTCCTCCTTCTGGCGCAGGAGCGCCCCCCTGCCCCGAAAGTCTCCCTTGTCGAACGCGACGGCCCAGGCGAGTCCGGCCTCGAGCGCCGTGGAGGCCTCAAAGAGATCCTGCCCGTACAACGGATAGCCCATCTCCAGTCGCAGGATGTCGCGCGCCGCCAGGCCGCAGGGCGCGCCGCCGAAGGTCGACGCCGCGTCGTTCAGCTCTCGCCAGAGGTCGACCGCGATGTCCTGGTACGTAAAGAGCTCGAACCCCACCTCGCCCGTGTACCCGGACCGCGTCACGATCGCAGGCCTGCGCCGGTATTCCGCCTCGGTGCACTGCATGAAGGCGAGGTCGACGGCCTCGGGGAACACCTGCTCCATCACGTGGCCCGATTCCGGGCCTTGCACAGCCAGGAAGCACCAGTCCTGGTGGAAGACGAGGTGGACCCGATCCTCGGCCTTCTCCTCCTCAAGTAACTGGAGCACGCGTTGCGCGTTCGCGGCGTTGGGAACGACGAAGAAGCGGTCCCGGGCCATCCGGTACACGATCAGGTCCTCGATCACCCCGCCCCCGTCGTTCAACACGAGGTTGTACATGGCCTCGCCGACCGACGCCCTGGCGAGATCGTTGGTCACCACGCCCTGGAGCAACCCGAGAGCACCGGGCCCCGCGACCTCGACCTTCCCGAGGTGCGTGAGATCGAACAGCCCCACCCGCTCGCGGACGGCTTCGTGCTCCTTCAGCGCACCGGCGTACTCGATCGGCATGTTCCAACCAGCGAAGGGACCGAGCTTCGCGCCGAGACGAACGTGCTCGGCCTCGAGCGGAGTGCGCTTCAGCTCGCGGTCCTCGCTCACGTCGCGCATCGTACGGCCCGCGTGGACGTCACGTCGTGGTCGGGTTGGGGAACGAGGGTAGACTTCCGTTCCGGATGGCTGACGGCTACGACGTGGTGGTGATCGGCGCCGGGACCGGCGGATATTCGGCGGCTCTGCGCGCCGCCCAACTCGGCAAGCGCGTTGCGTTGGTGGACCGCGACGACCGGCTCGGCGGCACGTGTCTCCTCCGCGGATGCATCCCGACGAAGGCCCTTCTCCAGTCTGCGGCGGTGATGGACACGGTGAACCGCTCGGCCGAGTGGGGCATCAAGGCGGCGGGTGAACCCGATTGGTCGGCCGTGAAGGACTTCGAGAGCTCGATGGTCACGAAGCTCGTTCAGGGGGTCACGGGCCTCGTCGAACACCGCGGCATCGACGTGGTCAACGGCACCGCACGGCTCCTTGCGGGACCCGCCATCGACGTCGATGGGCGGCGGATCGAAGCCGGCGACGTCATCATCGCGTCCGGCTCTCGCCCGAAGCTGCTCCCGGACGTCCAGATCACGGATCGTGTCATCACCTCCGACCAGGCGCTGTGGTACGACCGGATCCCCGAGTCCGCGGTCGTGATCGGGGCCGGCGCGGTCGGCCTGGAGTTCGCATCGCTGTACCGGTCGCTTGGAGCGGAGGTCACGCTGCTCGAAGCGCTGCCCCGGCTCGCACCACTCGAGGACGAGGACGTGTCCAAGCAGATCGCGAGGGCGTTTCGCAAGCGCGGCATCGCGACCGCCGCCGGTGTGTCCGTGAAGTCCGTCGTCGACACGGGTGACAGCGTCGAGGTCGCGTACGACGCAGCGGGAGAGAAGGTGGTCATCGCGGACGTCTGCCTCATCGCCGTGGGCCGAGGCCCGGTCACGGAAGACCTGGCACTCGAGGACGCGGGCGTTGCCGTCCACGAGAAGGGCTTCGTCGCCGTCGACGGGAACCTTCGCACGAACGTCGAGCACGTCTGGGCGGTCGGTGACGTCGCCGCGACGCCGCTTCAATTGGCGCACGTCGCGTTCACCGAGGGGTACGCCGTCGCCGAACGCATCGCCGGGATCGACGTGCCCGAGATCGATTACGTCAACATCCCACGGGTCACGTACTGCTCGCCCGAGATCGCCTCCGTGGGCCTCACCGAGGCTCAGGCGCGAGACGAAGGCCGGGAGATCACGGTCGAGAAGCTCGACTTCCGCGCGATCGGCAAGGCCAACATCATCGGCGAGACCGGGCTCGTGAAGGTCGTGGCCGACGCATCGGGCGGCCCGGTGCTGGGGATCCACATGATCGGCCCGCACGTGACCGACCTCGTGGCCGAGGCGATGCTGATCACGAACTGGGAGGCGGTGCCCGCCGAGGTGGCGGCCTTGATCCACCCGCACCCGACCCTGTCCGAAGCGATCGGCGAGGCGCACCTCGCGCTCGCCGGCAAACCGCTGCACACGGCCTGAGGAGCGAGCGTGGCCACCGACGTATCGACGCCGGCCACCGGGACGAGGCCGCTCCCCGACGACCGGCTCAAGCAGATCCTCTACCTCCTGAAGCTCTCGCGGTACTTCGACGAGCGCATGGAGGCCCTCTACCGGCAGGGCCGGCTGCCCGGCGCGATCTACTCCGGCCGCGGCCAGGAGGGCACGCACGTCGGGGTCGTGTCGGTCCTCCAGCAGGACGACTCGCTGTTCGTCACGCACCGGGACCTGACCGCTCAGCTGGCGAAGGGACTCGACCTGAAGCGAGTGATGGCCCAGTTCTGGGGACGGATCGACGGCTACCTGCGGGGGCGCGACGGCAACAGCCACATCGGCGACTGGTCGACGAACCGGACGTTCGCGGTGATCTCGCACCTTCCGATCGCATACCCGGTCGCGTGCGGGGCAGCTCTCGCCTACAAGCGCCGTGGCCAGCGGCGAGTCGCGATGGCGATCTGCGGCGACGGTGCGACGTCGAACGGGCGGTGGCACGAGGCCATCAACACATCGGCGATCCACGATCTGCCCGTCGTCTGGGTCGTCAACAACAACCAGTTCGCCTACTCCACGCCGAACCCGCTCGAGTTCCCCACGGCCACGATCGCCGAGCGCGCGGTCTCCTACGGCATCCCGGGCGTTCGAGTCGACGGTGCCGACGTCCTCGAGGTGCACCGAGTGGCGCTGGAGGCGGTCGAGCGCGCGCGCGATGGCGGAGGCCCGACGCTGATCGAGGCGGTCTCGCTTCGCTGGCGCGGCCACGCCGGCCACGACCCCGCCAAATACGTCCCCGAGGAACTGCTCGAGTACTACATGGCCGAGAAGGACCCCGTGAAGAACTTCGAGGAGTGGATGATTGCCGAGGGAATCCTGACGAAGGACGACGTGAAGGAGCTGGCCGGCAGGATCGAAGCGGAGTTCGAGGCCGGCTACGAGTACGCCCTCGCCTCGCCGTTCCCGGAGCCGAGCGACGTCACGAAGGGCCTGTGGGTCGAGGACGGCTACTGGACGAGCGAGCCCGGACGCGGCGGCGGGACCGAGGCGAGCTGATGACCACGGCGCAGGTCGAGGCGGGCGCGGCCGGGCACGGCGCAGAGCCCCGCGGCAAGCGGACCGAGGACGGCCAGGCGACGTATCTGATCGCGATCGCCGAGGCCATGTGGGAGGAGATGGAGCGCGACGACCGCGTCTACCTACTGGGGGAGGACATCGGCGCCTACGGCGGCGCGTTCAAGGTCACCGAGGGGTTCATCGAGCGGTTCGGCGCCGACCGCGTGATGGACACGCCGATCGCCGAGGAGACGATCGTCGGCATGGCGATGGGCTCGGCGATGGAAGGCTTTCGTCCCGTCGCGGAGTTCCAGTACGCCGACTTCATGTCCTCCGGGTTCGACGAGATCACGACGGCGCTCGCGCGGTACCACTACCGGACGGGCGTCCCGCTCCCCGTGGTCCTTCGGGCCCCCAGCGGCGGCGGCGTCCGGGCGTCGAACTTCCACTCGACCAACCCCGAGCCGTGGTTCGCCTACGCGCCCGGGTTGAAGGTGATCTGCCCGGCCTTCCCGACGGACGCGAAAGGCCTGCTGAAGTCCGCGATCCGCGACGACAACCCGTGCATCTACCTCGAGCACAAGTGGATCTACCGCCGCATCAAGGAGCACGTTCCCGAGGACCCGGACTTCCTCGTGCCGATCGGCAAGGCGGAGGTCAAGCGCGAGGGGAGCGACGTGAGCGTCATCACCTACGGAGCGATGGTGCTGAAGGCGCTCGAGGCCGCGGAGAACTTGGCGCAGCGGGGCGTGTCGACCGAGGTCGTCGACCTCCGCACGATCGTTCCCCTCGACGAGGACACGGTGCTCGAGTCCGTGGCAAAGACGTCGAGGGCACTGGTCTTGTACGAGTCGCACCGGTTCCTCGGCGTCGGCGCGGAGGTGGCGGCGACGATCGCGGAGAAGGCGTTCGAGGCCCTCGACGCCCCCGTGGAGCGCCTCGCGCCGCCGAACACCCCCGTCCCCTTCTCCCCCACCCTTGAGGACGCGTACCTCCCGCAGATCGCCGACATCGAGGCCGCCGTGGAGCGGCTGTCGGCATGGTGAGAACCGAGGAGCCGCCGAGATGAAGATCCAGATGCCGAGGCTGGGCGAGACGATCGTCGAGGGCACGATCCTGAAGTGGCTGAAGACCGAGGGAGAGACGATCGAGCGCGATGAACCGCTCTTCGAGATCTCGACCGACAAGGTCGACACCGAGGTTCCCTCCCCCGTGACGGGAACCGTCACGAAGATCCTGGTCGCCGAGGGCGAGACCGTGGCCGTCGGAACGGAGCTGGCCGAGGTCTCGGAAGGGTCCGACGCGGCCTCGACCCCCGACACCTCCGGCGCCGCCGACACCGACGGGGGCGCCGCCGACACCGACGCTCCAGCGACCGACGGGGGCGCCGCCGACACCGACGCTCCGGCGACCGACGCCGGGCCGAGCGTCCCGGCGTCTGCGGAAGCACCGGCCTCGACGGGGTCAGAGGGGGCGGCTGAGGTCGCCTCCGCGGCGGCGCCGGCGGCTTCGGGTGGGGGCGTCGCGACCAGAGAGCTGTTGCCGGATCGGGGGCCGCGGTCTCAGATCTTGTCTCCGCTCGTGCGACGGCTCGCGGACGAGAACGGCCTCGACCTGTCGCGGATCTCCGGGACAGGGGCGGGGGGGCGGATCACGAAGTCGGACGTGATGGCCGCGATCGGTGCTGGGACGCGTTCCGCGCCCGCGGAGATTCCTCCCGCGGCCGCGGCGGTGGCGCCGGCCGTCGTCGCTACGCCGGCAGCGGTGGCGGGCCCCGGCGAACAGCTCGAGCCCATGTCCCACATCCGCAAGGCGATCGCCACGCACATGGTCGGATCCCTGCAGACGACCGCCCGCGCGTGGACCATGGTGGAGGTCAACGTCGAGAACCTCGTGCGCCTCCGCGAGCGGGCGAAGGACGCCTTCTTCGAGCGTCACGGGGTGAAGCTGACGTACCTGCCGATGGTGACGCGCGCCACCACGGAGGCGCTGCTCGAGTTCCCCAGGGTGAACGCCGAGATCCGTGGCGAGGACCTGGTCCTGCGCAAGTTCGTGAACATGGGGATCGCGGTCAGCTACGACCAGGGACTCATCGTTCCCGTGATCCGCAACGTCGACGCGATGAACGTCGCCGGCATCGCTCGCGCGATCGCCGATCTCGCGGCCCGCGCGCGCTCGCACGAACTGACGCCCGACGAGGTGCAGGGCGCCACGTTCACGATCACGAATCCGGGACCGTACGGATCGTTGGTCAGCCTTCCGATCATCAACCTGCCGAACGCCGGCATCCTGTCGCTCGATGCCATCCAGAAACGCCCGGTCGTTCTCGACGACGCGATCGCGATCCGTCACATGGTGTACCTCTCGATGTCGTGGGATCACCGCGTGCTCGACGGCGAGCTCGCCACTCGCTTCCTCGCCCGCGTGAAGCAGAACCTCGAGACCTGGGACTTCGCCGAGGACCTCGGGCTCTGAGGAAGCGGTCGGTGGCTCGGTGACGAAGCCCGCGTGGATCGTGCGGCCGGGGCTCGTCCCGTACGACCTGGCGAACGCCGCGATGCACGAGCTCGCGGAGCGGCGCGTGGCCGGCGACATCCCCGACACGCTGATCCTGCTCGAGCATCCGCCCGTGTTCACCGCGGGGCGCCGGGCGAAGCCGGAGGAGCTGCTGTGGGGCGAGAAGGAGGTCATCGCCCGCGGAGCGGAGGTTCGTCGGATCGACAGAGGCGGATCGTTCACCTTCCACGGTCCCGGCCAGTTGGTCGGCTACCCGATCCTGGACCTCGGGGCCACGCCGGACGCCGCGGCGCACCTGCGCCGGATCGAGGAGACGGTGATCCGCGCCGGCATCGAGATCGGTGCCTCGCTGGGGCGCCGGGACGACGTCCAGACGGGTGTCTGGCACGGCGACGACAAGGTGTGCGCGATCGGCGTCCGTCTCATGCGAGCTCGCGTGTCACTGCACGGGTTCGCGTTGAACTGCGATACGGACCTCTCGTGGTTCCGGGGCATCGTCGCGTGCGGGCTTCCCGACCATGGCGTGACATCGCTCTCGGAGATCACCGGTCGGAACGTGAGCGTCGCCGAGATGCGGCCGATCGTGGAGCGATCCGCGGCCGCGGTATTCGGGCTCGCGTTCGAGCCGGCGCCGGACCGTGTCGCGTCGGCGTTCGTCGCGCGCTCGGCGGCCGTCTGAGGCGCCTCGTTCAGAACAGGGCGTTCGCGAGCTTGCGCCGGTACTCGACCACCAGCGGGTCGTCGTCGCCCAGCACGGAGAACACCGTCACCATCGCGTCGCGCGCAGATTCGCGGTCGTCGGAAACCGATGCGAGCATCGCGTCGAGAGCCTCGCGCCACCTGCCGAGCGCCGCCGACCGCTTGGCGGATGCGAGCGTTCCCGGGCCCTCCTCCCCCGCCCAACCTCGGACACGGATCGTGGCGACGACTCGTTCGGCATCGGGGTCCGGGAGATGCGGTGTGACGAGCTCGAGCGCCGCCTCGGTGTCCCCGCGATCCGCCAGGATCCGCCCCAGACCCACCGCCGCCTCGCGGTTGTCGGGGTCCGCCGACAGCGCGTCGCGATATCGCTGCTCCGCCCCTTCCAGGTCGCCCGCCTCCTCCTCCGCGTGGGCCACCTCGGTCTCCAGCTCCGCCTCGGTGGGCAGGATGGAATCGACGAAGCGGTTCACCTCGTCCTCCGGGTAGGCACCGACGAAGCCCGTGGCGGGCTCCCCGTCGCGAAAGGCGACCACGGTGGGGATGCTCTGAACCCCCAGGGCGCCGGCGACCATCGGGTTCGCATCGACGTCGAGCTTCGCCAGCAAGAACGCTCCTTGGCGCTCCTGAGCGACCTTCTCCAGGATGGGGCTGAGGGTGCGACACGGACCGCACCACGTCGCCCACAGATCGAGCACGACGGGCCGTGTCTTCGACCCCTCGATCACGATCTGCTCGAAATCGGCGTCCGTGACGTCGACGACGTGCTCCATCGTCACGCTCATGTTCTCTCCGCTTCCTTTCCGTCCGTTTCCAGCGTCTCATACCTGCACGCCTTCGCCCGGAAGTGCCGGTGTAGACTCGCCCTCACGGTGCAAGGAGACGTGACGTGTCCGCCCGGGTGACCGAGACCCCTCACGACGCGCTCGGCCTGACCCCGCAAGATCTGCTCGGCATGTATCGCATCGTCCTCACGGCGCGCCTGCTGGACGAAGCGGCGCTCCGCCAGAACCGGATGGGTCGGGCGCCGTTCGTGGTCCCGGCGGAGGGTCACGAGGCGTGCCAGGCGGGAACGGCGTGGGCGATGCGCAAAGGCGTCGACGTGTGGGTTCCCTACTATCGCGACACGGCCGTCGTGCTGGCCGCCGGCATGACGCCCTTCGAGATCTTCCTCGGGATCTTCGCGAAGGCGGACGATCCGTCCTCCGGAGGACGCCAGATGCCCTCGCACTGGGGTCACCGAGCCCTCGGGATCATCAGCGGGTCGTCCCCGATCGCGACGCAGGTGCCCCACGCCGCCGGCATCGCCTATGCGGCGAAGTATCGAAGCGAAGACGTGGTCGTCGGATGCTGGTTCGGCGACGGAGCGACGAGCGAGGGCGACTGGCACGAGGGACTGAACTTCGCCGGTGTCCACAAGCTTCCCGTGATCTTCGTCTGCGAGAACAACCACTACGCGATCAGCGTCCCGCAGTCGAAGCAGATGGCCATCGAGCACGTCGCCGACCGGGCGGCCGGCTACGGTTTCCCCGGCGTCGTCGTCGACGGAAACGATGCGCTGGCCTGCTACGGCGCGATGAAGGCCGCGCACGATCGCGCCCGGGCGGGAGAGGGCCCGACGCTGATCGAGTGCACGGTCTACCGGTTCTTGGGACATACGTCCGACGACGACGACAAGACGTACCGAACACGCGAAGAGGTCGAGCAGCACCGGCACGACGACCCGGTGAACCGGTTCGGGGAGTACCTCCGAACCCACGGGATCCTCGACGACGTCGGGGCCGAGGAGCTCCGCAGCCAGGTGAAGACCGAGATCGATGAGGCGCTCGCCGCGGCGTGGGATTCCCCCGACCCCACCCCCGAGTCGGCGCTCCGGCACGTCTTCGGCGAACAGCGATGACGGAGAAGAACGTCGTCACGGCCATCCGTGACGCGCTCCACGACGAGATGGCCGACGACGATCGGGTCATCCTCCTGGGCGAGGACGTGGCCAACCGAGGAGGTGTCTTCCGGATCAGTGTCGGCTGGCTGGACGAGTTCGGCGAACAGCGTGTCATCGATACCCCGCTCGCCGAGTCCGGGATCGTCGGCGTGGCGATCGGGATGGCGCTGCACGGCCTGCTGCCCGTCGCGGAGATCCAGTTCGCCGACTTCATCCATCCGGCGTTCGACCAGATCGTGTCGGAGGCAGCTCGCCTGCGGTATCGCTCGAACGGTGCGTTCGGCTGTCCCATCGTGATCCGCGCGCCGTGCGGAGGCGGCATCCACGGCGCCCTCTACCACTCGCAGTCGATCGAGGCCTTCTACGCGCACGTCCCGGGGCTGAAGGTCGTGATGCCTTCTACCCCTGTCGACGCAGCCGGCCTGTTGCGCAGCGCCCTTCGCGACCCCGATCCGGTGCTGTTCCTCGAACACAAGAAGACGTACCGCGCGATCAAGGGTGAGGTGCCCGACGACCGGTATGAGATTCCGATCGGCGCTGCCGACGTGAAGCGCGAGGGCGAGGATCTGTCCGCGATCAGCTACGGGTACGCGCTCCACACGTGTCTCGATGCGGCGGCCCGGCTCGAGAGCGAGGAGGGCGTCTCGGTGGAGGTCGTCGACGTCCGATCGCTGGCTCCCCTCGACGTCGAGACGATCCTCGCCTCGGTCCGAAAAACCGGCAAGGCGATCGTCGTCTACGAGGACAACCGGACGTACGGCGCCGGGGCCGAGATCGTGGCGACGATCGCGGAGCGCGCGATGTTCGATCTCGATGCGCCGGTCGTCCGCGTCGGGGGGCCGGACATCCCCGCGATGCCGTTCGCGGCGCCCCTCGAGCACTTCTACATGGAGCCGGAGCCCGACCAGGTGTTCCGGCGCATGCACGAGCTCGCACGCTTCTAGACGGCGCCTGACTAGTCACTCTGGGGGCTGAATGTCCCCCGGAGGCGCCGGCGGAGTCCCGAACGGCCCGGTTCAGGGGACAAATCGGCGCGTCGATACCCCTGGGGAACGCCACGTGGGATCGTCGAAGCGACCGCCGGAGCAACGGGCAGGACGCTCGACCGGGCAGCGCGACCTGGTCTTCGTCGCGATGGCCGCGGTCGTCGTCTTCTTCGTCGGCGTCCTCTCCGGTGGATTCCGCGTGCTGGTCGACAGGCTCTTGGCCGCGCCGCCCTCCGTGACCGCGGATCTCCTCGGATTCCTCGCGATCTTTGCGGTCGTGGCCGCGGCGGTTGCCGTGCTCCGCTGGCGGCAGGCGGCCCGTGAGCAGCGTCTTCGCGCGCAGACCGAACGTCGGTTCCAGACGGTCGTCGAACAGGTCCCCGCGGTCACCTACACGTGGGACCCGAGGAGGGGGGTGGGCGAGGCCCCCGCGATCTACCTGAGCCCGCAGATCGAAGCGATGCTCGGGTACGCCCCGGCCGAGTGGCTCGAGGACCCGAAGCTGTGGATGAGCCGGATGCACCCTGAGGACCGCGATCGTGTCCTGGAAGCGTCCACCCTTGCCGATCGCACCGGCGCCCCGTTCCTCGAGGAGTACCGCATCTATGCCAAGGACGGGCGTCTCGTCTGGATCCGGGACGAATCGGTGACGGTCGAGAACGATCAGGACGGCCGACCCCTGATCGTGCAGGGGGTGATGTTCGACGTCACGCAGCAGAAGGAGTTCGAGGAGCGGCTGCGGACCGCGGAGGAGCGGTACCGCGCCCTCGTGGAGAACCTCCCGGTCGTGACCTACGTCAGCCGCACGCCGGCGGGAGGCACGGAGCGCCTGCAGTACGTCGCCCCCGGCTTCGAGGACCTGACCGGCTATCGGCCTTCGGAGTTCCTCGACGACCCTGGGTTCTGGGACCTCCTCATCCATCCCGAGGACCGGCAGAGAGTCGCCGAGCTCTCGAGGGAACGCGATCGGAACGGCGA
The DNA here is from genome assembly GCA_030774235.1 of Actinomycetota bacterium. GTDB lineage: Bacteria > Actinomycetota > UBA4738 > UBA4738 > HRBIN12 > JALYLM01. The sequence goes on from JALYLM010000166.1 coordinate 17,332, forward strand.
GCCCTTCGAGGCCGAGTACCGGATCGCCCGCAAGGACGGATCGGTCGTCTGGGTACGCGACGCCGCAGTCGTCGCGCATCGCGACGCGGAGGCCATCGTGTGGCAGGGAGTGCTCGAGGACGTCACCCGGCGGCGACAGGCCGAATCACTCGTGCGGGCGACCGAGGAGCGATTCCGCACCCTCGTCGAACAGCTGCCGGCGGTCACGTACATCGAGGACACGGCCACCGACGAGATCCTCTACGTGAGTCCGCAGGTCGAGGCCATGTTCGGATACACCCCCGCCGAGTGGAGGGCGAGCCCGCGGCTGTGGGAGCGACGGCTTCATCCGGGGGACCGGGATTGGGTCCTCGCCAAGGGAACGGACGAGACGCAGGGCACGTGGAGCGCGGAGTACCGGACGCTCGCGCGGGACGGCCGGATCGTCTGGATCCACGACGAGGCGATCCTGATCGGCGGCCTGCAGGGGAATCGGAATCTTTGGCAGGGCGTCATCACCGACGTCACCGAACGCAAGGCCGCCGAGGAGCGTCTGCGCCAGGCCGAGGAACGGTACCGCACCCTCGTCGAACGCCTCCCGGTCGCCGTTTACATGGATGCACCCGACGATCTCAGCACGCCCGTGTACATCAGCCCCCAGTACGAGCAGATCACCGGGTACACCGCGGAGGAGCGGATGAACGACCCGGGTCTGTGGGTGCGGATGCTTCACCCCGAGGATCGGGATCGCGTACTCGCCGAATCGCTGCGGACGAACGAGGTCGGGGACCCGTTCGACGTCGAGTACCGGTTGATCTCCGCCGGCGGCCGGGTCGTTTGGGTCCACGATCACGCCTACCTCGTCGCGGGACCCGACGGGCGGCCGGTGTGGCAGGGCATGCTGACCGACGTCACGGAGCAGACGCTGGCGCAGGAGGCCCTCGGACGTCGCGACCGGATCCTGGAGGCGGCCGGCTACGCCGCCGAACGCTTCCTGAAGGCCAGATCCTGGACGGAGGGCATCGACGACGTTCTTCGGCGGCTGGGGGAAGCCGGCGAGGCGAGCCGCGCGTTCGTCTACGAGAACTCGACCGGCGCGACCGGCGAGATCCTCGCGACGCGCCGGCACGGGTGGGTCGATCCCGACGTCCTCCTCCTGCCTCGTGTCGACTTCGAGAATGGTTTCCCCTATCGAGCGGGTGGCTTCGGACGCTGGGAGGACCTGCTGGCGGCCGGGGGCGTCGTCCACGGTCCCGTCCGCGACTACCCCGACAGCGAGCGTCCCGTGCTGGAGAGTTCGTCGATCCTGTCGTGCATCGCGGTCCCGGTGTTCGTCGGCGACGAATGGTGGGGATACGTCGGATTCGATCACTGCCGCGAGGAGCGTGAGTGGCAGCAGGCGGAGATCGACGCGCTGCGGGTCGCGGCGAACACCCTGGGCGCGGCCGTCGGTCGCGAGCGCGCCGCCCA
>JALYLM010000167.1 GCA_030774235.1 Actinomycetota bacterium
TCCGAGGTCGACGAGGACGTCGCCGGAGGACGGGTCGACGGCGTCCTCTACGACCTCGGCGTCTCCTCGATGCAGCTGGACGAACCGGATCGCGGGTTCGGCTACCGGCTCGAGGGCCCGCTCGACATGCGGATGGGTGGCGAGGGCCCGACCGCCGCCGACCTCGTGAACGGACTCGCCGAAGAAGACCTCGCGAACCTCATCTTCGAGTTCGGGCAGGAGCATCGGTCCCGACGGATCGCGCGCGCGATCGTTCGCGCGCGACCGCTCGACACGACCGACGCGCTCGCCCGCGTGGTCGCGGGTGCGGTTGGACGGCGGCCGGGGGGCCCCCACCCCGCGCGCCGGACGTTCCAGGCGCTCCGCATCGCGGTCAACCGGGAGATCGAGGAGCTCGCCGCCTCCCTGCCTCGGGCGGTCGATCTCCTCGTCCCCGGTGGCCGCGTGGTCGTGATCGCCTACCACTCGCTCGAGGACCGGCTCGTGAAGCAGACCTTCCGCGACGACGAACGGCTCACGATCCTCACGAAGCATCCACGGACCGCCTCCGACCAGGAGGTCGACCGCAATCCCCGGGCTCGCGCCGCGAAGCTGCGCGCCGCCGAGCGCGCGGAGGAGGCCGCGTGAGCGTCCCGGCTCGCAGGATCGTCTCCACTCCACCCACACCCGATCGTGTCGCGCAGCCGGCGCGGCGAACCGCGCCGCGTCCCCCGGCCTCCACCCCTCCCCAGCGACATCGGGGCGCGCGTCGCGGGTTCCATCCGGGGTTCTGGATCTTCTCGGCCATCGTGACGGCAGGGCTGGTGATCGGGGTCGTCGCGCTCCACGCGCTGCTCGTCCAGACGCAATACGCGATGCGGTCGGCGGCGCGGGAGTCGTCCGGGCTCGAGATCGAGCATCAGATGCTCGTCAAGCAGGTTGCGCGGCTGTCGTCGCCCGCGCGAGTCGCCGCCTGGGCGCACGGCCGCGGGATGGTGACGCCGACCGACGTCGTGATCCTGCGCATCCCGGGCACCGGCGCCCCGACGGACGCGCCGGCCACCGGGGCGCACGATTGACGAGGCCACCGGTCCACCGCCTCGTCGCCCTGCTCGCCGCGTTCCTCCTGGCGTTCGGCGGCATCGTCGCCCGCCTTGCCGTGTTGCAGGTCCACGACAATCCGGCGCTCACGCGCCTCGGCTTGGACGAGCGGGTGCACACGTTCGACATTCCCGCCGAGCGGGGCAGCATCCTCGATCGCACGGGCACGCCCCTGGCTCTCACCCTGGAGGCGCGAGACGTCTACGCCGACCCGGCCCTCGTGACCGACCCGATCGGCGAAGCGCGACGGATCGCCGACGAGCTCGGCCTCAGGTGGCGCGCTGTGCAGGCCGTCCTTCGCTCGCCGGGCACGTTCGCGTACATCGCCCGACAGGTCGACCTGAACGCGGCGACCCGGCTGGAAGCCCTTCGATTGCCGGGCATCGGATTCCTCCCCGTCGCCGCCCGCTCCTATCCGGCCGGCTCCATCGCCGCGCAGGTGCTCGGGTTCGTCGGCGTCGACGGCAACGGACTCGCCGGCCTGGAGTCCGAGTACGATCGCCGCCTCGCCGGCACGCCGGGGGAGCAGACGGCGGAGCTGTCCGCGATCGGCCTGCCGATCACCAGCGGCATGAACGACGTCACGGCGCCGACGCCCGGCGAGACCCTCGTGTCGACGATCGACCGCCAGACGCAGTATCAGGCGCAGCGGTACCTCGCCCAGGCCGTGAAGTCGAACGCCGCGAAGGACGGAACGATCGTGGTGATGGACCCCGCCACCGGTGACGTGTTGGCGATGGCGAGCTACCCGTGGTTCGATCCGAATCGCTTCGAGACCGCGAATCCGGACACCTGGCGGAACCGTGCCGTCACGGACACGTTCGAGCCCGGTTCCGTGAACAAGACGATCACCGCCGCCGCGGCGCTCGACACCGCCTCCGTATCCCCCAACCGGACGTTCGAGGTTCCCGGCGCCGTCGCGGTCGGGACCTACACGATCCACGACTCGCACCCCCACCCCGTGGAGAAGATGACCCTCGGCGACATCATCGCGGCCTCGAGCAACGTGGGTGCGACCATCGTCGCTTCGCATGTCGGCAGCGTCCGTCTCGCCTCCTACCTGGGCAGGTTCGGGTACGGACAGCCTACCGGCGTCGGCTTCCCGGGAGAGGCGGCGGGCGTGGTTCCCCCGCTGAGCCAGTGGACCGGCGTCACCAGGGCCAGTGTGTCGTACGGCCAGGGTGTCTCGGTGACGCCCCTGCAGATGGCGGCCGTCTATTCCACGATCGCGAACGGCGGCGTGTGGGTTCAGCCTCGCCTCATCCGAGGGACGGAGGCTCCGGATGGTGCGTTCAACGCCGCGCCTCCCTCGCCCACCCACCGGGTCGTCCGTCCCGAGACCGCGGCGATGGTGACGAGGATGCTCGCATACGTGGTCGCCGACGGCACCGGGGTGAACGCGCAGATCCCCGGCTACCAGGTGGCCGGCAAGACCGGTACCGCCCGGAAGGTCGACGAGGCCGGTCACTACGTCGACCGCTACATGGCCTCGTTCGTCGGGTTCCTGCCGGCCGCGGCTCCCAGGCTGGTGATCGCGGTGACGATCGACCAGCCGAGAACCGTCTACGGTGGTGTCGCGGCTGCACCTGTCTTCCAGGAGGTTGCGCGGTACGCGATCCAGCGCCTCGGGATCCCCGCCGCGCCGCCGGTCCCCCTGCCACCGCACGTCCTGCGGCTCGCGCCGTGAGCCCGAGCCGCCCGCGAGGGGGGGCGCGGGTAAGCTCCCAGCCGGTGGTTGGTTCGCTTCCCCACGTCCACCTCGTGGACGCAGCGGCCGTCGTGCCCGGCGCCGAGGTTCGCGGCGACGCGGAGCTCCTCGACGCGGCGTTCGACGACCGCGAGGTCGCTCCAGGCTCCCTCTTCTTCTGCGTGCCCGGCGACCGCGCGGATGGTCACGCGCACGCGGGCGCGGCCGTCGCGGCGGGTGCGGCGGCGCTCGTCGTGGACCGGTGGCTCGACGACGTCGCGGCCCCGCAGGTTCGGGTGCCGTCCGTGCGTGAGGCGATGGGCGCGATGTCGGCGATCGTGTTCGGAACCCCGGCGGCCGGGTTGACGACGGTCGGCGTCACGGGCACGAACGGGAAGACGACGATCACCTACCTCTTGGAGTCGGTGTTCACTGCCGCGGGGGTCTCGCCCGGTGTGATCGGGACCACGGGGGCGAGGGTCGCCGGTCGTCCCGAGCGGCTCGCCCGCACGACGCCCGAGGCACCGGACCTTCATCGGATGCTCGCGACGATGCGCGACGAGGGCGTCCGTGCGGTGGCGATGGAGGTCTCGTCGCACGCGCTCGCGTACGGGCGCACGGACGGGCTGGTCTTCGACGTCGCGGTGTTCACGAACCTTTCGCAGGATCACCTGGACTTCCACGGTTCGATGCCGCGCTACTTCGAGACGAAGGCCGGGCTCTTCACGCCGGCGCACACTCGGCGGGGGGTCGTGAACGCCGACGACGCATGGGGTCGACGACTCATCGAGGCACGATCGATCCCGATCTCCACGTACGCGCTCGAGAGCGACGCCGATCTTCGCCCGACCGGCGTCCAGGTGGCAACGACGGGGGTCGTGTTTCGAGTCCACGATCTCGAGGTCAGGTCGCCGCTCCTCGGACGATTCAACGTGTCGAACTGTCTCGCGGCGGTTGCGTCGGCGCGCGCGTTGGGGATCGACGATGGAGCGATCGCACGTGGCATCGCGTCGGTCACCGTGCCCGGTCGCGTCGAGCCCATCGACACGGGCCGCGGATTCCTCGCGGTGGTGGATTACGCGCACACGCCGGATAGCATCGGCGGCGTGCTGCGCGCCGCTCGCCCGCTTGCCTCCGGGCGGCTGATCGTCGTCTTCGGTTGCGGCGGAGATCGCGACCGGGCGAAGCGACCGCTCATGGGCACGGCCGCGACGTCGATCGCCGATCTGTCCGTGATCACGAGCGACAACCCGCGCTCGGAGGATCCCTCGGATATCATCGCCGAGATCGAGCCGGGCGCGAAGCAGGGGGGCGGCGCCTACGTCGTCGAGCCGGACCGCCGAGCCGCCATCCGGCTCGCGCTTCGAGAAGCCCGCCCCGGCGACGTCGTCGTGATCGCCGGCCGCGGGCACGAGCCCGTGCAGGAGCTTCGCGACGAGACGATCCCCTTCGACGATCGCGATGTCGTCCGCGAAGAGATCGGCGCGCTCGAGGACGCGTCGTGAAGCCCCGCCGGCTGTCCGACGTGGCTCGCGCGGTCGGCGGCGTCATGCTCGGAGAGGACGTCGAGGTCGGGGGGGTCTCGATCGATTCGCGCCTGGTCGAGCCGGGGTCCCTCTTCGTCGCGCTCCCCGGAGCCCGGACCGACGGCGCTCGATACGTTCCCGACGCATTCGCGAACGGGGCCGCCGGGGTCCTCGTCCCGCACGGGTTGCGGGTCGACGGCCCGGCGGTGTGGGTCGATTCGACCGGCGAGGCGTTGATGCGGCTGGCGGCCGACGAGCGCGCGCGGATCGACGCGACGGTCGTCGGCGTCGCGGGCGCGAACGGGAAGACGTCGACGAAGGACATGGCGGCGGCCGTGTTGCGATCTCACTTCCGCACGCACGCGAGCCAGGAGTCGTTCAACAACGAGGTCGGACTGCCGCTGACGCTGCTCGGGGCGCCGCCGGATGCCGAGGTGATCGTGGCCGAGATCGGAGCCCGGCACGTCGGCGACGCGGCGGAGCTGTGCCGGATCGCGCGTCCCACGACCGTCGTCGTCACGAACGTCGGGGTCGCCCACATGGAGATCTTCGGGTCGTGGGAGAGGATCGTGGAATCCTCGGCCGAGCCGATCGACGCGGTCGAACCCGACGGCGTCGCGATCCTGAACGCCGACGACCCGGTCGTGGCCGGCAACGCGTCGCGGTGCCGGGGGCGGGTGGTCACGTTCGGCGCCACCGCGCGAACGGCCGACGTCCGTGCCGACCGCGTCGTCCTCGGGTCCGACGGCCTCGCGACGTTCGAGCTCGTGCACCGCGACGAGCGCGCAGCCGTCGAGCTGGCCGTACCCGGCGACCACATGGTCCCGAACGCGATCGCGGCCGCAGCGGTCGGGCTGACGCTCGGCGTCGACCTTCCCGCCTGCGCGGCGGCGCTGTCGGCGGCCACCATCTCTCATTGGCGCATGGAGACGTTCACGACGCCGGAAGGGGTCCGCGTCGTGAACGACGCGTACAACGCGAACCCCGAATCGATGGCCGCCGCGCTCAAGTCTGCACGCTGGATGGCGGGCGAGGGTCACCTGATCGCCGTGCTCGGCGCCATGGCCGAGCTGGGCCCGATCGCCCCCGAGGCGCACGAGCGCCTGGGGGAGCTGGCGGCGCGCGTTCGCGTCGACCGGCTCATCGTGGTGGGCGAGGACGCTCGTTCGATCGCGGCCGCCGCCGTGCGAGAGGGCGTCGAGCCCGAGAGCGCGGCGTGCTACGACGATCCGCAGGAGGCGCTCGACGACGTTCGTCGGACGGCTCGACCGGGCGACGTGGTCCTGGTGAAGGCCTCGCGCGTGGTAGGGCTCGAGCGGCTGGCCGAGGCGCTCCGGTGATTTCGATCCTCGTCGCCGGTGCGGTTGGGCTCGCGATCTCCCTGCTCGGCACCCCGCTCGCGATTCGCGCCTTCACCGTCTGGGGGTGGGGCCAGCGGATCCGGGAGGACGGCCCCCACAGCCACTTCGAGAAGATGGGGACGCCGACGATGGGCGGGATCGTGATCCTTGTCGGGCTCGTCACGAGCTTCATGGCCACCCGGATCACGCTCGGCGAGTTCACACCCGCGGGCGTTTCGCTGGTGCTCGCGGCGGTGGGGTTCGGGATCGTGGGCTTCCTCGACGACTACACGAAGGTTCGCAGGCGACGCTCGCTCGGCCTGTCGAAGTCGTGGAAGTTCCTCGGCACCGCGGTCGTGTCCGTGATCTTCGCCGTCATCGTGGCCCACTACTCGTCACACACCGGCACGTCGACGAACATCTCCTTCCTGCGCGTGACCGGGATCCGTCTCGGCGTCGTCGTGTTCGTCGTGTGGGCGTTCCTCGTCCTGACGGCGTCGTCGCACGCGGTGAACATCACCGATGGCCTGGACGGCTTGGCCGCCGGGTCGTCGATCTTCGTGCTGTCCGCCTACGTCTTCATCGCGTTCTGGCAGTTCCGGCACACGTGCACGGGACTGGCGGGCGCGAGTGCCTGCTACCCCGTGAACCTGCGAGCGTTGCAGGACGCCGCCGTCGTGTCGGCGGGCATGATGGGGAGCGTGGCGGGATTCCTGTGGTGGAACGCGGCGCCGGCCCGGATCTTCATGGGGGACACGGGGTCGCTCGCGCTCGGCGGCTTCTTCGGAGCGCTCGCGATCACGACGAACACGCAGCTGCTCCTGGTGATCTTGGGGGGCCTCTACGTGATCGAGACAGCGTCGGTCATCCTGCAGGTGATCTCGTTCCGCGGGTTCCATCGGCGGATCTTCCGGATGTCGCCGATCCATCACCACTTCGAGCTGCTCGGCTGGCCGGAGTTCACGGTGATCGTGCGCTTCTGGATCATCGCGGGGCTGTGTGTGGCGGTCGGACTGGGGCTCTACTACGCGGACTTCATCGCGCGGGGAGGCCTGGGATGAGTGGGGCGTTCGAGGGGGAGCGTGCGGTCGTCGTCGGCGCCGGGGTCGCCGGCACCGCCGTTGCCCGGGCGCTCGCCGAGGAGGGCGCATCGGTGCGCGTCACGGAGCGACGTCCCGCTTCCGAGCTCGGGGACGCAGCAGAGCGGCTCGGTGCGCTCGGTGTGGAGTTCGCGGCGGGGGGGCACGATCCGACCCACCTCGACGGCGCCACGGTGCTCGTGACCGGTCCGGGCGTGCCCGAGGGCGCGCCCGTGCTCGCATGGGCGCGCGACCGCGGCATCCCCGTCTGGGGGGAGTTGGAGCTCGGCGCGCGCCTGTGCCGAACGCCTTACCTGGCGATCACCGGGACGAACGGCAAGACGACGACGACCGGGATGATCGCCGCCTGCCTTCGAGCCGGCGGGGTCGACGCGGTCGCGTGCGGCAACATCGGGCACCCGTTCGTGACCGCCGCGCGTGAGACGCACGACGCGCTCGTCGTCGAGTGCTCATCGTTCCAGCTGCGTATCCAGGAGTCGTTCCATCCGGTGGTGTCGGTGCTGCTGAACCTGGGCCCGGACCACCTCGACTGGCACGGCTCGTACGAGGCCTACGTGGAGGCGAAGGCGCGGGTGTTTCTGCGCCAGACGAGCGGCGACACGCACGTGGGAAACCGAGACGACGCCGCGGCCGCCGCCGTCTCGGCCGAAGCCCCTTGCCGGATCCTCTGGTTCGGGCTCACGGAGCCGGCGAACGGGGCGGTCGGCTACGACCCCGAGGGCCGGCTCGTCGCCCGCGTCGAAGGATCGGCGCACCTCGGGTGGGTCGACGACGCTCGCGCCGGGTACCGGGCCGACGCCGCGGCCGCGGCCGCGGCGTCACTCGCCTTCGGGGCTTTGCCCGAGGCGGTCGCGACGGGCATCCGCGGATTCGAGCCGGAACCCCATCGCGGAGAGGTGGTCGCGATCGTGGGCGGCGTCCGGTTCGTCGACAACTCGAAGGCAACGAACGTCCATGCCGCGCTCGCCGCGATCGACGGATGGCCCGCCGCCGTGCTCATCGCCGGCGGCCGGGCGAAGGGGGTCGACCTGTCTCCCCTTCGATCCAGGGCCGACCGCCTGAGCGGCGTCGTGACGATCGGTGAGGCTGCCCCCGAGCTCGAGCGGGTCTTCGGCGATCGTGCGGTGGTCCGACGGGCCGGCTCCATCGAGGAGGCGGTCGGTGTCGCCTTCCGGATGGCGCCGGCACCCGGGACGGTCCTCCTCGCGCCCGCGTGCGCGAGCTGGGATCAGTTCCGTGACTATCGGGAGCGCGGCGATCGGTTCGGGGCGGCCGCACGCGCGCTGCACGAGGAGGTGGGCGCGCGTGGCCGGCCGTGAGACCGTCCGAAGCCGGCAGCCGGCGAGCGCCCGCCCCGCGCTACACGTGGTTCGGGCATCGCGCGAACGCGCGCCGAGACGGGACCGGGTGGCCGAGAACCGCACGAGCCTGCTCATGCTACTGGTGCCGGCTTCCCTGCTCACGATCGTAGGGCTCGTGATGGTCCTGTCTGCCGGCTCGATCTCGGCGGTCGAGGGCTACGGCACGAGCTTCTGGTACTTCGAGCGGCAGTCCATCTATGCGGTCGTGGGGATCCTCGGCCTCGTGATCGCGTCGAGACTCTCCCATGGCATCTGGAAGAAGCTCGCCGTACCGATGCTCGTCGCCGTCGTCCCGCTGATGCTGCTGACCTTCCACTCCTCGGCCGGAACCTCGCTGTACGGGGCGTCGAGGTGGATCAACGCCGGACCAATCACGATCCAGCCGTCCGAGTTCGCGAAGATCGCCCTCATCGCGGTGACCGCCAGCGTGCTCTCGGCGAAGTGGAGGAAGCTCGGCGACGTCCGACAGCTGGCGCTGCCGCTGGCGCCCATCGTCGTCGTCGTCGCCGGCATCGTGATCATGCAGCGCGACCTCGGCACGACCGTGATCCTGTGCGGCACCGTGTTCCTGATGCTGTTCGCCGCGGGGGTGAGGGGCCGCCACCTCACGGTCGTGGGGCTCGCGGGCTTGCTGGCCACCGCGCTGCTCATCTTCGGCGAGAGCTACCGCCGCACGCGGTTCCTCGACGCCTTCGTCCATCCGTGGACCGATCCGAAGGGAGCCGGGTATCAGCTGGTGCAGGGGCTGATCGCCCTCGGCTCGGGCGGCTGGTTGGGGGTCGGGCTCGGCGCGAGCCGGCAGAAGTGGGACTACTTGCCGAACGCCCACAGCGACTTCATCTTCGCGATCATCGGCGAGGAGCTGGGACTCATCGGCGCGCTGGCCGTGCTCGCGCTGTTCGCCGTGCTCCTGTGTGCCGGGATCCGCATCGCGGTGCGCGCGCCGGACACCTTCGGCAGGCTGCTCGCGGCTGGGATCACCTCATGGATCGGGCTCCAGACGATCGAGAACCTCGGCGCGGTCACGGGGCTGCTCCCCATCACCGGTGTCCCGTTGCCGCTCGTCTCGTTCGGGGGCACGGCGCTCGTGGTGACGCTCGCCGGTATCGGGATCCTCGCGAGCATCGCGCGTGCCGGCGTCGCCTCGACCAGTCGCCCGGGCGCGTCTCGCGGCGCGTCGGCGGCTCGCAGGGTCCGCGCGTGAGGACCGTGATCGCGGGCGGTGGGACGGCTGGCCACGTCTTCCCCGCGATCGCACTGGCGGACGTGCTTCGACGTGACCACGGCGCCACCGTGTCGTTCATCGGGTCCGCGCAGGGGCAGGAGGCGGCACTCGTGCCGGCGGCCGGCTACGGGTTCCACCCGGTCGAGGCCGCCCAACTCGTGCGTGAGGTCTCGCTACGGGCTGCGATCGCGCCGTTGATCGCGCTTCGGTCGGTGCGCGCCAGCCGCCCGTTCGTCGAGGGCGCCGACGTGCTCGTCGGGATGGGCGGATACGTCAGCGCTCCGGCCGTGCTCGCGGCGCGCCGAGCGCGCGTCCCGGTCGTGTTGCACGAGGCGAACGCGGTCCCGGGGTTGGCGAACCGACTCCTGTCGCGGGGGGCCCGTTCGGTGGGCGTCGCGTTCGAGGACGCGACGAGACGGTTCTCAGGTCACGTGCCGATCGTCGTGACCGGCAACCCGGTGCGAGACCTGATCCGCGAGGTGCCGTCGAAGCGGGAGGCGCTCGCCGCCGAGGCGGTCGTCGCGCTCGGGCTCGAGGCCGGCCGCGCGACCGTCGTCGTGTTCGGGGGCAGCCAGGGGGCCCTGCACCTCGACCGGGCTGTGGCGACTGCGATCGCGGTGCCGGCGCTCCGCGATCGCGGAGACCTCCAGCTGATCGTCCTCACGGGACCGGCTCATCTCGAGGAGATGGCCGGAGCGTCGTCGTCTGCGCCCGTTCGCGTGAGGGCGTTTCCGTTCCTCGAACGCATCGACCTGGCCTGCGCCGTTGCCGACGTGGCCGTCTCGCGCGCAGGGGCCGGCCACATCGCGGAGCTCACCGTCTGCGGCATCCCCTCGATCCTGGTTCCGTATCCACACGCGACCGAGAACCACCAAGAGGCGAACGCGCGCGAGCTCGTTCGCGCGGGCGCCGCGGACCTCGTGCTCGATCGGGATCTGACCGGCGAGGTGTTGGCCCGTCGCATCCTGGAGCTCGTCGACGACCTCGTTCGCAGACGGTCCATGTCGAATCGGGCCGCAGCATGGGCCAAACCGGACGCCGCCGAACGGCTGGCGGAGCTGGTCATGAGGGCCGGAACCCGGTGAGCGCCTCGCCGTACGCCCCGCCACCGGGAAGCATCCCGACGCTCTCGGTGCCGACGCTTGAAGGGGTTCGGCGAGTCCATCTGATCGGTGTCGGCGGCGCCGGCATGCGCAACCTCGCGGAGCTCCTGCTCGCGCGTGGCGTGACGGTGAGCGGATCCGACCTGAAGGATTCGAAGGCGCTGCGCCGGCTCGAGGAGCTCGGCGCACGCGTATTCGTCGGTCACGACGGCGCCCAGGTCGGCGATCCGGACGCGGTCGTGATCTCCAGCGCGATCGCCGAGCGCAACGTCGAGCTCGCCGAGGCACGACGCCGCGGCCTGACGGTGTGGGCGCGGGCACAGGTCCTGGCGGCGATCGCCCAGGGCCGGCGCTCGATCGCCGTCGCGGGGACCCACGGCAAGACCACGACGACATCGATGCTCGCGGTCGTGCTGGAGCGTTCCGGCCTCGACCCGACGTACCTCGTAGGCGGCGATCTGAACGAGAGCGGCAGCGGGGCGCGCTCGGGCGCGGGGGATCTCTTCCTGTTCGAGGCGGACGAGAGCGACGGCTCCTTCCTCCTGACGACGCCCCACGTCGGGATCGTCACGAACGTTGAGATCGACCACGTCGATTTCTACACGGGCGGTCGAGACGAGATCGAGTCGGCCTTCGCCACGTTCGTGTCCCGATGCGGGCACGTCGTCGCGTGCGGTGACGACGCCGGGGCGAGATCCGCGATCGAGCGATCCGGGGTTGATGCCACGACCTACGGAACGGAGCACGGGAACGATCTGCGGCTGTCGGTCACGTCGGTGGGTCCGCGCGGCGCGAGCGGGACGATCTCGCTCGCCCGGGAGGCCGAGGTCGTCGAGCTCGCCCTTCCGGTGGACGGCGCTCACAACCTTCTCGATGCGACGGCCGCCGTCGCCGCGGCGGCCATCGTCGGCGTGGACGCCCACGCCGCCGCCGAAGCGCTCGCTACGTTCGGCGGCGTTCACCGCCGGTTCGAATACCGAGGCTCGGCGAGGGGAGCCGATGTCTACGACGACTACGGGCACGTTCCGACGGAGCTCGCCGTCACGCTCGAGGTCGCGAGGAGAACCGGACCGCGCCGGCTCATCTCGCTGTTCCAGCCTCACCGGTACTCCCGTACGAAGGCCATGTGGCGAGAGCTGGGCGCGAGCCTCATCGAGGCGGACGTCATCGTGGTCACCGACGTCTACGGCGCCGACCAGGATCCGATCCCGGGCGTCACCGGCCGCATGGTCGCCGACGGGGTCGAGCTCGCGGCGCCCGGCAAGGATGTCGTGTATCTACCGCACGCTCAGGACGTGGTCGACTACCTGGATCGCGAGGTCCGTGCCGGAGACCTGATCGTTACGATGGGGTGCGGCGACGTCTGGATGTTGGGCGACGCCGCGCTGGCACGACTCCGCGAGAGCGAATCGTGAACGACGCGATCGAGGTGGCGGCGTCCATCCTGCGGGCCGCGTGCGGCGAGCGCGTGCTGACGCGCTTCCCGCTGGCGCCGCTGACCTCGTTTCGCGTGGGAGGTCCGGCGGCCCTGTACCTGGAGCCGGAGCGGGACGAGGACCTGGCCGCCGCGGGAGAGGCGGTCGCGGCGAGCGGGATCCCCGTCGTGGTCGTGGGGAAAGGGTCGAACTTGCTCGTCTCCGACCGTGGATTCCCGGGACTCGTGCTGCGGCTGGGGCACGGCTACCGATGGGCGGCCCGCGACGGCGCCCGATTGACGGCCGGCGGCGCGATGCCGCTGCCGGCCCTGTCCGGGATCGCGCTTCAACACGGGCTGTCCGGCCTCGAGTTCGGGGTGGCCATCCCCGCCACCGTCGGTGGCGCGGTCCGGATGAACGCGGGCGCGCACGAGGGGGCGATGTCCGACGTGGTCGAGCAGGTCGATGTCTTCGTGCTCTCCGAGGGTCGCGGGACGTCCATCCCGGGGAAGGACGCCGGCTTCGGCTACCGACGCTCGATGCTCCCCGAGGACGGGGTGGTGACCGGGATCACGGCGCACCTCACGCCCGGTCCGCCCGAGCAGATCCGCGAACGCATGGAGTCCGCCCGGGCATGGAGGCGGGCGACGCAGCCGCTCGCGGAGCCCAACTGCGGAAGCGTCTTCAAGAACCCCCCCGGCGACCATGCGGCGAGGCTGATCGAGGCCGCAGGGGCGAAGGGCATGCGGGTCGGGGGTGCGTCGATCTCCACGAAGCACGCGAACTTCATCGTGGCCGGCCCGGACTCGACCGCCGCCGACATCCTTGCTCTCATCCGGCGGGTCGAGGAGATCGTGCGCGAGACGTCGGGCGTCGACCTCGAGCCCGAGGTGTACTTGGTCGGGGAGTTCGATCATGCGGCCGGATGAACTCGGCGCTCGCGGGCCCGGGCGATGGGTCGTGGCGCTCGCGGTCTGTGTCGTTGCCGCGGCGGGCTCGTTCGCGCTGACCTACACGCCGGTGTTCCGCGCGACGACGATCCAGGTCGAGGGCGCGGGCTCGATCGGGCAACGGCGGCTGCAAACGCTTTCGGGCGTGCGCTTCGGCGTGAACGTCTTCCGCCTGGACACGGCGGCGGTCGAGCGAAGACTCGAGCAGGACCCTCGCATCGAGACCGCGACCGTCGTACGCCGGCTCCCGTCGACGGTCGTCATCGACGTCACGGTGCGGGTGCCGGTCGCGCGCATCGCCGACGGACTCGGAGGTGCCGACGTGGTCGGCGCGGACGGTACGAGGATGGGGGCGGCAACAACGGGGAAGCCCTTACCCGAGCTCGTGTGGGCCGGTGGAAGGATCCCGAACCAGGCCGGCACGCGGGTGGCCGCCTCCGCGGCGGCCGCGATGTCCACGGATCTTCGAGGCCGAGTCCGAAGGATCGTGACGGCGGCCGACGGGTCGATCCGATTGTTGCTGCGCTCCGGTGTGCCGGTGTCCTACGGGCCGCCGACGGATCTCGTCGCCAAGGGCCAGGCGGTTGAGGCCGTCCTCCGATGGGCGAGCCCGCAGGGCCGCGCGATCACGGCGATCGATGTGAACGTGCCCGGTGCACCGACCGCGACGGTGGCGGGCACGACGACCACGGTGGCCTGATCGGAGCCCTTGCGCGGACTGTCACCTCAACGCACAATGAGGGGACCGCGAGACTTGACGGACCAGGGCTTTCCTAGTAGCTTCCGTAGCTCTACGTTCGGTGGATATGACAATAACGGTTTGGTTCACGGTTACAGTTACGACTGCTGAACGGAGTTTCCCCAGGTGAACCGGGTCCGCCCGGGGTTCGGAGGTCGGCAAGGATGGATGCGCCCCAGAACTACCTCGCCGTGATCAAGGTGGTCGGGATCGGCGGGGGCGGGGTGAACGCGGTGAACCGGATGATCGAGGCAGGCCTCCGGGGCGTCGAGTTCATCGCCGTCAACACCGACGCCCAGACGCTATTGATGTCCGACGCGGAAGTGAAGTTGGACATCGGGCGCGAGACGACGAGAGGTCTGGGCGCCGGCTCGGATCCCGACGTCGGCAGCGCCGCCGCGAACGAGCACTCCGACGAGATCGAGGAGATCCTCAAGGGCGCGGACATGGTGTTCATCGCCGCCGGAGAGGGCGGTGGGACCGGCACCGGAGGGGCGCCGGTCGTCGCAGAGGTCGCGCGTGGACTCGGGGCGCTGACGATCGGCGTCGTCACCAGACCGTTCGGCTTCGAGGGGCGCAAGCGGGCGACTCAGGCCGACGTCGGCATCACCGACCTGAAGAAGGCTGTGGACACGCTCATCGTCGTCCCGAACGACCGTCTGCTCCAGGTGGCCGATCCGAACACGCCGATGATCGAAGCGTTCCGCATGGCCGACCAGGTCCTGTACCAGGGGGTCGACGGGATCACGTCGCTCATCACGACGCCGGGCCTCATCAACCTCGACTTCGCCGACGTGAGGTCGGTGATGTCGGGCGCCGGATCTGCCCTGATGGGAATCGGGATCGGCCAGGGCGCCGACCGTGCGACCGACGCGGCGAAGGCGGCCATCAGCTCGCCGTTGCTCGAGTCCTCCATCGACGGCGCCAAGGGAGTGCTCCTGTCGATCGCGGGGCCGACCGACCTGACGCTGCACGAGGTGAACCAGGCTGCCGACACGATCACGAGGGTCGCTCATCCAGACGCCAACATCATCTTCGGCGCCGTGGTCGACGACGCCCTCGGCGAAGAGGTCCGGGTGACGGTGATCGCCGCTGGGTTCGACAAGGCCGCGCCGAACGGGTCGGTGACCAACCAGTTCGAGAGCCGACTCTCGCGACTCCTCGAGGAGCCGGTCCGCACCGAGCGGGACGAGCGTGAGCCGCTGCCGTCGATCCTGGCCGAGGACGCCGATGAGGAGATCTTCACGAGCGGGGAGCCCGAGCGCGTGTCGTTCGACGCGGAGGAGGACCTGGACATCCCGGACTTCCTGAAGAGCTAGGCGGGACATGACCGCCCCGCGCGGCCCAGCGCGACGTGGGGGGCGGGGAGGTTCCCAGCGAGGAGGCGCCCTTCCCCCGCCTCTTGGCCGAGGGACCTCCTCGCCCCCTTCTCCATCCCCGGGTGTGACCGTCGAATGACGGCGCCTCGCGACGAGATCCTGCGCAACCTCCGAACGATCCGGTCGGAGATCGAGACGGCCTGCGACCGCGCGGGACGCCGGTCGTCCGAGGTGCTGCTCGTCGCGGCGGCCAAGGCGGTGCCGACCGAGGCCGTGGCCTGGGTCGTGGAGGCGGGGGTGACCGCCGTCGGGGAGAACTACGTGTCCGAGCTGCGGGCGATGCGCGAACGCGTACCCGGGGCGAGGTGGCATTTCATCGGGACCATCCAGACCCACACCGCGCACCACGTGGCGGCCCTCGCGGACGTCGTCGAGACCCTCTCGGGTGAGCGGGCGACAGAACGACTCGCCCGACGCTCGGCCGAGGGCGGCCGCACGCTGGAGGGTCTCATCGAGGTGGACTTCACCGGCGTCCGGTCCGGCGTGTCCCCGGAGCGTGTGCCGGCATTCGTCGACCGGGTCTCGGGACTCGAGGGGGTGCGCCTCACCGGGCTGATGACCGTCCCGCCGGTCTCCTCAGCTCTCGAGGGTGCCCGGCAGTGGTTCGTGCGCCTGCGCGAGCTCCGGGACCGGATCCGAGAGCAGCATCCCCAGGTTCTGGAATTGTCGATGGGGATGTCGTTGGATTACCCCATCGCCGTGGAGGAAGGCGCTACCATGGTGCGGATCGGGACGGCGTTGTTCGGTCCCCGGACGCCGTGACGACAGGCCAGAGGGCCGGGAGGGTGGGATGGCAGGCGTGTGGAAGAAGACCCTGAACTACCTCGGGCTCGTCGAGGACGAGGACGACTTCGTCGACGAGATGTCCGAGGTCGAGCCCGCCCCCGTCCGTCGCATGCGCCCCGCGGCCGTGCGGGAGGTCGGCTCGGAGGCGCAGGGCGTCGTTCGCACGATCGCCCCGAACAGGCCCGTTCCGGCGTCGTCGGCGATCCACAAGTCCGAGCCGAGGCGCTTCAACGAGGCCCGCGACGTCGCCGATCGGTTCAAGGAAGGGACCGCCGTGATCATGAACCTCCAGAGCACGGAGGACTCGATCGCACGCCGGCTCGTCGACTTCGCGTCCGGTCTGGTGTACGGGCTCGACGGCAAGATCGAGCTCGTGGCTAACCGCGTCTACCTGCTGACACCGGCGAACGTCGAGGTCTCGGCGGAGGAGCGCGAGCGGATCGCCGGCGGCATGTTCTACAACCAGTTCTGAGCGGCGCCGACCCATTCTGACGTGCGGTCCCATTGCGCGGCTCCGACGTGCCTGCTGCTAGCCTCTGCACGCGATGACGGCGGCGACGGACCCCTTCACGAGGCTCTTGTGCGTGGCGCTCACGCTCCTATGGGTGATCCTGCTGATTCGCGTCGTGCTCAGTTGGATCCAGCTGGCGGGCGTCCGTCCGCCGACGACGGGACCGCTTCGGTCCGCGTACGACCTGCTCTTCGACGTGACGGAGCCGGTGCTGAAGCCGCTCCGCCGGATCGTCCCGCCCGCGGGGATGTTCGACCTGTCGATCGTCATCGCGTTCGTCATCATCATCGTGTTGCAGCAGGCGTTCTGTTGAGGCGTTCGGGGGGAAGGAGGAAGCCATGAACGACCCGACGGGCTTCGAGCCGGGCGCGCCGAAGAAGGTGCTGATGGCCGCCGACATCCAGCAGAAGGAGTTCCGGGTCTCACGATTCGGTGGGTACAAGATGCGCGATGTCGACGAGTTCCTCGACGAGATCACGGATTCCTTCTCCGCACTGACGGCCGAGGTGGACCGGCTGCGCACCCGACCGGGCGCGCCACCGGTCGTGGGCACGCCCGACCTCGACGACGTCGCCCGCCAGGCCGACGAGATCATCGGGCGGGCGCGAGAGGAGGCGGCACGGATCGTCGCCGACGCGCGAGGGCGATCCCCCGCGCCGGTAGGAGGCGAGGGAGCGGCCACGCAGGGGCGGGCCGCCGTGGGCGCCTTCCTCGCCGAGGAGCGCGAATTCCTCCAGGGTCTCGCGGGCTTGGTCCAGGGTCACGCCGAGACCGTGAAGGGGATGGCGAAGGCTGCGCGCGGCGTCCCCGCCCCGCCGCCCCCCGAGACCGATCCGGACGAGGCGATCGCCCCGGGGGCTCACGAGGCTGCCGGCCGGGAGGAAGATGCCGCGGACTCCGAGGACCCGAAGCCACCCGCGGGCGAAGCGTCCGCACGCGAGCAACCTCCGGCGACCGTTCGCATGCCGAGGGCAGGGGAACCGGTGCATGTCGAGGAGCCCACACCGGCGACGATGGGTCGGGGCGACGACGAGCCGCGGGCGGATCCCCCCGAGGGCTCGCTCCGCGATCTGTTCTGGGGGGAAGAGTAAGGAGGCGACAGCCCGCGCGGCCTCAGCTCGCCCCAGCCTTGCGGATCGTGATCGCGACCGGCGTTCCTTCGATCTCCGCTTCCTGACGGAACCCGTCGGGCATCCGCTCGGTGGTCACGCTCACGGCGAGGGTCTCGCCGGCCAGGTAGTCGCGGTGGACCGCGAGCGCGCCCGCAACGGCTCCCGTGGCCTCCGCGGCCAGGTGGATCCGGTCACCGACGTCGAGACCTGCAGCCTTCCTCGCGTCCTGGACGAGGCGAACCAGGTCGCGGGCGAGCCCCTCGGTCCGGAGCTCGGGTGTGAGATCGAGGTCGAGAGCCACCGTGATGCCCGCGTCCGCGGAGACACCCCAGCCCGTTCGAACGTCCTGGACCAGGTCGACGTCCTCGGGGCCCAGCGAGATCTCGGTCCCGGCGACGATGACGTTCACCGGAGCTCCGCGGGCGAGCTCTGCGGCGAGCGTTCCATCGTCGTCGGCGAGCACGGTGGCCACCTCCTTGACGGCGGGGCCGAGACGCGGGCCGAGCGTCCGGTAATTCGGTTTGGCCCGCCATCGTCCGAGCCCGGCCGTCGACTCGGCGAACACGACGCGCTTCACGTTGAGCTCGTCGGCCACCAGGTCGAGCAGAGGTACCAGCAGATCGTGGTCGCCCGGGTAGTGGATCACCGCCTCCGAGAGCGGCTGGCGAACCTTCGTCTTCGTCTGGACGCGGACCGTCCGCCCCAGGCCCACGATCGCCCGGGCGGCGCGCATCCCCTCGTCGACGCGATCGTCGATGGCCGCTGTGTCGGGGGAGGGGTATTCGGTCAGGTGGACGGAGTCCACGGCTCCCTCGCGACCCGCCGCGAGGTTGCGCCAGATCTCCTCGGCGACGAAGGGCGTGAAGGGCGCGAGCAGGATGGCGACCGTGACGAGGCAGTCGTGCAGGGTGTGGAACGCCGATGCCGTCTCCGCGCCGGCCCGGCCGCCCGGATCCCAGAACCGCCGCCGTGACCGCCGGACGTACCAGTTCGACACGTCATCGACGAGCGCGCCGATCCGCCTTCCGGCTCCCGTGGCGTCGTAGGCATCCAGCCCGTCCCTCACCTCACCGATCGTGCGCTGCAGCTGCGAGACGAGCCAGCGGTCGAGCATCGGACGCTCGGACAGGGGCGGGGCTGGCGATGCGGGGTCGAATCCGCCGGCGTTCGCGTAGGTCACGAAGAACGAGTAGACGTTCCACAGGGTCAGCAGGAACTGCCGCAGGACATCGTCCAAGGTCGCCACGGACACCCGCCGCGATCCCCAGGGCGAGCCGCTCGTCAACAGCAGCCACCGCAGCGCGTCGGCGCCGTGGGTCTCCATGGCGTCCATCGGGTCGATCACGTTGCCCAGGGACTTGGACATCTTCCGTCCCTGCTCGTCGGTGATGAAGCCGAAACAGACCACGGACCGGTATGCGGTCGAGTCGAAGTGGAGCACGCCCTCGGCCATCAGCGTGTAGAACCACCCGCGGGTCTGGTCGATCGCCTCGGAGATGAAGTCGGCGGGGAATCGCCGGTCGAACTCCTCCAGCCCGCGGCCGAGGTCGGGATGGTAGCTCCACTGTGCGAACGGCATCGCCCCGGAGTCGTACCAGGTGTCGATCACCTCCGGGACGCGAGTCGAGATGTCGCCGCACGAGGGACAGTCGAAGGTGACCTCGTCGATCCATGGGCGGTGCGGGTCGAGCTCCGAGAGGTCGCGCCCGGCCATGCCGCCGAGCTCCGCGAGCGAGCCGACCGGCGTCTGGTGCCCCGCGGCGCAGCGCCAGATCGGCAGCGGCGTGCCCCAGTAGCGCTCGCGCGAAAGCGCCCAGTCGACGTTGTTCTCGAGCCAGTTCCCGTAGCGGCCGCGCCTGATGTGCTCCGGGTGCCAGTCGACGGTCTCGTTGACCTCGAGCATGCGATCCTTCACGGACGTCGTGGTGACGTACCACGACGTCCTCGCGTAATAGAGGAGTGGCGTCGCGCACCGCCAGCAGAACGGGTACGAATGCTGAAATGTCTCCGCACGGAGCAGGACGCCTCGGGACTGCAGGTCCTCGACGATGTGGGCATCGGCCTCCTTCACGAACCGACCGTGGACGAACTCGGGTGCCGGGTGGATGAAGAGGCCGGCGTCGTCGACCGGCTTGTAGATCGGCCAGCCCTCGCGCCTGCCGACGTCGAGGTCGCCGGGCCCGAACGCCGGCGCGATGTGGACGATGCCGGTGCCCTCGTCCATCGATACGAAATCGGCGGCCACCACATAATGCGCGCCGGCGACGTTCGGGTAGGGGGGTCGGTATCTCGCCCCCAGGAGATCGGCGCCCGTTACGGTCCGGATCACGGCGCCGTCGTCGCCGAGCGTCGCCGCGCGGAGGTCGGCGCCCACGATCAGGTGCTCTCCCTCGAGTTCGACGACGACGTAGTCGGCCGACGGGTCGACCGCGGCTCCCGCGTTTGCGGGAAGGGTCCACGGGGTCGTCGTCCACACCAGCAGCGAAGCTCCCACGAGCGCCGCGTCGTCGGCCTGCACGATCGGAAGTCGGACGAACAGGCTCGGATCCTCGACGGTCTCGTACCCGAGAGCGACTTCCGCGTCCGACAGGGCGGTCCCGCATCGAGGGCAGTAGGCGGTCACCTTGTCGGCCTCGACGAGCAACCCCCGCTCGTGGAGTCGCTTCAACGACCACCACACCGACTCGACGTACTCGGTGTTCATCGTCCAGTACGCGTCGGACATGTCGATCCAGAACCCGATGCGCTCCGTGAGCGCCTCCCAGTCCTTCACGTAGCGCTTGACCGACTCGCGGCAGAGACGGTTGAACTCGGCGACGCCGAAGGCCTCGATGTCGCGCTTTCCGGTGGTGCCGATCTCTTTCTCGACTTCGATCTCGACGGGGAGGCCATGGCAATCCCATCCCGCCTTGCGATGCACGTAGTGCCCGGTCATCGTCTTGAAGCGAGGGAAGATGTCCTTGAACGTTCGCGTGACGGCGTGGCCGATGTGCGGCCGCGCGTTGGCGGTCGGCGGGCCGTCGTAGAACACCCACTCCGGTTTGCCCTCGCTGGCCGCGAGCTGCCGCCGGAAGACGTCGGCCTCCCGCCAGAACTCGAGGATGCGACGCTCGAGCTCGGGGAAGCTCACCGTGGCCTCGACCGGTTCGAACCGCTGCACCTCGCGTCGCCTCCTCGCCGGCGTTCCCGACAACGCGAACGCCCCGTCCCTCGGTGCAGGGACGAGGCGCGATGCCCCGCGGTACCACCCCGCCGTGCCGGTCGCCTTCCGGCATCCGACCGCTCGTCGGCCGCGATCACGGCCTCCCGCTGTGACGGGCGGGTCCCGGCTACGCCTACCGCGGTCGCCGGTTCCTCCGGCGCCGGTTCGGGCAGCGGCTCAGGGAGGATGTCCGCGGGGGTTCGGCGCCGGGCTCCCACCATCCCCGGCTCGCTCGGGCCCAACGGTTCCCGCGGCACGGTTCCCGTCGTCGCCTTGACCGCGCATGCTACACCGGGAGACGGCGACCATCACGGGCGGACGGGATCCCCACGCTCGCGGTGGACCTTGCCTGTGGATGAGCTCCCGAGGCGAGCTCGAGGAGCCCCGCGACGAGGGCCTCGCGACCCGGATTCAGGGCCTCTGAGCTGCGAGAACAAGCCCGAAAGACCGTGTTCTGCTACCCTCCGCCACCATGGCCGAAGCCAAGCTGACGAAGAGAGAGGTCCAGGACCTCCACGGCCGTCTCGTCGATGAGCGGAACGAGCTGCGGACCCAGCTCCTCACGATCGAGGAGGACACGTTCGCCGCGACGCAGTCGGATTCGTCGGGCGACGTTGGCCTCGACGACGAGTCGGCCGACGCGGGTACGGCCACGTTCGAGCGCGAGAAGGATCTGTCGATCGAGAACAACGTCCGCGACCTGCTCCAGAAGATCGAGCGGGCCCTCAAGCGGATCGAGGCGGGGACGTACGGCGTGTGCGACCGGTGCGGCAAACAGATCGAGAAGGCGCGCATCAAGGCGCTCCCGTACGTGGACCTCTGCATCAAGGACGCCCAGGCGCAGTCGCGCCGGTAACCGGTGGACCGCGTCCGGCGGCGAGCCGCGCTGCTCCTGTTCGCCACGGCGGCTCCCGTGTACGCCCTCGATCGCCTGACGAAGCTCTGGGCCGAGCACGTCCTGCCCGGCAAGCCGATCGACGTGATCCCGGGCATCCTGACCCTTCGATACACCACGAACTCGGGCGGGGCGTTCAGCCTCGGGCAGAGCGCCCCGTGGCTCTTCGCGGCGGCGACCCTCGTGGTGGCGGGGCTGATCCTCGTCACGGCGACGCGGCACACGCGGATCGTGACGTCCGTGGCGCTCGGCCTCGTGCTCGGCGGCGCCCTGGGAAACGTGACCGATCGGCTCGCTCGCGGCCAGGGGATCGTCGGGGGTCGCGTCATCGACTTCATCGATCTGCACGTGTGGCCGGTGTTCAATCTCGCCGACGCCTCGATCGTCGTCGGTGCCCTGCTGCTGGCCGTGTGGTCGTGGCGGGGCGACCGGGCGTCGACGGAACCGCAGACCCGCCACGAAAGCAGCTCGTCGGATGACGTCTGAGGAGCTGGTTGCCGGACCGGGCCGTCTCGATGTCGTCGTCGCCGACCTTACCGGTGCTCCGCGGGCCGACGTCCAGCGCGCGATCGTTGCCGGGAGGGTCAGCGTCGACGGCCGGCGCCGCCCGAAGTCCTATCGACTCGCCGGCGGGGAGCGCCTCGTCGTGGAGCTTCTCGAGGACGAGGCGCTGGCCCCCGACGATCGACCCGTCCCGATCCGGTTCGAGGACGATCATCTCCTCGTCGTCGCGAAGCCCGCCGGGGTGCTGACCCACCCGACGACCGGGCGACGGACGGGAGCCCTCGTGAACCGGCTCATGGGGATGGGCGTCCGGCTGTCGACCCTGGGCGGGCCGCTGCGTCCCGGCATCGTTCACCGGCTCGACGCCGGAACCAGCGGGTTGATGCTCGTCGCGAAGACCGATGCCGCGTACGAGGCGTTGATCGCGATGCTGAGGCGGCACGCCGTCGAGCGTCGGTACCTGGCCCTCGTGCGAGGGATCACCGGCCACGACGCCTTCGCCGTCCAGGCGCCCCTGGGGCGTCGCGCCGCCAGGATCGTCGTCGACAGAGCCGACGGTCGCCAGGCCGAAACCGCCTTCGACGTGCGCGAACGCCTCCCACGAACGACGCTTCTCGAAGCCTCGCCCCGCACCGGACGAACGCACCAGATCCGGGTGCATCTGGCCGCGATCGGGCACCCGATCGTGGGGGATCGGGCCTACGGAGGGGCGGGCGACGAGGCCGCGCGGGTCGGTCTGACGCGACCGTTCCTGCACTCGTGGCGGCTCGGGTTGGACCACCCGATGACGGGGAGGCGGATCGACGTGGAGGAGCCGTTGCCCCCCGATCTCGCCGATGCGTTGGACCTCGCGAGGAAGGATCGAGCGTGACGTCGACGAGACCGGTACCGGCCCGCGACCTTGACGCACGGCGGGACCGGGCGTACCGTGGGCTCGAATCACATCGATGTAAGTTGTCCACCGTCGCCGGGGCCGATGTGGATATCCTCGCCGTCAGGGGGCCCGAGCAGCGACGATGACCGAGCCGAGCTTCGTTCACCTCCACTCGCACTCCGAGTACTCGCTGCTCGACGGCGCAGCCCGGATCGAGGCCCCGCCGTCGAACCTCGGCGCGCCTACGCTCTTCAGCGAGGCGCGCCGCCACGCCATGCCGGCGATCGCGGTGACCGACCACGGGGCGATGTTCGGAGCGTTGCGGTTCCTCGAGGCCGGCCGCGCGGCGGGCGTGAAGCCGATCGTGGGCGTCGAGGCCTACGTCGCGCCGGGGTCCAGATTCGACCGGAACCCCGGTGAGAGCGAGGAACGGTACTTCCATCTGACCCTGCTGGCGGAGAACGAGCGCGGGTACCGGAACCTCTTGAAGCTCGTCTCGGCCGCGCACCTGGAGGGCTTCTACCACCGGCCGCGAATGGACAAGCAGCTGCTGGCCGAGCACGCGGACGGCGTGATCTGCCTCTCCGGATGCCTCTCCTCGGAGATCGGCGTCACGCTCCTCGGTGGCCAGAGCGCCAGGGCGCGGCAGGTCGCGTCCGACTATCGGGACATCTTCGGGCCGTCGAACTACTTCATCGAGCTGCAGGACCACGGCCTCGCCGATCAGCGGGCGATCCTGCCCAAGCAGGTGGAGCTCGCGCGGGAGCTCGGGATGCCCGTGGTCGCCACGAACGACCTCCATTACACGCTGAGAGAAGACGCGAAGCCCCACGACGTGCTCCTGTGCATCCAGCAACAGAAGCTGCAGTCCGATCCGAAACGACTGCGGTTCGATTCCGAGGAGTTCTACCTGAAGAGTCCCGAGGAGATGCGTCATACCTTTGCCGAGCTCCCGGAGGCGTGCGACGCGACGCTGGTGATCGCGGAGCGAGTCGAGCTGGAGCTGCTGTACGGCGACCGAGCCCCGGCCGATCAGCGGTACCACCTGCCCCGGTTCGAGACGCCCGGGGGCAAGCCCCTCGAGGAGTACCTGCGCGAGCTCGTCGAGGCGGGAGCGCGCCAGCGGTACCCCGACGTCACCGGGGAGATCCGCGACCGGATCGAGCACGAGCTGAACGTGATCGTGCAGATGGGCTTCGCCGGCTACTTCTTGATCGTCTGGGACCTCATCCGCTTCGCGCGCGAGAGCGGTATCAGGGTGGGGCCGGGCCGGGGGTCGGCGGCCGGCTCCGTGGTGTCGTACTGCCTGCGGATCACCGACCTCGACCCGCTCCGGTACGGGTTGCTCTTCGAGCGGTTCTTGAACCCCGACCGGGTCCAGATGCCCGACATCGACATGGATTTCGACGAGCGCCGTCGTGACGAGGTGATCCGGTATGCGACCCATCGGTACGGGGAGGATCACGTCGCCCAGATCGTCACGTTCCAGACGATCAAGGGCAAGCAGGGGATCCGCGACGCCGCGCGCGTGCTCGGATTCCCGCCGGTCGTCGGCGACCGCCTCTGCAAGATGTATCCACCGGCCGTCATGGGCCGCGACCACCCGATCGAGGACGCCCTGCGGCTGTCGCCGGACCTCGCGGCGGCTTACGAGAAGGAGCCCGAGGCGAAGGAGATCATCGAGACCGCACGGGCCCTCGAGGGGCTCCGTCGCGAGGACTCCGTCCACGCTGCCGGGGTCGTGATCGGCGACGCCCCGCTGGTCAACTACCTGCCGCTGAAGCTCTCGAAGGATTCACGCGACGACTCCAAGCGGGTCGTGACGCAGTTCGACATGCACGGCGTCGAGGAGCTCGGCCTGTTGAAGATGGACTTCCTCGGCCTTCGCAATCTGTCGGTGATCGAGGACACGCTCCGGCACCTGCGACGCCGCGGGATCGAGCTCGACATCGACCACGTCCCCCTCGACGACTCCGACACGTACGCGATGCTCTGCCGCGCCGAGACGACCGGCATCTTCCAGATGGAATCGCCGGGGGTGCGCAGCCTCATCAAGCTGCTCGAGCCGGATCGTTTCGAGGACCTCATGGCGCTGGTGGCGCTGTACCGTCCCGGTCTCCTCTCGATGGGCCAGCACACCGAGTACGCCGAGCGCAAGCATGGGCGCAAGCCGGTGACGTATCCCCACCCGGTCCTGGAGGAGGTCCTGCGCAGCACATACGGGATCATCGTCTACCAGGAACAGGTGATGCAGATCGCGGTCACGTTCGCCGGGTTCTCGATGGGCGAGGCCGACACGTTGCGCAAGGCGATGGGCAAGAAGCGCCTCGAAGTCCTCATGCCGTTCAAGGAGAAGTTCATCGCCGGCGCGGTGGAGAAGGGCTATCCGAGCAAGCTCGCCGCGGACCTGTTCGAGATGATCGTCCCGTTCGCGGACTACGGGTTCAACGCGTCGCACGCCTGCGCATACGGATACGTCGCGTATCAGACCGCGTACCTGATGGCCCACCACCGCGTCGAGTACATGTCCGCGATCCTCACGTCGGTGAAGGACGACAAGGACCGCAAGCCCTACTACTTGTACGCATGCCGAGGGATGGATATCCGCGTCCTGCCGCCCGACGTCAACGGCTCCGAGATGGACTTCGCGCCGGCGCCCGGGGACGAGCCGGCGATCCGCTACGGCCTGTCGGCGGTGCGCAACGTCGGCGAGGGCGCCGTGCAACAGATCCTCGATGCGCGCCGGACAGCGGGCCCGTTCACCTCCTTCTCGGGGTTCTGCCGGACTGTCGACCCGTCCGTGCTGACGAAGCGCGTGGTGGAGTCGCTGATCCTCGCGGGCGCCTTCGACTCGCTCGGGTACGCACGCCGGGCGCTCCTGGAGAGCCAGGAGAAGGTGTCGGCCCCGATCCTGGCCGAACGAAAGGCCGAGGCTGCCGGGCAGTTCTCATTGTTCGGTGGCCCCGGCGAGGCGGGGCAGATCGACGAGTCGGTCCTCCGGGGCGAGGAGTTCGACCAGCGCGAGCTGCTGCGCTTCGAGAAGGAGATGCTCGGCCAGTTCGTGACCGATCATCCACTGCTCGAGGTGCGGGAGGCCCTGGCGAGCCAGACTACGCACGAGATCACCGATCTGGAGTCGCTCGGCGACGGCGACCTCGTCACGATCGGGGGCATCATCGGCGCCGTGTCCCGCAAGTACACGAAACGCGGGGAGCCCTATGCGCAGTTCCGGCTCGAGGGGCTGGCCGGCGGGGTCGAGGTCGTCGCGTTCCCGAGCGTGTACGAGGCCGTCCCCGGCTTGATCGAAACCGACCGAATCGTGCTCGCCGTCGGCCGTGTGGATCTGCGCGGCCGGGAGCTGCAGATCCGCGCGAGCGAGGTCCGCGAGCCGAAGCTCGGGCCGCCCCGGGCCGGATCCCAGGAGCTCGTGGTCGACCTGCCGGCCATGGCGTGCACGCCCGCGGTCCTCGAGAAGATGAAAGATCTCTTCGAGGCGCACCCCGGCTCGTCGCCGGTGCGGGTCCGCTTCCTCTCCTCACAGGGCGTGACGCCGCTGCAGGTCGGCACCTATCGCGTCGCCCCGGCGCCGTTGCTGGGAGAGCTTCGGTCGCTCCTGGGCGCCGGAGCGGCTCGTGTCGAGCCGGGGGTTCTCGGGTAGGGAGCGTGCGCCCGAGTTCTGCCGTGGGGTTCGACGTGCTGTTCTCGATCGACGTCGCGGGCGGTCGACTCGCGCGGCTGAGTGGGAGCGGAGTGGAATTCGTCGAGGCGTTCGGCGGCGACCCCGTGACGGCGGCCCGATCGTTCGTCGAGGCCGGAGCTCGATGGATCCACGTCGTCGACGTCGACCTGGCGTTGACGGGGGAGCCACGGAACATCGGCGTCCTCGAACGGATCGCTCTGCTCGACGTCCGGGTCCAGGCGAGCGGCGGGATCGCGACGATGGAGACCGCCGAGGCTGCGCTGGAGGTCGGGGCCGAACGCGTCGTCCTGGGGTCTGCGGCGCTCGCCGACCGCGCGACCGTTTCCCGCCTCGCGGGCGAGATGGGCGAGCGACTGGTGGTCGGGCTCGAGGTCGACCGCGACAGGATCCGGCCCCGCGGGGCCCGGGGCGTGGAGTTGCCACTGGCGGAGACGTTGGACTGGTTGAGCACGACGGCTGCTGCGCGGTACGTCGTGACGGCCGTGACCCGCGTGGGAGGCCTCGGAGGGCCCGACCTGGCGGCGATCGGCGCGGTCTGCGCGTTGGGACGACCCGTGCTCGCCGCGGGGGGGATCGCCTCGATCGAGGACCTGCGTTCGGTCGCGGACGCCGGTGCGGCCGGCGCGATCGTCGGCAGGGCCGCGCTCGAGGGCACCCTGGACCTCGTCGCCGCGCTCGCCCTCGATGGGGAACGTCGCTGAGCCCCCTCTAGAATCCCGTCTTCATGGGCTTCCTCACCGACGTGACCACGGCGGCCCGCCGCCGGCTGGAGGCGCGGCCGCTCGACGACGTCGCGCTGATGGCTCGAGCCCTGGCCATGTCGCCCCCACGCGACCTCGAGGTTGCCCTCGGCGCCGACGGCGTCGCGGTGATCGCCGAAGTGAAGCGCGCTTCGCCGTCGGCCGGTTCGATCGACGACGAGGCCGATCCCGTGACGACCGCGCGCGACTTCGCGGCGGGAGGCGCGGCGGCGATCTCGGTGCTCACCGAGCCCCTGCACTTCCACGGCTCCCTGCTCGATCTCGACGCCGTCCGTTCCGCCGTTGACCTGCCGGTGATGCGAAAGGACTTCCTGGTCCATCCGTCTCAGGTGATCGAGGCCCGCGCACACGGCGCCGACGCCGTGCTGCTCATCGCGGCGTGCCTCAGCGACGCGGAGCTCCACGCGATGCTGGCGGCGGCCGCCGATCTC
>JALYLM010000168.1 GCA_030774235.1 Actinomycetota bacterium
CGGCGAGCCCGGCGCCGGTCAGGATGTCGCGAGTGGCCTCGGCCGAGGCTCGGACGTTGGCCGGGTCGTGCCCGGGGTGCCCGATGGAGGGGATCCGAACCAACCGAGCAAGCTCCTCGACGACCCGAGGCATGTCGGCGGCGATGCGGTCGCGGAGCTCCTGTGGTTCCATCGCCGGGGACGATACAGCCCGTGCGCGAGCGGCGACGACCGCGGGCTACGGCGAGAGCCGCTCGAGTCGCCAGCCGCCCGTCGGCTCGTCCCTTGTGTACCGAAGGCGATCGTGAAGCCGGTAGGCGCGTCCGTGCCAGAACTCGACCGTGTCCGGCGTGAGCCGGTAGCCGCCCCAGTACGGCGGCAGCGGGATGTCCTCACCGGGGTAGCGCGCCTCGGCCTCCGCGAACTGCTCCATCAGCCGGTCGCGGGAGGCGATCATCTCGCTTTGCCGCGACGCCCACGCGCCGATCCGGGCTTCGCGTGGTCTCGAGCGGAAGTAGATCTCGGACTCCGCCCTCGACGTCGATTCAACGTCGCCGGTGACGCAGACCTGACGATCGAGCTCCTTCCACAGGATCGCGAACGCGCCCCGTGGATTCTCGGCCAGCTGCCGGCCCTTGCGACTCTCGTAGTTCGTGTAGAACACGAAGCCGCGCTCGTCGAAGTCACGCAGAAGAACGTGCCGAACGCTCGGCGACCCGTCGGCGTCCGCGGTGGCCAGGGCGATCGCGTTCGCGAGGTGGATCCCCTTGGCCTCAGCGTCCTCGAACCACCGCCGGAACTGCACGATCGGATCCTCGGACACGTCGTCGACGTCGAGGCCCAGGTCGGTGTCGTCATTCAAGGCGTCGTCAGCTGTTGCGATGACGGAACCTTACGCCGCCGGCCGAGGCTCGATCCTCGGACAGACAGGCGAGAGGCAGGGGCATGCGGCCCCTACCTCCGACGCCTCGGATCGCGATGAGATCGGCCGATCACGCGGCCGCGCACTGTCCGATCTTCTGACCGGTCACGACATTCGGAAGCCCCTCCGAATCTCCGACCTGGGGAGCCGGCGAGTTCCCGGAGCACTTCAGGCTGCCGTGGATCGTATTGGTCACGTATTCGTTCCCGTCCGGGTCGGGGAGCACGTTGTCGTTCAGCGTCACGGAACCGCTCACGCGGTTTCGGATGAACCCGAACCAGAAGCCGTCGTAGCCGAGGACGCTCGCACCGCCGTGGATGACGTTGTCCTCGATGGCGATGAACGTGACGTCGAACGGGCCACCGAAGGCACCGGATCCGCCGCTGATGTGGATCCCTCCGTTGATCGTCGCGAAGTGGATCTCGACGGACGCCGGGTTCGTGGCGCGGACGCCACCGCCGATCGTTCCGGTCGGGACGCTTCCCTCGTCGGTGCCGAGCTGGAACGTGGCGCCGGCACCGATGGACAGACCGCCGCGGATCG
The DNA here is from genome assembly GCA_030774235.1 of Actinomycetota bacterium. Taxonomy (GTDB): domain Bacteria; phylum Actinomycetota; class UBA4738; order UBA4738; family HRBIN12; genus JALYLM01. The sequence goes on from JALYLM010000168.1 coordinate 1,445, forward strand.
TGACCGGTCCCTCGCCGAAGCAGAAGGCGCCGTCGGGCACGACGACCGCCCGGTAGGTGCCGGGTGCCAGCGGTCCGGTGCACTCGGTGGCCGACGACGCACCGGCTGTCGCCGGAACCGCGACCGTGATCAATGCGCCCAGCAACGCCGCCGCTCCGGCGACCGCGATCATCCTTCGCATGATCTGTCCCTCCCTATCTCGTCGTTCCCCTACTGTGCCACAGACGAGCGGGGATGCGGAATCGGCCGTAGGTCCTCCGAACCACAGCCACGTGATGGAGCGAACGCCCAAGGTTGCCAAGGCCCCGCTACTTGACGACGCGGTACTTGACGTGGGTGACGCCCGGGGCCTCGATCGCGCGCACTTGCTCGAATGTGAGGTTGCCGACGTTGTCGAGCAGCCGCTCGCCGTCACCAAGCAGGATCGGGACGATGTGGAGCTCGAACTCATCGATCAGCCCGGCGGCGAGGTATTGCTGTACGACGTTGGCGCCTCCCGCGAGGAGCACGTCCTGGCCGTCCGCGGCTTGCCTCGCCCGCTCGAGCGCGGACTCGATTCCATCGGTCACGAACGTGAAGGTGGTGCCTCCCGCCATCTCCTGGCGTTCACGGGGATGGTGGGTGAGCACGAAGACCGGCCCGTGGAAAGGAGGATCGTCGCCCCACCAACCGTTCCAGGGAGGATCCTCGCTCCACGGGCCTCGCTCGCCCCCGAACATGTTCCGTCCCATCACGGTCGCGCCGACGTTCGACTGCGCCTCCTCGACCACGGGCGTGCTTGCGTTGACCTCGCCGCCCTCCTGCCCATTCTGCCTGCGCCAGGCCTCGAGCTC
>JALYLM010000169.1 GCA_030774235.1 Actinomycetota bacterium
GAGGCGGGTCGATCGTCCTCGTGTCGAGCGTCGCCGCGCTGGTCAGCAGCGCCGACTCCGCGGCCTACGTGACGTCGAAGACCGGGCTGCTCGGGCTCGCCCGCTCGGTGGCGGTCGACTACGGGCCCCTGGGGGTCCGAGCCAACGCCCTGTGCCCCGGTTGGGTCGTGACTCCGATGGGCGACGAGTCGATCGATGAGCTCGCCGGGCAACGCGGGATCACTCGGGAAGAGGCTTACCGGATCGCGACCGCCCACGTGCCCATGCGGCGGCCGGCGTCGGCGGACGAGGTCGCGTTCTGCTGCCTGTTCCTCGCGAGCGCGGAGTCGTCGATCGTCACCGGCGCCGCGCTCGTGGCAGATGGGGGCGCCACCGCCGCCGACGTCGGCACGCTCGTGTTCGAGCCGCACGTCAACGGCTGAGTCGCGCCACGACCTCCCGGCAGAACGCCGGGACCCGCGCGGGGTCGTCGACGAACTGAGACGGCTTGATACAGATCGTCGTGAACCCGCGAACGAGTTGGCCCGGAACCGACTCGAGCGCCGTGCCGAGGTCCGCGAGGCTCGTCGCGTCCAGGAAGGTGCCGCGCGTGCCGCCGACCAGTTCGAGCTCGTCCATGGTCCTGCCCGCCTCGGCCATGGCGGCTCGGAGCCGCGCCATGTCCTCCTCGCTCGGGGCTCCGAGCGGGTTGAAGCCGAGGCCGTACGCGACGAGGCGTCGTAGCAGCCGCTCGTGAAGGGTCCTGCCCCCGAACCAGAGGGTGGGTCCCTCCGGTCGGTAGGGCTTCGGTTCCAAGTAACTTTCGGAGAAGCCGTACCGCTCACCGGTGAAGCTGGCAGGGGTCGGTCCCCAGAGCGCGCGCCACGCAGCCAGGTGCTCGTCGAGCAGGTCACCGCGCGACTCGAACGGCACTCCGATCGCCTCGTACTCGGCCCGGTGCCAGCTCACCGTCGGCTGGACCACGAGACGGCCCCGCGAGAGGAGGTCCAGCGTCGCCAGGCTCTTCGCGAGCACGAGCGGATGCCGGAGCGGGGCGATGATCGAGGAGGCGATCAACCGGATGCGCGTCGTCGAAGCGGCGATCGCACCGAGCACGACGAGCGGATCGGGCCACGGGGTCGAGGGGTCCTGGTTGCCGGGCAGCGCGTACTCCCGCGGGTTCGCGGGAAGGCCGTCGGCGTCGGAGCCGGGCCCGAGCACCACGTGCTCGCTCACCATCACTCCGTCGAAGCCGGACTCTTCCGCCTCCACGGCCATCCGGACGAGCGCGGGCAGGTCGCGGGGCGACGTCAGCGTCCAGTTCTCGCTCAGGATCAGGACCAGTCTCGGAGGGCGTCGCGTCGAGCCCTCGGGTCGGTCCACCGTCAACGATCGCCGTGATCGCCGTTCGGGTCGACCGCCCGCAGCATCGACCGGAGCATGCCGGCCAGCGACTCCCGCTGCGCGTCGGACAGATGCGCCGTGACCGCGATCTCCTCGGCGTTGAACCGCGGAAACAGCTCCTCGATCTTGCGCCGGCCCGTCCGCGTGAGGGAGACGAGCACCATGCGACCGTCGCGCTCGTCCTTGCGCCTGCGCACGTAGCCGCGACCCTCGAGGGTCGTCACGACGCCGGTCGCCGTCGGCCGGCTGATGCCGACCGCCGCGGCGAAGTCCCGTGTCTCCATCTCGCCCCAGATCCACAGCACCCACAGCCCGGTGAACGCCGTCCATGAGAGGCGGTCCGCCGCAAGGACTCTGGCCTCCATATGCCTACGGATCGCAGCCGAGCTGCGGAAGACGTTCGACACGGCCCACATCGCCCGGAAGTCCAGGGACAGGTGTCCGAGCGTGGCGAGCACCCGGCGCTCGGCCGGCAGGAGGTCGTCGCCGCGGCCAGCCGGGCTATGTTCAGGGACGTGGTCGCGCGCCGGCCGGCTCATGCCGCCCCCTCGGCCGCCAGACGCTCGCCGAGCTCGCGGGCAACGTCCAGGATCGCGAGCACGTCTTCCTCGGTCGTGCGGTAGTTGACGAAGCACGGGCGGAGCCAAACCTCGCCGTCGATCAACGCCGACGAAAGGTAGATCCGGCCGTCGGCCTGGATCGCCGTCGCGAGCGCCTCGTTGTGCGAGTCGACATCGCGCACGCCCTCGGGACGGTGCCGGATCGGGACGATCGACAGCGGTGGCCGCTGGGGAAGTGTCTGGAAGTCCGGCGCGGCGGTCGCCGCATCGAAGAGCAGCGCCGCCTCGACCAGGTTCCGCTGGATGGCCCCCCTGAATTGCGCCGCGCCGTGCGCGCGCATCGCCAGCCACAGCTTGAGGGCGCGGAACGGACGCGAGTACTCCAGCGTGATGTCGACGGCGTGCAGCTCGTGCTGCTGGTGCGGAAGGTATCCCTGCTCGTGGGCGAACGCTCGGGTGAGTGCATCCGGTTCGCGGACGAGGACCACCCCGCACGCTTTCGGTAGGTAGAGCCACTTGTGTGCGTCGACGCTGACCGAGTCCGCTCGCTCGACACCACGGAACGGATCGGGCCGAACCGCGACGGCCGGCAGCCCGTAGGCGCCGTCGACGTGCAGCCACACGTCCCGATCGCGGCAGACGTCGGCGATCGCGTCCATCGGGTCGATCGCGCCGGTCAGGGTGGTGCCCGCGGTGGCGACGACCGCGATCGGCGTCACGCCGGCCGCCACGTCCGAGTCGATCGCCCGAGCCAGCGCGTCGCTTCGAAGTCGCCGCTCGCCGTCGATCGGCAGAGCGCGGAGGTTCTCCGAGCCGATGCCGAGCAGCTCCACGGCCCGGGTGATCGAGTAGTGGACCTCGGCGGAGCAATACACCGCCACCCGGCGATCGCCGAAGCCGCGGACGCGGGTCCCGGGGAGGGCTCGCTCCCGCGCGGCCGCGAGCGCCGTCATGTTGCTGACCGTTCCACCGCTGGTGAACGCCCCGTTCGCGGCGGTGAACCCGACGAACTCGCCCACCCACGCGACGGCCTGGTTCTCGAGCTGTGTCGCGGCCCGCGCGTCGACGGCGAGGTTGATGTCGTACGTGTGGGACAGCAGGTCCGCGAGCGTGCCGATCTCCAGCCCGCTCGACCCGATGAATGCGAAGTACCGAGGACGCGCCTGGGCGATCGATTCGTCCAGGATGCGGGCCGCATCGTCGAGGGCCTCGTGGACGGGGGTCGGCGTCTGGGGGAGGCCCGCCTCGAGGAGCCGTCGCACACGTTCGTCCAGTGGCGGCTCCTCGGGACGGAACCGATCGAAGCTGCGCCACGCCTCGGCCACCAGCTTCACCGCGTGCTCGAGCGCCTCTTCCCGGGGCGCGTCCAGCCGAAGCGGCCGTTCCGGCTCGATCATGACTGCGATGGTACGGCCGCCCTCAGGGTCCCGCCTCCGATCGAAGATCGGCGAGCGCCCGGCTCGCCGGCTCGCGGCCCTTCACGGCGAACGTGATGACCAGGCCGATCACGAACAGCGCGATCGCGTAGTAGGGAGCCAGCTTCGTCGGGCTCGGCACCTTGTAGATCGATCCGTAGATCGCGCCGCCCGAGAGCACGAGCCCGACGATCGCCGCCACGACGAGACCAGGTGTCACCGCTCCGCCGACGCCGCGGAGGGAGCCGATCGCCATCAGCGCGTAGACGACGACGAGGGCGAACGCTCCGAACGTGGAGGCCCACGAGAAGATCGCGAAGTAGTGCGGCGTCGGGGGCGGCAGCGCGAACAGGGCCTTCCACCACTCGCCGGCGGCGATGAACAGGAGGTTGACCACGGTGAGGAAGACGATCGCACCCGAGGGCGTGCCGAACCTCGACGACACCTTCGCGAGCATCGCGGGGAGCCTCCGGTCGCGCGCGATCGCGAAGATCCCGCGTGTCGACGCCACGGCGGCGCCGACGGCAACCGCGGTCATGTCGAGCAGGACCACGAGCTCCATGATCCTCACGAGCGTCGTCGAGCCGAACCCGCCCGCGCTCGACGGTGACGCCAGGGCGAACAACGGTGCGGCCGCGGCGCTCAGGATCACCTTCAGGTCGAAGCCGAAGCCGGCGACCTCCACGTACGAGGCGATCAGGTAGAAGACCGAGACCACGACCACCGACAGCAGCACGGCCCGTGGGATCTGCCGCTTGGGCTCGGCGGTCTCCTCGGCCAGGTTCGCAGCGGTTTCGAAGCCGACGAAGATCAGCACTCCGTACAGGACCCCGAAGAAGACGCCGGACCAGCCCGTCGGGGACGAGCTCGGGTTGAACGCCTTCCCGAAATCGTTGTCGCCGCCCAGCTTGACGATCACGTAGACGAAGAAGACGAGCACGACGGCGACCGACACCAACGCCAGGGAGAGCTGGACGCGGGTCGAGAGCTGGACGCCGAGATAGAGGATCAGGTAGATGAGGACGCTGATCGCGACCGCCCACAGCCAGCCGGGCATGACCGGGTGCTTGAACTCGGCGTCGAGCGTGTCGTGCACGTACCCGCCCATCAACACGATGAGGCCGGCGGTCAACACGGTCGTGCCGCTGTAGTAGAGCCAGCCGGCCGCCCCTCCGATGTTGCCGCCCAGACCCATCGAGACGTAGTCGTAGAGCGACCCGGCCGCGTGGACGCGGCGCGCGTAGGTGGCCACGATCCACCCCAGCGCGAACACGCCGATCGAGGCGAGCAGCACCGCCAACGGGGTGGCGCCGCCGGCACCCTTGCCGGTCGCGCTGATCACTCCCACGATCAGGGGGATCACGAACGCCGAGGAGAACACCGGCCCGACGAACCCCACCGATTGGGCCACGACGTCGACGAGCGTCAGCTTCGCTTCGCCGAGGCGTTCGTACCCCAACTCCTGCTGTTCTCCTACCTGGCCCCCCTCTCCTGCCGACTGCCCTCCCGGCGGCGGACGCTCGCCGGTTGCCCGCTAGGCCGTCCAGCCCCCCGCCGGGCGCTCGAACCACACATGGGCCTGCCCCGTTCCCACCGATGCCTCGTACTCGCTGAACCGCTCACCCGGCGCCCGGCAGCTCGCACCCCCGAGCGCGCCGGCCATGATCAGGTAGTGCCCGAACTTCCCCTCCGGCCCGAACCGCTTGTACTCGGGCATCCAGTCGATGACACCCGCGTGGTCGCCCGACTCGAGCAGGCGCAGCACGTTCGCGTCGGCCTCGGCGGCCTCGGGCGAGTAGATGTTCTCGACGCCGGAGCTCTCGCGGTGCCGGAGCTCGCGGAACGGGAAGAACCGGTGCGTCATGCCACCGGACGCCAGGATCACGACCCTGCGGTCGACCTCGCCGACCGCCCGAGCGAGGAGCTCACCGAGGAGGAGGAAGTCGTCGGTCTGCCCGCACTGGTTGATCGAGACGCTCACCCACCGCTCGCCCCCGTTCAGGAACGTCCAGATGTTCACGGTTCCGTAGAAGATCGGGAGGTACGGATCGTCGCAGGCGAGGACCCAGGTGTCGTCTCGGCCGTCCGCCTGCTTCTGCAACGCGAACGCGAGCTCCGGATCGCCGGCCATGTCGAACGGGATCGCGCTCATCCCGCGCGGCAGCTCGTGACTGGTGAACTTGCCGCTCCGGCGTTCGTGCGACGTGACGATGTGCTCGAACGTCGACTCCCAGTGCGTGTCGAGGACGACGACCGTGTCGGGCGTGAGACGGTCGAGTACTTCCGTCCTCAGCCTTCGGAGACCGGGCACGAGCGTGATCTCCTTCCCGTCGTTGATCTCCAGGCGCGTCTCCTCGGGCAGCATGATGGTCGGGACGTGTGCGACGATCCCGGCGCCGACGATCTCACCCATCGTCTAGCTCCTTTCCCACGGCGCGACGCAGATGTTCTTCACGTTCGCGTAGAAGTCGAAGCTCCGGACGCCGCCCTCGCGGCCGATCCCGGAGTTGCGCGAGCCTCCGAACGGCGCTCGGAGGTCGCGCACGAAGAAGCTGTTCACCCACACGGTGCCCGCGACCAGGCGTCGCGAGACGCGCTCCGCACGCTCGGGATCTCCGGTGTAGAGGATCGCCGCCAGCCCGTAATCCGTTCCGTTCGCGAGCGCGACGGCCTCGTCCTCGTCGTCGAACGGCTGGGCGGTCAACACCGGGCCGAAGACCTCCTGGGTCATGATCTCGGAGCCCGACGGCGCATCGACGAACACGGTGGGCGAGTAGTACAGGCCTCCGAGCTCCTCGTTCGGACCTCCGCCGAGCAACGCCTCGGCACCGGCGGCCCTCGCGCGCCGAACGAACCCGTCCACTCGGTCGAAGTGCTCCCGCGTGATCAGCGGACCAAGATCCGTGGCATCGTCCCTCGGATCGCCCTGACGCAGCGTCCCGGCGGCCGCGACGAGGCGGCCGAGGAATTCGTCGAAGATGGCCCGCTCCACGATCAGCCGTGTGCCGGCGAGGCAGACCTGGCCCGCGTTGTCGAACTGGTTGACGGCCTGCTTCACGACGGCGTCGAGGTCGGCGTCGGCGAACGCGACGAACGGACTCTTCCCTCCGAGCTCGAGCGAGATCGGCGTGAGGTTCGGCGCCGCCGCGGCGGCCACCAGCCTTCCGGTCGCCGCGGATCCGGTGAACGCGATCCGATCCACGTCCGGGTGGGCGACGAGCGCGGCACCGGCTTCCTCCCCGATCCCCTGGACGACGTTGAACGCCCCGTCGGGTAGGCCGGCGTCGCGCACGATCTCTCCCAACATCGAGGCGGTGAGCGGCGCCCATTCCGGAGGCTTCAGGATCACGGCGTTGCCGGCGGCGAGCGCGGGCGCGACGCGCCAGGTCGCGAGCATCAGCGGCGCGTTCCACGGCGTGATGACGACGGTCACCCCCGACGGATCCCATTCCACGTGATTCGTGTGGCCGCGGGTCTCGAGGTCGGGCTCGCCGAGCTGGAGCAACTGGTCGGCGAAGGCGTGGAAGTTGAGGGCGACGCGCGGCATCACGGAGGTGCGCATCGACCGGAGCAGCGACCCGTTGTCGCGGGTCTCGACGACGGCAAGCTCGTCGACGCGTTTCTCCACGCCATCGCCGATCGCGTGGAGGACCTCGGCCCGTCCCCCCGGCGGCATCGCGCCCCAGGTCTCGGACCCCGCTCGCGCCGCCGCCACCGCGGCATCCACGTCGGTCCCTCCGCCCCGCGCGACTCGGGCGATCGTCGTCTCGTCGATCGGAGACACGTCGGCGAACGTGTCCGCGGACCCGACACGTTCGCCGCCGATCAGATGCCCGGTCGAGACCTCGACGCCCTCGACGACGACGTGTTCGCTCGTCGACGCTCCCCCTCCCAACGGATGATTCGCCCGGTCGTTCGCTACCGAACGGTATTGGGGGATGGCGGAACCTGTCAAGCGAAGGGGGGAAGCGCGGGCCTATCCCGAAAAGAAGGCCTGGAGGTCGGGAGTGGCTCGCGCTCGAAGGGCGGCGGCGATCCGCTGGCGCTCGAGCATCTGCTCCAGGCTCTTCGTCGACTGCGGGATCGGATGCTCGGCGAAGAACGCGGCCGCGTCCTCGACCTCCTCGGGCCGGGTCAGGTACCGCACCCCCTCGACCATCCTGATGACGAGGGTCGGCGGGAACAGGGTCGGGAGGTCGGCCCAGTGCTCCTTGATGAAGGACCAGGCCCGATCTCCCAGGTCACGGTTGGTCGTCGCGAACGCCAAGACGAACGGGGCGTTCTGGGTCCTGATCTCGCTGCGGTCGAGGGCTCGTTCCAACGTGCGGTCGAACGCCCGTGCGTCCCCGAACAGCGGCAGAGCGTACAGGTACCGAAGCTGCTCCTGCGGCGTGGGCATCTCGTGCGCGGCCTCCACGAACCGCCCGTAGTCCTCCGCGTTCCCGGTCACGGCGACCACGTTCACCGCCGCCGCGGCGAGCGAGGGATCGATGGGCTTGCCCGCTCGTGCCTCCGCCTCGAACTCTCGGGCGAGCCCCGCGGCGTTCGGATCCGCACCCAGGATCCCGAGGCCCTGGAACAGGGCGCCCCGCAGTGCGCGGACGCGATCCGTCTCGCCGTCGCGAGGCTCCCAACCGAGCCGGTCCAGCGCCGGAGTGACCAGCCGGCGCACGAACGCCCGATAGGCCTCGCGCGCAGGGCCGTCGAGAAAGCGATCGCCCCAGCCGAGCCCCTGCAACAGGGCCTGCCAGACGGCCAGGTCGTCCTCGTCGCGGAAGCGCTCCGCGAATCGGAAGAAATCCGACGCGGGCACGGCGCCCGAGACCACCGAGGCCCACAGATCGTCGACGAGCCCGTACCGCTCGAGCCCGCTCAGTTCCGTCAGGCGCGACACGAGTCGATCCAGCACGTCGTCGGCGTAGCGCACGCGAGCGAAGGCGCCCGCGCCGGCGTTCCCGACGAACGCCGCGCCGGGCGACAGATCCACCGACCCCCCGGCGGGCCGGATCAGGACGGAGCGCACCTCGCCGCCGAGCTCGCGGACCCGCAGCGGGACGTCCCAGGTCGTCGTGTCGGTCCCCCCGTCGGCGAGGAACCGCGACTGGGCGATCCGAGCCTCGCCGTCGTCGACCGACACCGTCAGCAGCGGGTAGCCTCCCTGCCAGATCCAGTGGTCCATGATCCGGCGGACCGGCTCGCCCGTGGCGTGCTCGATCGCGTCCCACAGGTCGTGCGTCTCGGTGTTCGCGTACTCGTGACGCTTCAGGTACAGGCGGATGCCGTCGCGGAATCGCTCGGCGCCCAGATATTGCTCCAACATGCGAAGGATCGCTCCGCCCTTCTGGTACGTGAGGACGTCGAACATGCCAGCGGTGTCGTCGGGCGACGCCACCGGGTATTCGATCGGCCGCGTGCTTCGGAGCGAGTCGACCTCCTTCGCCACCGTGAACGCGCGAGCGAACGAACTGAAGCGCTCCCAGTCGGGGCGCCAGGCATCGATCGTGAGCAGCGCCATGAACGTCGCGAACGCCTCGTTCAGCCAGATGCCGTTCCACCACCGCATCGTCACAAGGTTTCCGAACCACTGATGGGCGATCTCGTGCGCGACCACATCGCCGATGCCCTCGAGCTCGGGCTGCGTCGCCGCGGTCGGATCCGCCAGCACCAGGGACTCGCGGAACGTGATACAGCCGGTGTTCTCCATCGCTCCCTGCGCGAAGTCGGGAAGCGCGATGAAGTCCAGCTTCGCGGCGGGGTACGGGATCCCGTAGTACTCGCGAAAGAACCGCAACGAGAACGCGCCGGCCTCGAGGGCGTATCGCGTGAGCTTGGCCTTGCCGGGCACGTGGACGACCCGCAGGGGCACCCCGTCGGCGTCGATCGGATCGGTCACGTCGAGCCGCCCGATGACGAACGCCAGCAGGTACGTGGACTGCCGCATCGTGTCGGCGAACCGCACGCGAACCCTACCGTCACCGAGAGGCTCGCGCTCGACCTCGGGGCCGTTGGAGATCGCGGTGAGGCCGTCGCGCACGACGAGGGTCACGCCGAACACCGCCTTGCGATCCGGCTCGTCCCAGCATGGGAAGGCCCGTCGTGCGTCGGCCGCTTCGAACTGCGTCGCCGCGATCACGTGCGAGTCGCCGGTCTCCTCGTCGGTGTAGGTGGAGCGATAGAAGCCCCGCAGCCGGTCGTTCAGCGCGCCGTGGAAGTCGAGGTGGAGGATCCAGTCCCCGGGTTCCGCCGATCCGGCCAACGTCAGCGTGGCCCGCTGAAGCTCCTGGTCGAACGACACGTCCGATACGTCGATGCGACGCCCGCCGTGGACGGACGTGAGCGATCCGCGCGGGATCGCGAGCTCGACGGCATTCAGCACGATCACCGTCACCGGCTCGTTGACCGTGACGGCGATGTCGACGCCGCCAGTGAACGTCGACGACTCGTCGTCGGGCCCGATCGTCAGGTCGTAGCGCGAGGGTTCGACCGTCCGGGGCAGGCGATACCGGTCCAGGTCCATGCGACGGTTACGCGTTCACGTAGGTGAGCCAGTTCGCGTACTTCTCGTTCTCGCCCTTCGTGGCGGCGAAGAACGCGCCCTGCAGCTCCTTCGTGACCGGGCCCCGGTGCCCCTCGCCCACCGCTCGATCGTCGACCTCTCGGATCGGCGTGATCTCGGCGGCTGTGCCGGTGAAGAAGCACTCGTCGGCGTTGTACAGGTCGGTGCGGACCAGGTTCTCCTCCGTGACCTCGTATCCGAGGTCGCGAGCGAGCGTCATCACCACGCCGCGCGTGATGCCATCCAGACAGCCCGCCTGGATCGGAGGGGTCGTGAGCTCGCCACCGCGCACGATGAACACGTTCTCGCCGGAGCCGTCGGTGATGGATCCTTGCTCGTTCAGCATGATCGCTTCGTCGTATCCCGCCTTCAGCGACTCCACCTTGGCCAGGACGCCGTTGATGTACTGGCCGGTGGCCTTTGCCGCCGACGGCAGGGAGTTCGAGCCGTTGCGACGCCAGCTGGAGATCTTGACCCGCACGCCCAGCTCTAGGGCCTCCTCACCCAGGTAGGCGCCCCAGGGCCAGACCGCGATCATCACGTTCACCGGTGCCTGCAAGGGGTTCACGCCCATCTCGCCGTAGCCGCGGAACGCGAGGGGGCGGATATAGCAGGCGTTCAGGCCGTTCGCCCGGATCAACTCCTTCGTCGCGTCGACGAGGGCCTCGTGCGAGTAGGGGATGTCGAGGTGGTAGAGCTTCGCGCTGCGAGCGAGACGGTTCAGGTGCTCGTCCAGGTGCCACACGGCAGCGCCGCGTGAGGTCGCGTAGGCCCGGATGCCCTCGAAGACGCCGCTCCCGTAGTGGAGGGCGTGGGAAAGGACGTGGATCGTGGCATCGCGCCAGTCCACGAGCTCGCCGTCCATCCAGATCTTCTCGACCTCGGTGATCGGCATCTCGGCGTCCTCCTGTCGGCCGTCGCCTCGGCGCCCACGGGCGTTCGGACAGGATAGCGGCTCCCCGGAGCCGCGGGGTCGGCCTCAGGGCAGGTCGTAGGCGCGCCAGACGGTGGTGAGCGTTTCGCGGCGAGGGACTTCGAGCGGGCCGAAGCGCTCGGCCGCCCATGGGCGCAGCTCGCGGACCGCATCGAGCCGGACCTGCTCGTCGACCGGCCACGTCCACGAATAGCGGTTGGCCTCGATCTCGTCGAGGAATCGGCCGAGCGCTTCCTCGTACTCCTCGTGCAAGGGCTCTAGCGTGCGCATGCGCCCGCCGAGGTCCGCCATCACCGCGTCGAGCGCATCCGTATCGCCCCAGTCGAGGCCCACCGGATCGGTGCTCACGCCCGTGCGCTCCGAGAACCGCCGTCGGATCTCGCCCTCGACTGAGCCGTAGCCGCCGACGGACACGAGCACGACCCCGCGTGGTTTCACGACTCGAGCGATCTCGGCGAGCGCGGTGCGCCACCCGGGGATCAGGTGCAGGACCCAGCGCAGGTACGCGCCACCGAAGACGTGGTCCCGGAACGGCATCCGTGTGGCGTCGCCGCGGACGAGCGGTAGCGGAGGCGTACCGCCCGCTTTGTGGAGCAATCGTCCGAGCATCGGCGCCGATAGATCGATCCCCGCGAGCGCGATGCTGGCCCCGTGCAGCGGCAGCGCGACGAGCCCGGTGCCCACGCCGACCTCGAGGCACCGCCCTCGCCCGGCCAGCTCCTTCGACAGTCGAGCGATCGTCTGCATCATCGCCGCCTCGGAGATGGCACGGCTCTGGTCGTAGAACTCGGCGGCGCGGTCGAACGCGACGGAGCGGGAGCCGGGGTCGCTCACGACTTCGGGATGTCCTTGTGAGGATCGACGAACGGGAGCTCGGCGACCGTCACGGGCAGGCGGCCGCGCGGCGAGTCCGCCTCGAACGTCGACCCGGGCTCGATCCACCGGATCGGCACCCACGCGTAGCCGATGTTCTTGTCCAGACGCGGCGACCACGCGCCGGCGGTGATCCGCCCGAGTGGCGTGTCATGCTTCACGAGCGTCCAGAAGTCATTCAGCGCGCCCTCGTCGGTCATCGGGTCGCCGCCGATCTCGATCCCCACGAGCTTGCGGTCGAGGAGGTTGCCCTCGATGATCCGCCGGAGCTCGGCCTTGCCGATGAAGTCCTGCTCCTGGTCGAGCTCGACGAACTTCTCCAGGCCGGTGACGTGGTACGGCGTGTCCTCGACCTGCATATCCGAGCCGTAGTTGAAGATCCCCGCCTCGATGCGCCGAGCCTCGCTCGGCGCGATCACGCGGATGCCGTGCGGCGCACCGGCCTCCATCACCTTCTCGAACAGCTCGTCGCCACGGCTCGAGTCTCGCAGGTAGATCTCGTAGCCGACCTCGCCCGTCCAGCCCGTCCGCGAGACGACCACGGGGATGCCGTCCACTTCGGACTCGGTGCACCAGTAGTAGCGCAGGTCTCGGACCCGGTCACCGAACAAGGACCCGATCACGTCTTTGCTCTTCGGCCCCTGGACCTGCATCGGCGACACGTCCGCCTCGCGGATCTGCACGTCCATGCCCCGGCCGGCCGCGACTCCCGCCGCGTACAGCAACGCGTCCGAGTCCGCGAGGGCAAGCCAGAAATGCTGTTCGCCGAGACGCAGGAGCACCGGGTCGTTCACGATGCCGCCCCAGTGGCTGGTGAGCATGACGTACTTGCACTGCCACAGGTCGCACGTCGTGAGATCGCGGCACGTGATGAGGTTCGTGAGCTCGAACGCGTCAGGCCCGGTGATCTCGACGCATCGTTCCACCGAAACGTCCCACACGGTGACGTCGCGCCGCAGCGCCTCGTACTCGGTTACCGGGTCCTCGTATAGGGTCGGCAGCAGCATGTGGTTGTACAAGCCCCAGCTCTTGCAGCCGTGGCGCTTCGTGGCTTCGAAGTAGGGCGATTTGCGGTACCAGGGCTGGACGTAGAACGTGAAGGTCTCGGACGCCAATCGATCCTCCTC
>JALYLM010000170.1 GCA_030774235.1 Actinomycetota bacterium
GACTTCTTCGGCGAGATGGCGCTCATCGCACCCAGCCGGCGGATGGCCACGGTGAAGGCCGTCACGCCGGTGAGCGCGCTCCGGATCCCGGCGGACGATTTCCAGTCGTTCCTCCTCCAGCACCCCAGCGTGGCGCTGGCGATGCTGAAGGCGATCATCTTGCGGCTCCGCGAAGTGGAGCAGCGGATCGACGCCTGGATGGCCTAGCCCCGCGCTCTCGTTCGAGTCTGGCCGGGCGCGGCGCGTCGGTGCCTGCCCCTATGCTGTGCGCGATGAGCTGCGCCGTGTGCGGAGAGCCCCTCCCCGACGGCGCCCGGTTCTGCGCGAACTGCGGCGCCCCCGTCTCCACGTCCTTCGCCACCGAGGAGCGAAAGATGGTCACGGTGCTGTTCGCCGACCTCGTGGACTCCACCGGCCTGGCGCAGCGCCTCGACCCCGAGCGCGCCAGAGAGCTGCTGGGGCGATTCTTCGACGCGGCGACGGAGGAGCTCCAGGCCCTCCGCGGCCAACCCGAGAAGTTCATCGGCGACGCCGTCATGGCGGTGTTCGGGCTGCCCCAGGTCCACGAGGACGATGCCGTGCGCGCCGTGCGCGCGGGGCTCGCCATCCGGGAGCGCACGAGACGCCTCGGTCGGTCCGCCGGCGTGGCCGAGCCGCTGGAGGTCCGGGTCGGGGTCGAGTCGGGCGTGGCCGCGACCGGGCTCGGCCCAGCCGGGCAACTCCTGGTCACCGGTCCCGTCGTGAACGCGGCCGCACGACTGCAGAACGCCGCCTTCCCGGACGAGGTGCTGGTCGGAGAGACCACGCACGAGCTGACCCTGACTGCCGTGTCCTTCGGCGAACGGCGCGACGTCGAGGCGAAGGGCTTCGCGGACGGCCTTGGGGCCTACCCGGTGAACGGCCTCACCGCCCGCTCTACTCGGCGGACGATCCCGGTCGTGGGTCGCACGAAGGAGATCACGATCCTTCGAGACTCGTTCGCGCGAGTGATCGACACGTCGCGCCCCCTGCTGTTCACGTTGCTCGGCGAGCCCGGGATCGGGAAGTCCCGCCTCTCGGACGAGTTCATCGCCGGGCTCGACCCCGGTGTGGTCGGGCTGATCGGGTCGAGCCAGTCGTACACGGACAGTGCGACGTTCGCTCCGGCGGGGGCGATCGTCCGCGAGCTCGCGGGTCTCGAGGACGGGGTGTCCGACAGCGACGCGGAACGTCTGCGGGCGCTCGTCGAACGATACTGCGGGCCCGCCGACGTCGATCGTGTCACGGGGCGGCTGGCCCTCGCACTGGGGATCGCCGAGCCACGACGCGACGAGTCCGCCTTCGTTCAGGAGGTCCAGGCCGGATTCCTGTCGTTGATCGAGGCGATCAGCGTGCACGCCCCGGTCGTCCTGGTATTCGAGGACGCCCACTGGATGCGCCCCCCGATGCTCGATCTCATCGAGCGGCTGGCCGCCCGCGCCCGTCACGGTCCATCGACGACGATGATCCTGACGATCGCGCGACCCAGCCTGTTGGACGACCGGCCGACGTGGGGAGCCGGGGCAACGAATCACACGATGCTTCGTCTCGAGGCGCTCTCGACCGACGACGCGATCGAGCTCGTCCGCCAGTCCAGTGGCGGCCGGTGCGACCTGCCCACCGCCGAGACGATCGCCGCGCGCACCGGCGGGAACCCCTTCTTCATCGTGGAGATCACCGGCATGCTCGTGCGCCGGGAGGCCGGCGTGTCGGCCGAGACCGGCGCGACGCTGCCGCCCACGGTCCAGGCGCTGGTAGCTGCGCGGATCGATCATCTCGCGCCGAACCTGAGGGACCTCGCCAGGCGCGTGTCCGCCTTCCTCTACTCGTTCGACGCGAACGAGCTCGAGTTCGTCGGCGGCGGCGACGTCCTGACGCTCCAGGTCCTGGAGGACGAGGAGATCCTGGTGCGCGCCGAGATCGGCGGAGCGGAGCCGCGCTGGCGCTTCCGCCACGAGACGCTTCGCGACGTCGCCTACGCCAGCCTGCCGAAGCGCGAGCGCGTGCGCCTGCACGTGGCGATCGCCGACGGGCTCGGTCGCACCGGCCACGTCTCATGGGGCGCCGATCATCTCGAACGGGCAGCGCTCGCCTCGTTGGACCTCGACCCCGACGACCGATCGATCCCCGAGCGCGCGGTCGGCGCGCTCGCCGCCGCCGGGGATCGCGCGCGGCGGCGCATGGAGAATCGCTCCTCGCTGGACTATTACGAACGGGGTCTTGCGATGGCCGGGCTCGAGGAGACGTGGGGCGTCCGGGAGGCCCGCATCCTGGCCGGCATGGGCGAGGCCCGGTATTGGTTGGGGGAGTACCAGTCCGCGATCGAGGCTCTCGACCGTGCCCTCGAGGTGGACGCGGTAGGCGACGCCTGGACGATCGCGCACGCCCTGCGGTTCCGGGGCGACATCGCGATGAACTTCGAGGGTGACATCGACCGAGCCGGGGAGCTGCTCGAGCGGTCGCTCGCGGCAGCCGAGGAGCTCGGTGAACCCTTTGCGATCAGCCGGACGCTGCTGTTCGCGGGGTGGGTTCCCTGGGCTCGCGACGACTTCGAGGAGGCGGAGCGTCTCTGGAAGCGCGCCCTGGTGCTGGCCGAGGACAACGAGGATCGATGGGCGCGCGCGCGGGCGCTCACGTGTCTGTCGATCAACCGCGCGGATCAGCACGACCTCGCCGAGGCAACCCGGCTCATCGAGGAAGCCCAGGAAGTCGCCGCCGAGATGGGCGATCAGTTCAGCACGGCAGTCGCCGCCGTCCAGCGGGGCCGGCTCCATCAGGACGCCGAGGAGAACGCCGATGCCGTCGCCTGCTTCGATCTCGCGATCGCGATCTTCACCGATCTCGGAGCGCGTTGGGAACTGGCCGACGCGATGGCCGAGCGAGGGATCGCCTATCGGGACCTCGGCCGGCTCGACGAGGCCGAGAACGAACTGCAGCAGGCGATCCGTATCTCGCAGGAGCTCGGCGAGCGTCAGCTCGCGAGCTGGACCTGGCGAGCGCTCGCGCGCGTCGCCCAGAAGCGGGGAGATCGAGCCGAGGCCGAAGAGCGCTTCCGGCGGGCGGAGGAAGAGGAAGCTCGTCGTCCGCGCTAAGGAGTCGTGTTCGCTCCCGGTGGGGTCGGCCACGAGCTCGTGGCGCCCCGGTGTCAGCAGGAGACGAGCCGGTCGCGACCTGCGCCCCCGGCGCAGTGATCCGAGCCGGGACCACCGTTCAGGTAGTCGTCGCCCGCCCCTCCCGTCAGGCCGTCGGGACCCCTGCCTCCGAACAGGTCGTCGTCGCCGCGCGATCCGACGAGCCGGTCGCTGCCCCTCCCGCCGTTGAGAGTATCCGCTCCCCTGCCGCCGAACAGGGTGTCGTCGCCGGTGCCCGCGCAGAGCTCCTGCCCTCGATCGCTCACCAGCCGGTCGTCGTTCGTCGTTCCGATCTGCTCGCATGGGGATGCCGACGGGAGGAGCGCCACGTCCCAGTCGAGGCTGCGCCACTCGACGTCGTCGTTCGATCTGCTCCTCACGTTCCACTCGCTCGAGAACCAGACGATCCCGTGGGTTCCAGCGACGTCGGCTCCGGGGTCCGGGCTCGCGCTGGCGAAGTCGCCCCACCGGCAGGGCGAGCACGTGAGGTCGATCTCCGGCTTCGTCGACTGTTTGATCAGGACCCACGGCGAG
>JALYLM010000171.1 GCA_030774235.1 Actinomycetota bacterium
GCCGCGCCCGCGGCTGCCTTCGTGGCTACCCCGGGTCGACCTCGGCGGTCACCTGCACCTCGACGCTGCTGCCCAGGGGGAGCGACGACATCCCCACCGCCGCGCGCGCGTGCTTCCCGGCGTCCCCGAGGACCTCGATCAGACGCTCGCTGGCGCCGTTCGCGACGCTCGGGTGCTCGATGAAGTCGGGCGTGGCGGCAACGTACACCGTGACCTGGACGATCCGGCGCAGCCCGTCGAACGAGCCGAGGGCGTTCCGGATCACCGACAGGGCCTGGACGGCGGCCGTCGCCGCCGCAGCGGCGCCGTCCTCGAGCGACACGTTCTCTCCCAGCCGACCGGGGTGAACGATCTTTCCGTCGATCATCGGGATCTGTCCTGCGACGAACGCCAGCGAGCCCGACACCACGATCGGGACGTACGAGGCGACCGGGACCGACGGGGGCGGGAGCTCGATCCCGAGCTCTCGCAGGCGGGAAAGCACGTCCGCGTCCTTCACCGCGGCATCCTCCCACGGGATGCGTGACCGGCGCCAACCTGAGGTCCACGATATCGGCCCGGCTGATCGGCGCGCCGACCGGGCCGGATCGCTCAGGCGGGAACGCCGTCGTCCCGGGCCTGCAGTCGCAGGATCGCCCGGCGTTCCATCTCGTTCAGGCCGCCCCACACCCCGTGCGTCTCTCCGATCCGCAGGGCGAACTCCAGGCAGGGCGTTTGGACCGGGCAGCGGTCGCAGATCGACTTCGCCACCGCCTCGCGGGCGTTCTTCTCGGCTCGCTTCTCGAAATGGCTTGGGGCGAAGAAGAACACGGAATCATCGCCGCGACACGCGGCTCGCTGCTGCCACCCCGTGCTCCAGTCGTCTCGCAACATCGTTCCACGTAGGTATTCGAAACCGGGAGCCGCGGAGATTCCGGCGACGTTCGCCGCCGACCCAGCGTCGGGCCCGTCAGCCCGCGTTGGACCCGAGGTCGGGCTCCGCCTCGACCCTCAGCACCAGGCCGTCGACGCCCCGAACGCGGATCCGCGCGCCGGGAAGGATCGGCTCGCCGGCCGCCCGGCCGCGCCACATCGCTCCCTTCACGTACACCGGCCCCTCGGGGGCGAGCTTGCCCCGAGCGTCTCCCACCAGCCCGATCAGCCCGCGTTGCGTGCTCGCGATCCGGTCGCGGGACTGGATGGCCACGGTCAGCGCGAACCCGTAGTACAGGATGCTCGCGATCGCAGCCCCGCCGATCAACCAGGGAGAGATCCGGATCGCGCTCGCCACACCCCGCCACGCCATGACGGACCCGGCCGTGAACGCGAACAGTCCGATCCCCGTGAGGGGCCCGAGCCTTCGAAGCCGGACGTCCGCAGCCATGAGGACGATGCCGCCGGCCATCGTCGCGAACCAGCCCCAGGCCGGCGGCACGGCCCAGAGCCCGAACGCGGCGAGCCCAAGCATCCCGATCCCGGCGAAGCCCGCGAATCCGAACCCCGGCTGGGTGATCTCGAACGCCAGGCACGCGAGGCCGATCACGAGCAGGAAGTAGATCATCGACGGCGAGGACACCGCGTGCAGCGTTCGCGCGACGGGCCCCATGTTCTCGAACGCGATGTCGACGGTGCGCTCGTTCGCCTGCTGCTCGGTCTTCGCGATCCGGGTCTGCAGCACGACGGTCCCGGCCGCGGTCCGCACGGTCCTTCCGTCGACGGCATCGAGCAGATCGGGCACCGACAGCGCACGTACCTGGGCGGCTCCTAGATCCAGGGCGATCTGCGCGGGCAGAGCCGTGTCCAACCGCGTCAGCTCGGCGGATCGATCGTGCGCCGTGAGCCACGTGTGGATCGTCTGATCCAGGCCGGCGTCGCTCGCGTCGGGGTGCCCGAGGTCGATCGGATGCAGGGGACCCGTCTGCGACCCCGGTGCGACCGCGGCCAGCGCGGCCGCGTACATCAGCAGCAGGCCGGCCCCGCCGGCCTTCGCCGGGACGGGCCCCACCCACGCGATCACCGGCACGCGCATCGCGGCGACGCGGCTCGCGAGGCCGAGCCCGTCCTGGTTCAGCGACCCCGACGTGTTCAACTGGAGCACGACGACGGCTCCTCGACTCTCCGCGGCGGCGAGGCGGTCGTTCACGTACGACATCAGGGCGCGATCGATCGCGCCCTCGACCTTGATGACCTCGACCGGGGTCGCGGGGGCGCCGGACGGCGACGGCGTGGACTGCGCCGCCGCGATCCCGGGGGTCAGGGCCGCGGCCAGCACGGCGAGGACCAGGGTCGCGCGGCGCATCTTCTCAATCGTACCGGCCGGGCGGGCAGGGGTATCCTTTGCGCAACCCCATGGCCGCACATCGACCCGAGCCACCGGCGGGGCCGCCGACGTTCGCCGATCGCCTCGGATACAAGCCGCTGGCGATGCTCCTGCTCGTGCCCATCGTCCTGGTCGCCGGGGCGTTGATGGCCGTGATCCTCGTCCCGCCGTTCGCGGGCATCGGCTGGGGCGCCAAGGCACTGGACGCGCGGCTCACCGCCGCCGGGGCGGACTTCACGCACATCCCCCGGTTCCCGACCCGATCGACGATCTACGCGTCGGACGGGAAGACCGTGCTCGCCACCGTCTACCTGGACAACCGCGAGCTCGTCCACCTGAACGACGTCAGTCCGGTCACCCGGGAGGCCGTGCTCGCGATCGAGGACTCGGCCTTCTACCGGCACGGGGCGTTGAACTGGAACTCGATGATCCGCGCGCTGGTCGAGAACGCGAAGGCCGGGACCGTCGTGCAGGGCGGCTCCACGATCACGCAGCAGCTCGTGAAGAACACGCTGCAGAACAGCGAGGATCGGACCTTCGCGAACAAGTTCCAGGAGCTGGCGATCGCGATCCGCGTGGAGCAGAAGTACACGAAGGACCAGATCCTGGAGCTCTACATGAACCAGGTCTACATGGGGAATGGGATCTACGGGATCGGGACCGCCGCCGACTTCTACTTCCACAAGCCCGCGTCGGAGCTGACGCTCACCGAGGGCGCGATGCTCGCCGGCATGGTCCGCGCGCCGGAGTACTGGAACCCGCTCGATCGCCCGTCGAACACGAAGCTCCGCCGCAACGACGTCCTGAACCGGATGATGGCGCTCGGCCT
>JALYLM010000172.1 GCA_030774235.1 Actinomycetota bacterium
CGTCTGGCGACATCCTGCTCGGCGAGCGGACGTACCGTCTCGTCCGCGACGCCGTGGTTGCGGAGGAGCACGTTCCGCTCGAGGCCAAGGGGAAGGCCGATCCGGTGACCGCGTGGCGGCTCGTCTCCATCCATCCGAGCGCCGAGGGGATCGCACGACGCCGTGACGTCCCGATCGTCGGACGGGAGCGCGAGCTGCGCTTGCTCCATGAGGCGTTCGACCGGGCCGTCGCCGACCGGGCCTGCGTGCTCTTTACGATCCTCGGCACGCCCGGGGTCGGGAAGTCGCGCCTCGTCGAGGAGTTTCTCGCGAGCGTGGAGGCCGAGGTGCTGCGGGGCCGATGTCTGCCATACGGCGACGGGATCACGTATTGGCCGGTCGTCGAGATGCTGACTCGCGCCGCCGACCTGTCCGACCTCGACGGCGCCGACGAGGTCCGAACGAAACTCCGGCGGCTCACCGACGACGACACAGAGGGCGACCTCGTGGCCGACCGCCTCGCCCAGCTGCTCGGCCTTGCGGGCGCCGCCGGGGTCGCGGAGGAGACGTTCTGGGCGATGCGCAAGCTGTTCGAGACGCTCGCGCGAACGCACCCGCTCATCGTCGACCTCGACGACATGCAATGGGCCGAGCCGACGCTCGTCGACCTGATCGAGCACGTCGCGGACTGGACGCGCGACGCCCCCGTCCTCCTCCTCTGCAGCGCCCGCCCGGAGCTGCTGGACCTGCGCCCGGCGTGGGGCGGCGGGAAGCGCAACGCGACCTCGATCGAGCTCGAGCCGCTGTCGGCCGGCGAGACCGAGCGCTTGGTCGCCGAACTGCTTGCGGGCGCGCCCGACGAGGTCGGGAGTCGGATCGCGGGGGCGGCCGAGGGCATTCCGTTGTTCGTCGAACACCTCGCCGCGATGTTGGTGGAAGACGGGCGACTCATCCTCGAGGACGGCGTCTGGGTCGTCCGCGGCGACCTCGAGTCCCTCACCGTCCCGCCGACCGTGAGCGCGTTGATCGAGGCCCGGCTCGAGCGACTGCCGGCCGAAGAGCTCGCCATACTCGAGCGCGCGTCGGTGGAGGGAAAGATGTTTCATCGCGGCTCCCTCCTCGCGCTGACCCCCGAAGGTGAGGGCGTGGACGCGTCGAGGCACCTGATGTCGCTCGTCAGACGAGACCTCATCCGGCCGGGTGAATCCCTGTTCGCAGGCGAGGACGGGTTCGCGTTCCGTCACCTGATGATCCGCGACGCCGCGTATGGGCGAATCTCGAAGGAGGTCCGCGCAGACCTGCACGAGCGATATGCGGCGTGGCTCGATGCCGTCGGCGGGCGAGAGAGCGAATTCGACGAGATCGTTGGCTACCACCTCGAGCAGGCGTCACGCCTTCGCGCCGAGCTCGCGCCCGACGACGAACGCGGCCGCGAGGCCGGTTCGCGGGCGGCCGCGCGGCTCGGTGCCGCGGGGAGCCGGGCATTCGACCGCGGCGACGTTCGAGCGGCTGCCAATCTCCTCGGGCGAGCGGACGCGCTCCTTCCACCCGGATCCGGCGAACGGGTTCCGATCCTGCTCGATCTCGGGGTCGTGCACGAACGGGAGGGACGATTCGATGATGCGCTCGCCGTGCTCGAGACGGCGGAAAGGCTGGGACGGGGGACCGGAGACCTGGGCGCTGCCGCCCGCGCCGTCGTGCGGGCGCAGTTCATCCGGTCGCACGTCGAGGGTGCGCCCCAGAGCCAGCTCCAGGCACAAGTCGAGGCCCTCCTTCCGGAGCTCGAGGCGGCCGGGAACAACGCCGCCGTTGCGGAGGCCAGCTACTTCCTCGGCATCTCATTGATGTGGCTCGGACACCACACGCGCGCGATCGAGATGCTCGAGCGCGCACAGGAACTCGCCGTTCATTCGAGCGACGTGCGCCTCGCGCCGGAGTCGGCATCGTGGATCCCCGCGGTGATGGCGTATGGACCGGTACCCGCGGCGAAGGTGCACGAACGGTGGCTGGAATTGTTGGGCTCCACCTCGATGTCGCGGTACGCCCGCGCGTTCGGCGACGGCATGGACGCCCTATCGCTGGCGATGATGGATGAGTTCGATCGCGCGCGGACGCAGTGGCGCGACGCCCGCGTGATGATGGCCGAGCTGGGAGACGAGATATCCGGGTTTGGAAGCGTCATGCAGGGTGGCTGGATCGATCTCTTGGCGGGCGAGTTTGCGGCGGCCGAGGAGGTCCTCGCCGAGGGCGAACGAGGATTGGAGCGCCTCGGTGAGGGCGGGTACCGGTCCACCGTCCAATGCCTGCTCGGCGATGCCCAGCAGGCGCTCGGTCGAGCCGACGACGCGATCGCGACCACCGCCCGCGCCGAGCGGATCTCGTTCCCCGATGACTTCGAGACGAACACGGGATGGCGCTCTGCGCGGGCCCGAGCGCTCGCCGACCTCGGAGCGTACGAGGACGCCGAACGGTACGCGCGCGAAGCGTTGGCCGAGGTTGCTCCGACCGAGGCGGTCGACACCCAGGCGCGATCGTGGACGACACTCGGCTACGTGCTCGCGAGCGCGACCCGTGTGGACGAGGCCCACGATGCGTATCGCGAGGCGCTCGACCGGTACGAGCTCAAGGGAAATCTCCCTGCCGCCCTGCTCGTACGCCGCACGATCGCACGACTACTGGACGAGGACGCCGGGGCCGAGCCGCCGTCGCCCGGCGCATGGGGCACGACGTGGCCCCCCGTCCGGAGCGAATGACCCCAGCGGGGGAGTCGCTCGGCGCGCCCTGATCTGACGGGTTGGGAAACGCGCTCCCGACGGGGCATCGGTGGCAGCGGTCGTACGGGTATGTTTTCCGAATGGCGGCCCGCAAGGAGCATCTCGACATCGCCGGGCGCGACGTCACCGTCACGAACCCCGACAAGGTCTTCTTTCCGAAGACCGGTCACACCAAGCTCGATCTCGTCCGGTATTACCGGGCTGTGGCCGACGGGGCGCTGCGGGGCGTCGCGGACCGCCCGATGGCGCTGAAACGATTCGTGAACGGAGCCGAGGGCCAGTTCTTCTTCCAGAAACGCGCACCCACGTCGCGCCCCGACTGGATCGAGACGGTCGAGCTGAGCTTCCCGTCCGGACGCACGGCACACGAGATCGTAGTCGGCGACGAGGCCCAACTCGTATGGGTGCTGAACCTGGGCTGCATCGACCTCAACCCACATCCCGTCCGAGCCCAGGATCTCGATCACCCCGATGAGCTCCGCATCGACCTCGACCCGGTCCCCGGCGTGAGCTGGACGCAGGTCCTGGACGTGGCGATGCTCACGAACCAGACCCTCGAGGAGTTCGGCCTGGTGGGCTGGCCGAAGACGTCGGGTTCCCGAGGCTTCCACGTCTACTGTCGGATCGAGCCGCGGTGGACGTTCCCCGAGGTGCGGCGGGCCGCGCTGGCCGTTGCCCGCGAGGTGGAACGGCGCGCCCCGGACCTGGCTACGAGCAAGTGGTGGAAGGAGGAGCGCCAGGGTGTGTTCCTCGACTACAACCAGAACGCGAAGGACCGGACGACGGCCTCTGCATACTCGGTCCGCCCGACCCCCGACGCGCGGGTCTCCACGCCTCTCACGTGGGAGGAGGTCCCAGATTGCCGGCCCGAGGCGTTCACGATCGACACGGTCGCCGAACGCTTCGCCAGGATCGGGGATCCGTCCGAAGGCATCGATGAGACCGCCGGATCTCTGGAACGCCTGCTCGAACTCTCGGCCGAGCACGAGACGGCCGGGTTCGGCGACGCACCGTGGCCCCCCCACTTCGCGAAGCAGGCGGGCGAGCCGCCTCGGGTGCAGCCGTCGAAGCGACGGAGTGCGAGTCGGACGAAGGAGCGAGACGGCGTCGTCCCACCGCCGGCGCCTGGGAAGACGGTGGGGCCGACCGGGCGACGCAGGACGAAGATGCCGCTGATCGAGATCGCTCGAGCGGCGACGGAAGCGGACGCGAGGGCTGGGCTGGAGCGCTGGAAGGCGAGACACCCCGACGTGTGGA
>JALYLM010000173.1 GCA_030774235.1 Actinomycetota bacterium
GAGCCGTCGCCGCCTTCTTGGGCGATGTGCCAACCTCGTCGGGCGACGATCCGGCTAGATGAGTTTTCGACCCGTCCGCGGTCTGCATTGCTGAGCCGGATGAACGATCGGCGCGATCGGAGGGAACCGGCGGTGAGCACGGGAGGATTGTCCGACGAGCGTCTCGGCCGCATGCACGACGTCATGGCCGGCCATGTCGAGCGCGGCGACGTGCCCGGTCTCGTCACGCTGGTCGGTCGGCGGGGCGAGGTCCACGTCGATGCGGTGGGTGCGCAGGCGATCGGCGGCAGCGACCCGATCCGCCGCGACACGATCTTCCGCATCTCTTCGATGACGAAGCCGATCACGGCGGTCGCGACGATGATCCTGGTCGAGGACTGCACGCTGCGGCTGGACGAGCCGGTGGATCGGCTGCTGCCCGAACTGGCCGACCGCAAGGTTCTGAAGCGGCTCGACGGGCCGCTCGACGACACCGTGCCCGCGAACCGGCCGATCACCGTGCGCGACCTGCTGACCTTCCGCATGGGCATCGGCGTCGTCATGGCGCCGCCGGGCACGTATCCAATCCAAGACGCCATGAGCGAGCGACTCCTCGGCCAGGGGCCGCCGAGTCCGTCGACGCCCCCTGGGCCCGATGAATGGATGCGCCGCCTGGGGACGCTGCCGCTCATGCACCAACCGGGCGAGCAGTGGATGTACAACACGGGATCCGACGTCCTGGGCGTGCTGATCGCGCGCGCCACGGGCCGGCCGTTCGAGACCTTCCTCAGCGAACGCCTCTTCGAATCGCTCGGCATGCAGGACACCGGTTTCAGCGTGCCGGAGGCGAAGCTCGACCGGCTCGCGACCAGCTACTCCACGGATTTCGAAACCGGGGCGCTCGAGGTCTACGACGAGGCCGGAGGAGGCGAGTGGAGCCGGCCGCCCGCCTTTCCGTCGGGCGCCGCGGGCCTGGTGTCGACCGTCGACGACTACCTGGCGTTCGGCCAGATGATGCTGAACAAGGGAACGCACGGCGACCGGCGCGTCCTGTCCCGACCTTCGGTCGAGCTCATGACGACCGACCAGTTGACGCCCGAGCAGAAGGAGGCATCCGCGTTCGTGCCGGGCTACTTCGACGGCAACGGTTGGGGGTTCGGCGTGTCCGTGGTCACCAGGCGCGACGACGTGGCGCACAGTGTCGGAACGTTCGGCTGGGACGGCGGGATGGGCACCTCCTGGCGTTCGGACCCAAGGGAGGAGACGGTGACGATCCTCCTGACCCAGGCCTCGTGGACGTCGCCCAGTCCCCCGAGTGTCTGCCTCGATTTCTGGACGTCGGCGTACGGCGCGATCGACGACTGAGAACCTGTTCGGCCAGAACGACGAAAGGAGCGCACGATGAATCTTCCGCCGATCGTGTCACCGGCCGACTGGCAGGTTGCCCGCGAACGGCTGCTCGTGATGGAGAAGGAGGCCACCCGGGCGCGGGACGGGCTGGCCGCCGAGCGCCGAAGGCTTCCGATGGTCCGGATCGACAAGGACTACCTCTTCGAGGGCCCGGACGGCCCGGCGACCCTCCCCGACCTGTTCGACGGGCGCCGCCAGCTCGTCCTCTACCACTTCATGTTCGCCCCGGGCGTCCAGGGATGGCCGACCGCGGGCTGTCCCGGGTGCTCGATGTTCGTCGACCAGGTCGGGCACCTCGCCCACATGCACGCCCGCGATACCTCCTTCGTCCTGGTATCCCGCGCACCGTTGGAGAGCATCGCGCCGTACAGGGAACGCATGGGCTGGGCCATCCCATGGTTGTCCTCCTCGGGGAGCGACTTCAACGTCGACTTCGGTCTCTCTCGCGACGAGGGCGAGACCTTCGGCCTCAGCGTCTTCCTCCGCGACGGCGACGACGTGTATCGCACCTACTTCACGGCCGGGCGCGGCGTCGAGGCGCTGGGCAGCGTCTGGACCTTCCTCGACCTGACACCGCTCGGGCGGCAGGAGGACTGGGAAGACTCGCCGGAGGGCCACCCGCGTACCCCGCCCTACGAGTGGTGGCGTCGCCACGACGAGTACGACGACGCGGTGACGTGACGGCCTCATTGCCGTTCTCGACACGGGGGCAGAGCAGACCCGATAGGGTGCCGCTCGGTCGGTGACAGGCTGGGAATGCGTGGACGAACGCACGATGCTCCAACGCCAGGCCGGCGACGTGGATCCCCAGGTCGCCGCGATCGCGCACGAGTTCCGCATGGGGTTCGAGGCGGTCGAGACCATCGACCGGCCGGCGGTCACCATCTTCGGCTCGGCCCGCCTTCCCGCATCGGATCGCTGGTACGCGATGGCGCTCGAGACGGCAGCCGCGTTCGCGCGAGCGGGGTTCGCCGTGGTGACCGGCGGAGGGCCCGGCATCATGGAGGCGGCGAACCGAGGCGCGAAGGAAGCCGGAGGACTTTCCGTCGGCTTCGACATCGAGCTTCCCCACGAGCAGGCACCCAATGCCTACCTCGACATCTCCCTCACGTTCCACCACTTCTACGCGCGCAAGACGATGTTCGTGAAGGCTGCGGAGGGTTTCGTCGTCTTCCCCGGCGGGTTCGGGACGCTCGACGAGTTCTTCGAGTCACTCACGCTCATCCAGACCGGCAAGGTGCGGCACTTCCCGGTCGTGTTGTTCGGCCACTCGCACTGGGACGAGATGCTTACCTGGGTCGACGGGAAGCTCCTCGACGAGGGGCTCGTGTCGGCGGACGATCTCCGCCTGTTGTCGGTGACCGACGATCCCGCGGAGGCGGTACGGATCGTCGTGAGCTGCTATCGGGGCGAATGCGACCACGGACCGTGAGCACGCTCGACACGGAGTTCCTGACCGACGGCGGGCAGACGGCGGAGTCCGTGACGGCCCGACTCGTCGGGTTCATCGAGGCATCGGAACGAACGATCGATGTTGCGATCTACGACTTCCATGCGCGCGTCGGGGCGAGCGCGCGGATCGCCGACGCGTTGGAAGCCGCCGCGGCGCGCGGGATCACGGTGCGGGTGGCGTTCAACATGGAGCGCCCCAGGCATCCCGCGGCACCGCGGCCGATGCAATCCGACCCGGCCGGGATCGACGGCCTGGATGTTCCGACCCACGGCATCCACGACGGAGGCTCGCTCATGCACCACAAGTACGTGGTCCGTGACGCCGAGGCCGTCTGGACCGGCTCCACGAACTGGACGGACGACGCTTTCTCGCGCGAGGAGAACGTGGTGATCCGACTCGAGGATGCGACCGCCGCCGCGGCGTACCTCCACAACTTCGAGCAGCTCTGGGCGCACAACCGCGTCGAACCGAGCGGCGGCCTGGGTGAGGTCGTTACCATGGAGGGCGGTCTCACCGTGCGTCCGTTCTTCTCGCCGCACGGTCCGTCGCTCGCGCACCTCGTCGCCGACCGGATGGGTGCGGCCCGGCGGCTGATCCGAATCCTGTCCCCCGTCGTCACCTCGGGCGTGATCCTCGGCACGCTGGCCGAGTTCGCCGGACGGTCCTCGTTCGACCTGGCCGGCGCGTACGACGCGACGCAGATGCAGGAGGTCGTCGGCGCGTGGCGATCGGTTCCCGCGAACCACTGGAAGATCGAGGCGTGGAAGGCGATCGCGCCGCGTCTGTCGGGCAAGCGCTCGACGCCCTACGCGGAGGGTTCCATCCATGACTACATGCACGCGAAGGTCCTCGTCGCCGACGATGAGGTCGTCACCGGAAGCTTCAACAGCTCACGAAACGGCGAGACCAACGCCGAGAACGTCCTGCACATCACCTCGGAGCCGGTCGCGGAACGGTTCGCCGCCTTCGCCGACTCCGTGGCCGGCCGCTACCGAGGGTGAGCGGGGACCAGCCGCATGCCGCACTTCGGGCACGTCCCCTCTTCGTTCCGGATGACCTCGGGGTGCATCGGGCACGTGAAACGCTGTGCCGTCGCGGCCCCGCCGCCGTCGTGCCCGTCTTGGGCCCCGTCATCGGGTAAAGCATCCATCATCCGCAGCATCGCCGGACCGCCGGTGCGCAGGAAGCGCACGACGAGAAGCATCGCGAGCGCGAGGAACACGATGTTGAGGACCGTCGTGTAGTTGAGGTGGACGCTGGCCTCCACAACCTTCGCGTGGCGCGGGCCCGCCGGGACCAGCCCGAGGACACCGAAGAGGATCTCGGTGATGTAACCGGCGACGACCATCGTCGCGTAGAAGGTCGCGAGCAGGAAGAGGCTCACCCTGGCGCCGTAGTACTTCCGATAGATGTTGAGGATCGGCAGGATGATGAGGTCGGCGAAGATGAAGGCGATCACGCCGCCGAAGCTGATCCCGCCGTTCCACAGCACCGCGGCCAGCGGCACGTTGCCGATGGAGCAGACGAAGGACAGCATCGAAACGAGCGGTCCGACGAGCGGCCCCCACACCTTCGCCCAGAACGGGTGATCGACGAGGAAGAAGGACTGCCAGAAGCTCTCCGGAACCCACGCCGCGAGCGCACCGGCGACGAGCAGGCCGATGACGATGTCACGGTAGATCGCCGCCCAGTCCATGACGAAG
>JALYLM010000174.1 GCA_030774235.1 Actinomycetota bacterium
TCGATCTGTTCGAGGGACTCCCACGGACCGAAGCTGATGAACAGATTCGGTTGATCGCGATCGCGCAGCAGGGTCGCCGTCCCGTCCGGGAAGTCTGACTTCGTTCGGTCGGCCAGGTCCTCCCAAGCCTTGACGAAGTCGCCTTCGCGCCCGTTCTTCACCGTCCAGACCCCGAGCGTGTACACACGCACGTCAGGTCACCTCCCACGCAGGCCGCGAAGAGAACCGAGCACCGCACTCCTACCTCACGGAAGCTTCACCGGAAGGTCCTGCACACGATCGACGTGGGTGGTGGCACGGTCGCGGCGATCGCCGTCTTCCCGGGATGGGCGAACGATGGCAGCTGGGGCGGACACGGGCTTTGCAGGCTTGTGGGATGTTTCGACCGGCCGGCCAATCCGGACCCAGGTCAAGGCATCGGACGGGCTGGTCACCCTCAGGCGCCGGCCGACGCCTCTTTAGGCTTTCGCCTTCGCCGCGGCCTTGCGCGGGCGACCACGGCGCTTCGCCGGCGACTTTTTGGCGGGCGACTTCTTCCGTCCGTTTGCCGATACCGCCTTGTTCTTGCTGCCAGGCGGCCGGCCCCTGCGCTTTATTGCAGGAGCGGCCCCCATCGCGGGGCGGCGGCCTCGACGTGGAGGTCGCGCATTCCTGGTGAGCTCACGCAGATGCGTGTCGCAGAGATCAACCACGAGACGGCGACCGCGAATCGTCATCGTTACTTGCTCCGCCGCGGCACGGCCATCGCCGTAGTCGCACACAATCGTGATCGCTTCCAATCGAACCCTCCCGTCAGTCGGCGGGCGCATGCTAGCCGAGAATCCGTTTCACGAGCCTGCTGGGGGCATGAGAGGGCTGGACCCGGCGTCGATGTACGGTGGCTTCGCCTCCGAGCGTTGTCTGTCATGGCATCCTGTTGGGCGTGCCGAGTCTCGCTCGACGGGCCGCGATCCTACTCGCGATTTCGTTCGGGACGATCGCGCTCCTGCCGGCAGCGGCGCGCGCCGTAACACTCGATCCACCGTCGGCGGTTTCGCCGGCGAACGCGTGGACTGCGGGCAATGCGCTCGGGCGCACGCAGACGTTCCTGCAGACGGCGTGGGCGACGGACTGCCCGCCGCCATCGGGTGCGTGCGCGACGGATTCGGGTCCGTACATGGGCGTCTTCTGGCAGCGCGGGCTGCTCGCCAGTTCGCTCGCGTGGCGGAGACCGGTCCGCATCTCGCGACGGCGACAGCAATCGTCGCGGCCCGCGCTTGCTGCCACCGGCAACGATGTCTACGTCGCGTGGGTGACACGCCCAAGCTATCTGCATCCCCGTGCGTCCGACCCCCGCGTCCTGTGGATCAGGGCGAGCAACGATGCAGGAAGGACCTGGGGGGCCGGGCACCGCATGAGTCGATTGCGGGGCCGCGTGGACTTCCCCGTCATCGCGGCGTCGGGCTCCCACGCCTGGCTCGTGTGGACGAACGCGAACACCGGAGAGATCCGGCTGTCGACCACGGGGGACGACGGAGCGAACTGGACGACGACGACGATCGGGGCGACCACGGCCGGAGCCGGAACGGCGGCCGGCTTCCAAGGGTTCCCGGCCGTTGGGGCGAGCGGGGAGGACGTCGTCGTCGTGTGGATCGCCGCCGACTCCGGCCGACTCGTGGCGCTCACGTCGAGCAACGGCGGGTCGGAGTGGACGTCGTCGTCCACGCCGGTTGGGCTCCTGGCGTCGGGGCCGCACGGTCCCAATGACTATCCGGCCGCTCGTGGCGCCGACGACGGCTCGTCGGCGAACGTGGCGATCGCATACGCGACCTCCGATGGGATCGAGGCCCGGCTGTTCGACGGTGTGACGCTGGGGAACGCATCGACGGTGAAGGGGCCTTGGCCCGTCTCGATCGGAGGCGTTCGGTACGACGGAGGCTACGGGCCCTCGGTCGCGCCGTTCGGGTCCGACGGGATCGCGGTCGCCTGGGCCGGATGCCGCCACGTGTCGAGCCTCGCGGACCCATGCTCGGAAGACTCCAGTCGCGCGCGGATCGACGGACTGGAGCGCGAATCGTCCGACGGCGGATCGACGTGGGACCCGGTCTCGAGCATCGCGGTCGCGCGAAGCGGCGAGGGGATCTCGGAGGCTCTCTCCCTCGAGGCCGACGGCGCCGGCTCTCGCTGGTTCGTCTGGCTGCGCCGAAGCGCGAGCTGGTCGACCTATCGCGTGTTCGGCAGGACCGGCACGGCTCCCTGACCCACGGCGGAGCTCAACATGAGCGCCGCAGGCAGATCCACGTGAACGGCTTGCCGGCGATGCAGGCGTGGAAGTTCCGGCCGCACCCCGAGCAGTGGTAGAGGTGGCCTCCGCACGCGCAACCGGTCCGGCTGACCGGGCTGCACCGGATCCGACACGGGGGCGGCTCGCGGGAGCTCGCGACCCCTGGCGCGCCGACCGTGATCGCGAAGGCCGCAAGCGCGCCGAGGGACAGGCGTCCCAAGAACCCGCGCCGCGAGAACGTCGGTGGCCCGCCTGCATCGTCGTCCGAGCTCTCCGCAACGACCGCCCGGTCACGGATGTCGGCATCAGACATCGATGGGCCCTCCGGGCACGATCCGGATCCCGTCGGCATCCCGAAGCAGCCGTCCGACCTCAGCCACGTTCCCCGCCGGCCCGTGCGCGGCGATCGAACCTCCGGCGTCGACGACGAACACGTGTGGCGTGAAGTCGGAGCCGAAGGCCTCGGCCGTGGTTCCGTCGGGGTCGAGCGCGACGATCGCGCGGCCGTTCGCGCCGACGGGCGCAGACCACCCGCCCGGCACCCGCGACGAACCCGCGATCGCCACCACTGGTGGCACTCGCTCGGCCGCGGCGGCAGCGAGCAACTGCGGGACCAACTCGTCGCAGGCCTCGCACCCCGGGTCGGCGAGCGCGATCACGTGAGAGCGCCCGCTCAGCGCGGCCGATCGGACCCGGCCGCCCTCGAGGGTCGCCAGGTCGAACGACGGCTCGGGCGCCCCGATCGACAGACCCCCCGGGAGGCGGTGCGGCCGGCCGCCGCCCTCCTCAAGCGCCTTCACGCGGCGCCCCAGATCGTCCATCGATCGGACGGCGCCCGCGAGCACGAGCCCGAGGAAGACGACCGCGACGACGAGCACGCCGATGGCGATCGTCGTCACCTCGACCCCTTCAGGGGTCGCACCTCGAGCGTGCCCAACATCTCGTTCACCCGGTCGAGGCGGTGCTCGAGTCCCGGCCCGGTGCCGACGACCAGGTAGAGGGCGAACGCCCGGTCGCCCAGGGAGCAGAAGCGCTGATGACCCTCCAGTTCGGGAGCCGGAACCTGGAGGGCGTTCGCGTGCAGATCCTGTCTTCGGATCGGGAGCCCGAGCGTCGTCCGTTCGTAGAGCCCGACGTTCGCGAGCCGGGACTCGAACTCGGCCAATGCCACGAGCGAGCCCGTGCCACCGGCTCGAGCCGCGATCTCTGGCGCGAACGTGCTGCGCTGCGACGTGAGGCCCAGGTCGGTCGCGTGCAGGACCGGGAGGTTCACGGCGGGGGCCGGCAGATCGGAGACGTAGATGCGACCCTCCCATCCGCCCGGGAGTCCGATCGACAGACCGTGCCCCGCGAGGCGGGTCATCGCATTGCACCGGCGGCGAGCACGGCCGAGATCGCCGACTGGATCGCCAGGGCGGCGACGAGCGTTCGGGCGTTCCAGCGGCGCAGGATCTCGTCGACAGCCAAGAGCTGCTCGGGTCGTTTGACCCTGATCCCGGCAAGAAGCGTGGCGCCGCGAACGAGACCGAACGTGGCCCCGATCGCCGCGCCGGCACCGGGCCCTCCCGACAGCGCGGCAGCGGCGAGCGTGACGTAGACGGCGGACGTGGTCACGATCGTGGCGACACCCGATCCGAGCTGGATCCCGAACCCGAAGCCGTAGAGCCATCCCCGATAGCGGCTCATCCATGCCTCGTTGACCTGGCGAACCGGGGTGGGGAGACGGAGTCCGCCGATGCGCGCATCGACGACAACTCCCGCGGTTGCGGCGATCGCGAGAACAACGAGCCGGCCCTCGAAACCCATCGTCCGCGCGGGCGCGGCGGCCACCAGGCCCAGGAGCGCCCCGACCGCGCCGCCGCTCAGGACGGTCCCGACCAGATGCGCCGCGACCGTGATCCCCCATCTCCTTCCGCGGCCCCGCTCCCCGAGCGGAGTGATGCTTGCCAGCATCGACGTCCCTCACGGCGACCACGCCGAGCGCACGCCGGCGACCACCGCCAGGACGATCCCCGACACGAGGACCGGATCAGTGCGCACCTCGGGCCGCCTCCGCCAGCAACTGTTCGTCCTCGATCGCGTCCCGAAGGAGCGATCGAACCTGTTCCCACGAGCTCGCCGAGCCCTCCGAGCGAACCGTCCCGGTGGTCTCGGAGACGAACAGGAAATACGGCGACATCGGCACGCCGTAGTCGCCCCAGGCACCGGAAGACATCACGACCGGGACGTCCGCGGGCGCGAGGTCCCGCAGTCTCGCAGGGCTTTCCAACTCCGGGCCCTTCACCACCAGCACCAGCCTGGTGTCGAACGGCAGCGGCTCCCGCCGACCGGGTTGCAGGCCGTCCCAGAACTCGCCGCAGGGAAGGCAGCCACTCGACAGGAACGCGATGAGCGTGTTGGTCCTGGCCGGCGACAGCACGACCTGCGCCCCGTCGAGCGTCGTCCCGACGATGTCGAGCACCGGTGTGTCGCCCTCACGGGGCCCGGGCAGGTGCGCCGGAATCACGACCCCCTCGCGCGGTTGAGGTTCCGAGTCCTCGCGAGCCGATCGGTGCGACGTGGCACCTCGCTCTTCTTCAGGCAGGCGTCGCAGGATCTCCGCGTAGCTTCGAAGCAGACCGATCACGACCGCGGTGAGGAGCACGAGCACCACGGTTTCGCATGCGACGAGGAGTTGGAGTGGGCTCACAGGCACCCCGCGTTGTGGCCGCAGGTGACCTGGTCCGTCGCCGACGAGCAGCTGCAGTTCAGACAGTCGATCTTGCACGGGATGATGCAGGTCACGAGGCGGCACATGATGGGCGTGATCGCCCCGATCTGCGTGTTGCACTGGCCGTAGCGGAAGTTGATGCAGCAGGTCTTGAAGTTGTTGCAGTCGTCGTTCCCGCAGTGGCATCCGCCCGGGCACGAGTGGCCGGGGAGCGCGTTGCAATCCATGTAGTACCGCCGGTTCGTGGTTCCGCACAGGTCCCCGCCGCCGTAGTTGCACTGCCACCATCCGCCGACGAACGTTCCATCGGGACATCCGTAGTTGTCCCCCGTCGGAAGGGTGCAGCAGAACGCGGTGTAGCCGCCGCAGCATCCGCTGCCGGGCGGGCAGTCCGCGCACGTTCGCCGCAGCAGCTCCTCGGCCTGAACGGGACGAGTGGCGTACAGGACGGGCGCGACGGTCAGCGCGGCCGCGACCGAGGCGGTCTGTGAGAGCCGGCTGCGGGAGCCCCCCTGAGCCGCGAGCAGCCCGGCGAGGCGATCGATCCAGCTAGGCATGTGCCTCTTCCCGCAGAGTCGCTCCCGGCCACAGGCTGGAGTGCCCCGGGCCGATGCCGGCGGCCTCGAGAGCGGCGTCCGCGCGCACGTGGCGGTCGGCATCGCGCTCGACGGGATGGCCGGTCGGACGGTGATACGAAGCGAGCGCCCCCGGCAGATCCGTGACGGCGACGACCGCGAGGACCCCGGCCGCGATCAGCCCGGCGGCGAACAGCACCGAATACCAACCGAGCGAGGCGACGATCGAACCGATCGCGAGCGGAGGGGCGAGCGCGGCCGCGACGCCCGCCCCGGCGGCGACGAGGTTCGCGACGAGATGGAGCGCGCTCGGCGGGATCTCCCTCGCCCCAGCACAGCCGCAGGACGATGCCTCCGGCCTCCTGACCAGGAGGAAGGCCACGAAGCCCGCGAACGCGAGGTAGGCGCCGGCGAGGGCGGCGCCCGACGCGCGGCTCGGCAGGACGATCGCCCACAGGCCGACGGCGATCTCGACGAAGCCGATCGCCCGCGCGACCACACGACAGGGGGTGGCCGGTCCGCCCGCGCACAGCGCACGAGCGGTCGGATCGGGTCGAACCAGCTTCGCGCAGCCGGCCGCAACCAGCAGTCCGGCAACGATGAGGGAGGCGACGACGACGACCGGCGCCATCGCATGTTGGAAACCGGCGATCACGTGATCGGATGCCTTCCGACTCGGTGGTCGCGCGAAGGGTACGTTGGCCGACCGGCCGATTCAACGACCGGGTTTCGGATCCCTTGACCTTTGCGTCTTCTTATCGATGCCGTGAACGGGCGGACTCGGAAGCAGCGTGCTCGAGGGTGTCGTCGAGCGGCTCCAGAGGCCCCCCGCCCGTCCAAGGTTCGAGCGCCTTCGAGAGAAGCGCATCGGCGAGGGCGGGCGACGAGGGCAGCACGGGTCCGTGAAGATAGGTTCCGATCACACGACCTTGAACGGCCCCCTCGGTGCGGTCCTTGGTGTTGTTGCCCTGACCCTCCGGGACCGACATCAACGGCACCGCCTTCGAGCCGAGGAATGTGCGGCCGGCATGGTTCTCGAAGCCGGATGCCCTGAATCGAACTCCGTCGAGAGACCCCTCGCCCGTCACCCGACCGACGATCCTCTGCTTCCCCGCGAATGTCTCGATGTCGAGCAGGCCCACTCCTTCGATGGGATCGCCCGCAGAATTGATGTAGCGGTGGCCGAGCAACTGGTATCCACCACAGATCGCGAACACGACGATCCCTTCCGCGAGGGCGTCCGAGAGTTCGCCGCGTCTGCCGGCGAGGTCGGCGGCCACGGACGACTGCAGTGAGTCCGAGCCTCCACCGATCATGATGAGCCTCGCATCTCGCGGTATCGGTTCCGATCGCGACACACCCTCGACACCGGTGACGAACCCACGCCACTCGGCGCGCCTGGCGAGCGTCGTGATGTTTCCCCGATCCCCGTAGGAGAGCAGCAGGTCCGGGTAGAGGTGCACGATCACGAACCCAGGCCGGCGGTTCAAACCGTCGCGCGGTGCGTGGAGTCTCGAAGACGGCCGGAACGACCCCGCAGCGCGCGGCGCGAGTCCAACATCGCCGTGTAGGTCGCCATCTGCACGATCGACCGGCCCGGGGGACAGATATCGGCAGCGGCACCGATCGCGGCTCTGGCGCCCCGATGGGAAGCGATCGCTTCCGATCCCGCATACTTGATCCGAACCGACACGTCGAGCGCACGGCTGCCCGACGCAATCAGCGGGATTCCGGCCCGGACCAGCCGTTCGATGTCGACGTCCCAGATCCACGAGATGTCCCGTCCGTCGGCGAGCGCGTCGTTCACCGACAGGATCGTGGCCCCCACATCAGGATCGCGGGCGATCTCCTCGATGAGAACGCTCGCGGCGGCCGGGTTCTTCATCAGGGTCAGCAGGATCGGGCACCCGTCCGCCCGCAGGTGCTCGGCACGGCCGAATCGCGATCGAAACGATCGCAGGGCCAGGGACGCTTCCTCGTCGGAGACGCCGAGCAAACTCGTCGCCGCGATCGCCGCGACGGCGTTGTAGGCGTTGAAGACTCCTCCGACCGACAGCGAAACCTGCATCCCGGAGATGTCGAGCCGAATCGACCTCAGGCCGTCCATCGAACGGATGTGCGCAATGCGTTCAGGGTCGGGAGACTTCCAGCCGCAGGCCGGACATCGTGTTCGTCCCTGATGAAGGATCGTTCGGGCGTCGTATTCGAGGGAACGTCCGCAGCGCGGGCACACCTCCGCCTCGACGATGGGAGACGTCCGGCGGGCCTCCGTAGTCCAGCCGTCCTCTTCCACCTCGACGCCGAACCCGACGCTTCCTTTCCGCGACACGGCACTCGAAAGGGCCGGGTCGTCGGCATTGAAGACCACTGCCGCTTCCGGGAAGAGATCGCACGAAGTCGCTAGAGCGTCCAGAACCCGCTCGGTCTCCGCGTGCCGGTCGAGCTGGTCGCGGAACACGTTGGTCAGGACGATTGCGCGGGGCCTCGTCTTGCGAACGATCTCGGGCAGCGTGAGCTCGTCCACCTCCAGGACGAGGGTCGGTGTCCCCTCGGTCGAGACGATCAGGCTCGACGCGATCCCCTGCCGCAGATTTGCGCCCGCCTCGTTGCCGGCGACCAACCTCCCGGACGAGCGAAGGATGTGCCTGATCATCGACGCCGTCGTCGTCTTCCCGTTGGTGCCCGATACGAGGATGACGTCGCCGAACAGCACAACCCGTCGTTGCGTGAACCCCGGGCTCACCAGTTCCGCGATCCGCCCTGGCAGGCTCGTTCCTTCACCCGCGTGCGCAAGCCTGGCGGCCGATCCGGCCGCTCCGCCAGACCAACTCGCGAACCGGTCGCGAGCCGACCACAGCGCAGAGCGGAACTGCTCGTACCGAATCATGGATCCGACAGAGGCGAAGTGGTCTGGTTCGGCACGACTCGAACGTACCGACCTACGTGTTTGCATCCGTTTTGACCACGGTTAGGAAAGATTTGATTCGGCGATCACGCGTGGGCTGTGATCAGGCCACCCTGCACGGTCGTCGTGGGGCTCGGCCTCCACTCCGCATGGACGAACCGCTGACTGCCGTCGGGCAGGCGACAGGTCGCCTCGAAGCCGTCGTTGTGCACCTGGGTCACCGTTCCGCGACACAGCGTTCCGCTCGGCAGGTACTCCATCTGAAAGCTGGTAGAGATCGTTCTCTGCGGTGCGATCAGGAGGTCCGCGCGCACGAGCACGCGCTGAGATCCCGTTCCGTTCCCCGCCATGGAGATGATCCCTCTCGTCACACCCGAGTCGGTGAGGATCTGCCCGCTCAGGGTGTCGCTGAAGTTCGCGGCGTTCCACTCCTTCGGCCGGAACTGGAGAGGCCCGAGGGCAAGCGCACCGATGACCGCGACGGAGACGCCAGCGGCGCCGATCGGCGCGAGGTGGGGGAGCCACCCCGACGGATGCCACCGTCGCAGCACACGCCACGCGATCAGCGCGCAGATCGTTCCGATGGCGACGGCGTTGATGGCCAGCAGCCAGATACTGCTCCGGTCGGTGCCGCTGCCGAGTCCGTGCATCGTCGCCGCGCTCCAGACGACGAAGTTGACGTAATGCGCCCGTCGCCAGAACCGGTAGGAGATGCGGCCGTTGCGATAGTGGTTGGTGACGGCCAGGGCGAGCAGGAGCTCGGCGGCGGCGATGCCGAGCCCCGTCCAGATCGGCCGGTAGCGCGC
>JALYLM010000175.1 GCA_030774235.1 Actinomycetota bacterium
CCACGAGGTCGGCGAACAGGACCGAGACGAGGCGACGCTCCTCGGCGGGCACCTCGCGGGTCGGGCCCGGGGACGCCGAAGCGGCCGCCGGTGCGCGGCTCACCCCGGCGGTCAGGGCGGTGCCGCATTCTCCGCAGAACTTGACCGTCGGACCGTTCGGGGCGCCGCACGCAGGACACGGGCGCGCCAGCGAAGACCCGCACTCACCGCAGAACTTCCGACCTGCGTCGTTCTCGGCACCGCATGACGAACAGAGCAGCAGGAAGTCCCTCCTTGAACCCTCAGTCTGGGGGGACAGCGTAGCCGCGAGGGCAACCCCCCGCTAGGGCGGTTCCTGCGGCCCACCCGGTACGAACCGCCCGATCTCGCGGCGGAACTCCGGGAAGTAGGTCTCGATCTGCCCGACATCGAACGACCCCAGGATCTGCTCCTTCGGCTCCCTCGACAGCAGGAACTCGAAGCACGCCGTGATCAGCGCGTCGGGCGACGGGAAGTCGCTCCCCAGACGCTCGTAGTCCGAGCGGGACAGCGTCACCTCGTGGCTGGTCGACGTGGTGTCGTCGCTGACGCGAACGAGGAACCGTGACAGGAACTGCTCGACGTCGTCGCGCTGCTCCACCTCGATCTGCGGCACGGTTCGCGGGCCTCCCCGTTGCTGCGACGGACGGCATCGTACGCTGTCGCGAGCCCGCGAGGAGGGAGGCCCCTGCCCGAAGTCACCACCGGCGACGCGACCCTGCACGTGGAGGTCGACGGCCAGGGCGAGCCCGTGACGGTCTTCGCCCACGGCCTAACCAACTCGTGCAGGGAGCTCGCGGCGTTCACTCCGATGGCTCCCGGCACGAAGGTGCGGTTCTGCTTCCGCGGCCACGGTCACTCGAGCACCCCGCCGCCAGGCGTATTCGGCTTCGTCGACTTCGCCCGCGATCTCGACGAGGTCGCCCGCGTCTACGGGGCCACGCGAGCCGTCGGAACCTCGCTGGGCGCGGGCGCGATCACCAACCTCGTGGCGCGCGAGCCCGACCGGTTCCGGCGGCTCGTCCTCCTGCTTCCCGCCGCCCTCGACGTTCCGCTCGGCGATCACCGCGACCTCGACCGTACGGCCGACCTGCTGGAGGCATTGCCGCTGGACGCGGCGATCGACGCGATCCTCTCCGACTCGGGCCGCGACGAACGGTACGAGGAGGCACCCTGGCTGCGCGAGTTCGACGTGCTCCTCTGGCAGGACGTCAACCAGGTGGGTGTCGCCCGCGCGATCCGAGAGGTGGTTCGCGATGTGGCGCTGCACGATCGTAAGCTTCTGCGAGCGGTGACCGCTCCCACGATGATCATCTGCCGCGAGGGCGACCCCATCCATCCTGCGGAGCTGGGTCGCGTGCTGGCCGGCGTGCTGCCGAACGCCGAGCTCATCGTCCTGCAAGGTGAGCGAGAGCTCATGACGGCGATCCCGCAGCTTGTCGACCGTGTGAGCGAGTTCCTGAAGGAGGACGCCTGAGACGCGGCCGGGGCACGGGGGATGTTTCCCTCGGAGGTGTGCGCGGGAACGGCCACCGGCCCGGCCGGGCCATGGAGACCCGCCGCGCGACGACACCCCGACAGGAGCTCGTCGGATCGTTCTTGACGGCGCTGATGGCGGTCCAGTTCGCGGTCGTTGTGATCGTGGGCAAGGACGTGATGCACGGCAACCTACCGTTCACCCTGTTGTCGCTGCGGTTCAGCGGCGCCGCGGTGATCCTCGCCCTGGCGCTGGTCGCCACAGGCCGGCCACTTCTTCCCGAGCGCGGCGAGCGGCTCGGGATCGCCCTCGCCGGCATCGTGGGGTACGGAACCGAGTCCGCCCTGTACTTCTCGGCGCTGAACCACGGCAGCGCGGCCGCCGTCACGCTGCTCTTCTACACATATCCGGTGTGGGTGATGCTCGCGACGATCGCGATCGACCGGCGAGTGCCCGGGGGCAAGCTCGTCGTGGCCTTGTTGCTGGCGATCGGCGGAAGCGCCGTGGTGGTCGCGGGATCTTCGGGCGTCCAGCTGCAGGCGCTCGGGATCGTGCTCGCGCTCGGGTGCTCGATCGCCTACAGCGCCTACCTGATGACCACCGATCGCCTGGTGAAGCGCACGAACGCGATGACCTCCGCGATGTGGCTCTCGGCAGGGGCCGCGACCGGGAACCTCATCTACTCGTTCCTGTTCGACGCCCACGTCGTCCCGGCCGGAGACGATTGGTGGCGCGTGGTCGGGATGGCCGTGTTCAGCGCGGGAGCCTTCGGGTGCATGCTGGCCGGGCTCCAGCGGATCGGTGCGGTGCGCAACGCGATCATCGGAGTGTTGGAGCCGCTCACGGTGGCCCTGCTCGCCGCCCTGTTCATCCACGAGCCGATCACCGTGGCCACAGCCGCCGGCGGCACCCTGATCCTCGGCGGGGCCGTGCTTGCGACGCTCGTCCGGACGACGCGAAGCGCCGAGCCGAATCTGTGAGCGAGGCGGGACGAGGACGTCCGGGCCGCGGTAGCGTCCCGCGATATGGAAACCGACGACCTGTTCTCGCGCGACGCGTACCTTCGCTCCGCGCAGGCCACCGTCGTCGACGTCCGCGAAAGCGGTGTCGTCCTGGATCGAACCGTGTTCTATCCGCGAGGTGGCGGCCAGCCGGGTGACACCGGAGCCCTCTCGTGGCCCGGCGGCGGATGCCGGGTGTCGGACACGTTCAAATCCTCGGACGACGGCGAGATCATCCACGCGATCGAGCCGGCCTCCGCCGCTCCGCCGGTCGGCACGACCACGACCGCCGAGATCGACTGGGACCGGCGGTACACGAACATGCGCACGCACACGGCACTTCACGCGCTGAGCGGCATCATTTTTGCCGAGCACGGCGCCAAGGTGACGGGCGGAAACATGGATGCCGGCGGCGTCGCCCGCATGGACTTCGAGCTCGACTCGTTGTCGCAGGAGCTCGGCCAGCAGATCCAGGACAAGCTCAACGCCCGCCTCGAAGAGAATGTCCCCGTCCACGTGACGTTCCTTCCGCGAGCCGAGGCACTGGCGGATCCTGACCTGATCCGCACGAAGGTCTCGCTGATCCCGGACTGGGTCGACCCGATCCGCGTGATCGACATCGAGGGCATCGACAAGCAGGCCGACGGCGGCACCCACGTACGCAGCACGGCCGAGGTCGGGCGCGTCCGCGTGGTGAAGACAGAATCGAAAGGCAAGGGCTTCAAGCGGATGCGGATCTCCTTGGAGGATCCCTGACCTAGCATTGGGGCCATGCAGCCCGAGCGCCTCTCCGGCCTGGACGCGAGCTTCCTGTATCTCGAGCGCCCGGCGATGCACATGCACGTGGCGGGTGTGTCCGTGTTGGAGCCACGCCAAGACGGGCCGCTCACCTACGACGACGTCCAGCGGGTCGTCGAGGCACGGCTGCACCTCGCACCCCGCCTCCGTCAACGGGTGCAGGATGTGCCGGGCAACATCTCGCGACCGCTGTGGGTGGACGACGAACGCTTCGATCTCGACTTCCATCTCCGCCGATCGGCCGTTCCCACGCCGGGGGAGCGCTTCCAGCTCGAGCGAGCCGTCGGGCGCGTCCTCTCCCGTCCCCTGGACCGGGCGAAACCACTCTGGGAGCTGTATGTGTTCGAGGGACTTGCCGGCGGGCGCACCGCGGTCCTGCTGAAGCTGCATCACGCCCTGGCGGACGGCATCAGCGGCATGTTGGTGGCCTCGGCGCTGTTCGATCTGGACCCCGACGTTCCCCCGGGACAGCCGCCGACGGATCCGTGGCTTCCCGACCCCGTGCCGCCGGCCTCGGAGCTCTTTCGAGACGCACTCGGCGAGCTCGTGCGCCATCCCGCCGAAGCGGTGGCTCACGCCATCCGGGCCCCCTCGCGCGTGGTCTCGGACGCGGCGGACCTCGTGGAAGGTGTGCGGCAGCTCGCCGGGATGGGGGCGCCTCCGGCCGGGCCGTTCGACGGGAGGATCGGGCCCGCCCGCCGATTCGCCACCGCGCAGGTGCCGTTCGAGCAGATGCACGCCGTGAAGGCGGACCAGGGCGGCACGATCAACGACGTCGTCCTTGCCGGTGTGGCCGGGGGGCTCCACGCACTCCTGGATTCGCGAGGCGAACCCACGAAAGGCCGGACGCTTCGCGTGATGATGCCGGTGTCGGTTCGCTCGAGGACCGAGCGCGGAGAGGTGGGGAACCGGATCGCCCCGACGTTCGTCGACGTTCCGGTCGGCAGGATGGCGGCGCGAACCCGGCTCAGGCGGGTACGCGCGGCGACGAAGGCATTGAAGGAGTCGTCGCTCGCCGTCAGCGCCGACTCGATCATCGGGCTCGGTGCCTTCGCTCCTCCCGCGCTGCTCGCGATGGCCGCGCGGCTGGTGTCGCGCGGACGGTGGTTCAACCTCGTCGTGTCGAACGTTCCCGCG
Source organism: Actinomycetota bacterium (assembly GCA_030774235.1). Taxonomy (GTDB): domain Bacteria; phylum Actinomycetota; class UBA4738; order UBA4738; family HRBIN12; genus JALYLM01. Next base: position 4,432 of record JALYLM010000175.1, read on the forward strand.
CCGCAGGTGCCCCTGTACCTGGCGGGCGCCCGGCTGGTGGCGAGCTACCCGGCGATGCCGCTCGGCGAGAACTGCGGCCTCTCGATCGCGTGCACCTCGCTCGGGGGAACGATGGCGTTCGGGCTCACCGCGGATTGGGACGCGGTGGCGGACATCGACGTGCTCGCTCGAGGGATCGAGTCCTCGATCGATGGATTCGAGGCCCTCATCCGCTCATGAGTCGCCCCTGAGCGCCCCGGCGTACCAGTCGGCCACCTCGGCGAGCCAGCGCCCCGGTGCTTCCAGCATCGGCGCGTGCCCCAGGTCCGGGAAGATCCGTCCGCGCCACCCCGCTTCTCGGGCGAGCGCGGCCTCGGCGAACGCCGCAGGCACCAACCGGTCCCGCCGTCCATGGAGCACCAGCACGGGGCACCGAACCGAGTCCATCGCCCGGCGCGCCACGTCCGGTCGAGCGCCGAGTCGCAACATCGAGCGCGCCGCCCCGACGAACGCAGGGACGAGCTCCGGATCTCTTGCGCGATGCCTCGCCATGTCCACGTGCAGCGCGATCACGTCCTCCGGGATCGACCGCGGGTCGGCCGCGACGAACCGGAACCCCAGGCGCACCATGCGCTCCGGCTCGATCCTTCGAAGCCGCGCGCTCATCAGCTGCTCGCCGAGCCGAGGGACCCGATAGATCGAGAAGGTTCCCACCACGGCCGGGTGCGGCCACCCCCCTCGCACCCACGGGAAGACCGACCCGGTCAGCACGAGGCCGCCGACCGACGCCGGTTCGACGGCCGCCTGCAGGATCGCGATCGCGCCTCCCATCGAGTTCCCGCACAGGACGACCCGTCCCGACGCCCGTTGCTCGATGAACCTGGCCAGCGTCCGGCGAAGCGACATCAACCCGGTGTCCCGCCCGGCACGGGGTGAGTATCCGAAGCCCGGGAGGTCCGGAGCCAGGACGCGGCCCATGCCCGACAGGCCGGGTCCGACCCGGACCCAATTCACGTGCGCACCGCCCAGACCGTGGACGAGCACGAAGGTCGTCTCCTCCGGCCCCTCCCACTCGCGGAAGGCGATCGGTCCGTCGACGTCCGTCCGCCTCAACGGGGGCAGGTCCGGCGCGCTCATGGGAGGTCCAGCCTATCGGCGCCGGCTCGCCCGGCCGAGGGCGGGCGGTTCCGTCGGCCGGGGCCGAACCGAGGCGACCCCGCCGCCGAACGCCCAGTGAACAATGAGGGAAGCTTCTGGAGGCGGGGGGCGTTCAATTCCACGGGGGTGAAGCAGGTTCAGGGGGATGAAGCTGGTTTCGAACTGATGGGCGTTCCCGAACGCATGGGGCGCAGGTCGTCTTCACAAGACCTCTACACGGTCCAGCTTTACAGAGCCCTAAAAGGCGGCATACGATACATCCCGAGCGGCACGCTGGCCCGTATTTCTGCGTGCCGACCCCCCAGCGCCGCTGACCTATGGATCGAGTTCCCGAGGACCGCGAAGCCGCGACCTGCGGCCGAGCGCCTCGAGGAGGAGAGTGATACGAAGTGCCCGAGCCAGCGCGTCCCCTAGGGACCGACGACGCAGACGACCTGCGCCTCTATCTGGAGGCTGCGGCCCGTGAGCCGCTCCTCACGAAGGAGGAAGAGGTCGAGCTCGCCATGACGATCGAGCACGGCAAGGAGGCGGAAGACCGCCTCCGGGCCGGTCGGCTGCGTTCGGAAAAGAGCATCGCGAAGGCGCGCCAGGACGTGAGGAGGGCCGAGGCCGCACGCCAGCGCTTCATCATGGCGAACCTGCGCCTGGTCGTGTCCGTTGCCCGCAAGTACCAGGGGCAGGGACTCCCGCTGCTGGACCTGATCCAGGAGGGCAACATCGGGTTGATGCGAGCGGTCGAGCTCTTCGACTGGCGCCGGGGATTCAAGTTCTCGACGTACGCGACGTGGTGGATCCGTCAGGGCATCACTCGGGCGATCGCCGATCGCTCGCGGTCGATCCGCCTGCCGGTGCACATCCACGATCGGTTGCGGAAGCTGAACCGCACGCGGTTCCAGTTCGCGCAGTCCATGGGGCGGGAGCCCAGCCGTGAGGAGCTTGCGAAGGCGCTCGATACGACCGTCGAGGAGATCGACGACCTGACGGAGATGGGACGACGAGAGCCGCTGTCCCTGCAGTCGCCCGTCGGCGAGGACACCGAGCTCGGCGACCTCATCGAGGAAGTGGACTCCGACGCGGCGTTCAACGAGGTCGAGGACGCCCTGCTCCGCGAGGAGATCGGCGGCGCCGTCGACCGCGTACTTGACGAGCGCGAGCGCCACGTGGTGGCGCTTCGCTACGGGCTCGAGAACGGGCAGCCCTTGTCGCTTCGGGAGACCGGCAAGGTGCTCGGCCTCTCCGGCGAGCGTGTCCGTCTGATCGAGCGCGAGGCGCTGCGCAAGCTTCGGGACTCGAACCTCATCAACGCCGTCGCGCTCGGGTAACCGGGCGCCGGCTCACAGACCACGGCGGAGGCCGGGCGCCGAGCCCGGCCTCTCTCGTTCGATCTGAATCACCGCCCGGCTTCGGCCAGGGCCCTGGCCTGGGCGACCTGGGCCACGATCGCGGTTCCGACGCGCTCGCGGAAGGTGTCGATGTCCTCCTGCAGTGCGCCATCGCCGCTGGGGAACACGGGAGGCCCGTAGGCGATCGCGAGTGCGGGGCGGTGCCAGATCCGCGCGAACGACGGCCCGGTCTTCGGCCATCGCTCCTGCGGTCCCCAGATGCCGACCGGAACGACCGGAGCGCCCGTGGGCATCGAAACGCGCGCCACGCCGCTGCGGATCCTTTGCAGGCCGCGCGACGGGTCACCGTTCACATGTCCCTCCGGCGCCAGCGCGGCGACCGCGCCCTGCCTCACGGTGGCGATGGCGCTATCCAGCGCACCGCTGTCGCCCTCGCCGCGGCGGATCGGGATCTGTTCGAAGCTCCGCAGCACCCATCCGAAGAACGGCCGGCGGAACACCTCGGCGGCGACGAGGAACCGGATCTCGCGCCTGCGTCGCAGCGACGTCTCGATCGCCACGCACGGCCCGTCCAGGACGCTGACGTGGTTGAACGCAAGGACGGCCGGACCCGAACTCGGGACGTGCTCGACGCCCTCGACCGAGACGCGGAACAGGGCGCGTTCGAACAGCCGCGCGAGCGGCGCGCCGAGCCGCCACCACGAGTTCCGCTCGTCGCGACGCACCCGCGGATGCTACCCGGCGCATGCTAGGTTTCCGTGGACATGGACGCCGCTTCCCTGCGCGATCTCGCCGCGCGTCGATACGACGAGTTCGTCGCCTCCCTCGAGCGGATGGTGAACGTCGACTGCGGCTCGTACACGCCGGACGGCGTGAACTTGATCGCGGATCTCTGCCAGGCTCGGTTCCGTGAGCACGGATGGGAGGTCGAGCGCCGGCCGCACGCTCCCTCCAACGGCGAGTCACAGCTGGGAGACCTGGTGATCGGCACAGTTCACGGTTCGGGCGGACCGCGCGTGCTGCTGATCGGTCACATGGATACCGTGTTCGACGAGGGTACCGTCGCCGAGCGGCCCTTCAGGATCGAGGGTTCGACCGCATACGGCCCCGGGGTCTCCGACATGAAAGCCGGGCTGCTCACCGGGTTCTTCGCCGTCGAGGTCCTGCAGGAGGCGGCGTCCGACGGGTTCGGGCAGATCACTTACGTGTGCAATCCCGACGAGGAGATCGGTTCGCCGTTCTCGGGGCCGCTCATCCGCGAGCTCGCGCCCCGGCACGATGTCGCGTTCGTCTTGGAGGGCGCCCGCGAGAACGGCGACATCGTCAGCGCCAGGAAAGGCATCACCGACTACGAGATCACCATCCACGGCCGTGCGGCACACGCCGGTGTCGAGCCGGAGAAGGGGCGAAACGCGCTCCTTGAGGCCGCGCACAAGATCCTCGCCCTGCAATCCCTGAACGGGCGGTGGCCCGGCGTCACGGTGAACGTCGGCGTCGCTCGCGGGGGAACCCGCACGAACGTCGTTCCCGAGCGGTGCGAGCTGCACGTGGATCTTCGTTCGCTGCAGCTCGAGACCCTGAAATCGGCGGAGGCAGAGGTGGCGCGCATCTGCGCGGAAACGGTCGTGCCCGACGTCACCATCGACGTCGCAGCCAGCGGATGGCACCGCCCGATGGAGAAGAAGGAGGGCGGCGCGCGACTGGTGGCTCTCGCCGTCGAGGTCGCCGCGGAGCTGGGGTTCGATCTCAGCGACGCGGCAACGGGCGGGGCGTCCGATGCGAACACGACGAGTGCGGCAGGTACTCCCACGATCGACGGACTCGGGCCGATCGGTGGAGATGACCACGCGCCCGGCGAATGGGTGGATCTGACGTCGATCGTTCCGCGGGTCGCGCTGCTCGCCGGGATCATCGCCCGTCTGTGAGCGACGAGATGAGCCTGCCGAGCGTGCTCGACGATCCCGACGTCTACCGGTCGTTGGTCGAGGGTATCCCGGCCATCCTGTACATCGACCGGCCGGACGATCTCTCGACCAACTTCTACACGAGCCCCCAGGCCGTGGATCTCCTCGGATTCTCGCAGGAAGAGTGGGGGACGACGCAGGACCTGTGGGTCCGGCAGATCCACCCGGACGACCGCGAGCGCGTGATGGAAGAGAACGCGCGGTCCAACGACGCGGGCGACCGCTTCGTCGCCGAGTACAGGATGTTGGCGCGTGACGGACGGATCGTGTGGTTGCGAGACGAGGCCGTGCCCGTCTTCGATGACGACGGGAAGCCCGCGTACTGGCGCGGCTTCATGCTCGACATCAGTGCCGAGAAGGATGCCGAGGAGAAGCTTCGGCGGAGCCTGGACGTGCTCCGTCGGACGATCCAACAACGTCGCGAGCTCGCGATGCGCCTCGAGGGCGCGCAGGAGGAGGAACGCCGCAGGATCGCCGCCGATATCCACGACGATCCGATCCAGGTCATGAGCGCCGTCGACGTCCGGCTTCAGATGCTCGGCGCCTCAGCGGTCCCGATCGACCCGGCTCAGCTCCTCGAGCTGCAGGAGACGGTCCGCCTGTCGATCGAGCGGCTGCGCTCGCTCCTGTTCGAGCTTCGCCCGGCGACCCTCGACCGCGAGGGTCTGGTGGCCGCCATCCGCGAGTACGTGCGGCACTCGTCCCAGGAAACGGGTTGGACCTACTCGATCGAGGACGGGCTGCTCGAGGAGCCGTCCCCCGACCTGCGGGCCTCCCTCTACCGCATCGCGCAGGAGGCCGTCACGAATGCACGCAAGCACGCCGGGGCATCGCACGTGGCCGTGAGCGTGGCCTCCACGGATGGTGGGGTGGCGGTTGCGATCCGCGACGACGGCAACGGGTTCGACGTCGCGACCCTCGGGGACGTGAGGCCCGGGCACATCGGGCTGCCGACGATGATCGAGCGCGCGGAGTTGGTCGGGGGTTGGTGCCGGATCGCCGCCGGGGTGGGGGAGGGGACGACCGTCGAATGCTGGCTCCCACTCGACGACCCCGAGGCGGCCCCGCTCCCGCGGGTTTGATCCCGGTGGCCGTCGTCAGACGGTCGCCGCGACCGGTCGGTTTGATTCGATCGCGATGCCGGTGCCGGCATCGAAGAAGTGGAATCTCGACGGGTCGAGGGAGAGTCTCACGGACCCGCCGGTGGCCACCTTCGTTCGAGCATCGACGCGTGCGCAGAAGTGGGCCTGATTCAACGTGTCGGCTATCAGCGCGATGTCGTCGTTCTCTTCCTCGATGCTCGCCGCTGCCACCGTATCCTCCGTCAGCACCGGCGGAGCATCGACGGCGAAGATGATGTTCACCTCGGAGCCGAGGTCCTCGGTCACCTCGGCCACGACGTCGATCGTGGGGAGCTTCTCGTTCTGCCAGACCTCCGTGTCCTCCAGGTCGGAGGGGCGGATGCCCAGGATCACGCTGCCTCCCTCGTAGTTCTGCAGGTCTGTCGAACCGTCCAACGGGAGCTCGAGGCCACCGAAGGCGATCGCCGAGCCCTGCACCCGCGCCTCGACCAGGTTCATCGGCGGCGACCCGATGAACGCCGCCACGAAGAGATTCGCCGGACGGTTGTACAGGCGCTGAGGCGTGTCGACCTGCTGGAGCAGTCCGTCCTTCAGCACGGCGACGCGATGGCCGAGCGTCATCGCCTCGACCTGGTCATGCGTAACGTACACCGTCGTGGTCCTCAGCCGGCCGTGCAGGCGGAGCAGCTGCGCCCGCATCTGCACTCGGAGCTTCGCGTCGAGGTTCGACAGCGGCTCGTCCATCAGGAACGCCACCGGCTCCCGGACCATGGCGCGGCCCATGGCGACCCGCTGGCGCTGCCCGCCCGACAGCTCTGCCGGCTTGCGTTTCATCAGAGGCTCCAGGCCGAGGATCTTCGCGACGTCGTCGACGCGCCGGCTCTGCTCCTCCTTCGGGGTCTTGCGGATCCTCAACCCGAACGCGAGGTTCTGTTCGACCGTCATGTGCGGGTAGAGCGCATAGTTCTGGAAGACCATCGCGATGTCTCGATCCTTCGGAGCGAGGTCGGTCACGTCGCGCTCGCCGATCCGAACCGCGCCGGCCGTGACCTCCTCCAGGCCCGCGAGGATCCGAAGGATCGTGGACTTTCCGCATCCGGATGGCCCGACCAGGACCATGAATTCGCCGTCGCCGATCTCGAGCGACACGTCGTTCACGGCGACGACGTCCGAGCCGAACACTTTCGTAACGCCGTCCAGCTCGATCTTCGCCATCCGACTACCCCTTCCGTCGGCCGTGAGTGTGATCGCGCAGTCGTTCATGGGTCAAGGCGGCTCGGATCCGTCGTTGGGCCGTCCGACCGGGGTTCAGCCGGTCGAGCCCGATGAGGGCCGCCCCGATCACCGGCGGTTCCGAGAGGACCTCGACCCTCGCGAGCGGGGCGATCGCCCGCACCCCCTGATGGATGCGTTCGAAGAAAGGCTCGTCCCGGTTGCGGAAGATGCCGCCCCCCAGCACGACGTCGACGTCCAGCTTTCTCATCCGGAGCCGGCGGATCGCCGTGCCGGCCATCGTCACGATCTCGTCGGCCTGGCGGTCGACGATGCGCCGGGCGACCGCGTCGCCGTCGGTCGCGGCGCGGAACACGAGGGGCGCGAGCTCGACGAGCCGATCCTCGCTGAGTCGACCGAGGTGCACGGCCTCGACGATCTGGCGCGGCCGCCTCAGGCCGAAGTGCCGAGGGATGAGCTCGCGCAGCGAGGTCCGTTCACCGCGTCCGTCCTCGGCTCGGATCGCGTGCCAGAGAGCCTCGCCGCCGACGTCGGCGCCCCCTCCCCAATCGCCCGAGATGGTCCCGACCGCCGGGAACCGCAGGATCCGTCCGTCGGGTGCCATCGCGGCACAGTTCGTGCCGTAGCCGCAGACCACGCCGACACCCCACGGGCGATCGGTCCCGGCTCGCAGCACGGCGAACGTGTCGTTTCGAACCACGTCGTCCTCGGCGAGCCGCTGCGTGCGGAGCCAGGCCTCGATCCGACGGTCGTCGGCCGGCAGGTCTGCTCCGGCGAGGCAGAAGACGCCGAGGTCGGCGACCGGCCGGCGCGCCGGATCCAGGCCCGCGTCGCGCCCCGCCGCGGCGAGGGCGTCCACTAAGAGGCCGAGGTGATTCGCCGACCCGACTCCGTCGTGATCGGTGCTCCGCAGGCGCGCGGCTCCCAGGAGGGTCCCGTCGCGCCGCAGAAGGGCAGCGTCGATCTTCGAGCCGCCACCGTCGACCGCGAG
>JALYLM010000176.1 GCA_030774235.1 Actinomycetota bacterium
CACAAGCCGGAGCACCGTGGCCCCTGGTACCTGTTCGCCCTGGGCCAGCTGCTGTTCATCATCGGCGACGTCATCGCCTACAACTACGATCGCTTCTTCCACGCCGAGCTGCCGTACCCGGCGATCAGCGACATCTTCTACCTGTCGGTCTATCCCTGCCTCGTGCTGGGACTGCTCCTGATCGTCCGCCGGCAGAACCCGGGGCGCGACTGGGCGGGCCTGATCGACTCGCTCATCGTCGCGATCGGCGTCGGCACCCTCTCGTGGGTGTTCCTGATCGCGCCCTACTGGCACGACGACCAGTCCCACCTCCTGCAGAAGCTCACGTCGATGGCCTACCCGACGATGGACCTGCTGCTGATCGCGGCCGGGATCCGTCTGGCCGTCGGCATCGGGAGGCGCGCGACCTCGTTCCAACTCATGATCGCCGCGATCGTGGCCCTGTTCGTCACGGACTCGATCTACGGCTGGTCGCTGCTGCACACGCCCTACGTGCCGGGAAGCGGGGGCCTCGAGGTGGGTTGGATCGCCTTCTACGTGATGTGGGGCATGGCGGCGTTGCATCCGTCGATGCGGACGCTCTCCGAACGCGTGCCCGAGGCCCAAGCGCGGCTGACCTGGCCGCGCCTGATCCTGCTGGGCGCCGGCTCGCTGCTGGCGCCGGTCACGCAGGGGATCCAGGCCTTGCGCCACGAGCCGGTGGACCTGCCGGTCGTGCTCGGCGCGACGCTGACCCTCTTCGTCCTGGTCGTGCTCCGGATGGCCGGACTCGTGCGTCAGCGACAGAAGTCGGTACTGCGCGAACGAGCGCTTCGTGAGGCCGGGGCGGCGCTCGTGACCGCGACGAACCGTGACACCATCCACGCCGCGGCGATCGAAGCCGTGCGCTCCCTGGCTGGAGAGGACGCCGCGATCCGGATGTGCGACGAGCCGGACACCACGAGCGACGTCGTGGTCGTGGCGGCTGCCGGCGGCGATCGCGACGTCACCGGCGTCGGATTCCCGCTCTCCTCGCTGCAGGAGTGGAAGCGCGAGCGCCTGCTCGCGAACGACGCGTACCTGATCCGAACCTACGAGAGCACGCTCGTCGAGAGCCTCGCCCTGCACCGCGGGGAGGACGGGTCCGTGTTCGTCGCCCCCCTGTTCAACCGCGACGAGCTGCACGGGCTCATGATCGTCTCGACGCCGACGGAGATGGAACGGTCGGTCGCCGACTCCTTGCGCGCCCTGTCCTCACAGGTGGCACTGGCCCTCGAGAGCGCTGCCCTCACCGAAGACCTGCTGATCCAGCAGAGCCAGAAGCGCTTCGCCTCGCTGGTCCAGAACTCCTCGGACGTGGTCACCGTGCTCGACGCCGACACCTCGGTTCGATACGCGAGCCCGTCGGCGGCCCGCGTGCTCGGGTTCGACCCGGCCCAGCTGGAGGGCACGAGGGTCGCGGACCTGATCCACGCCGACGACAAGACCCGCGTGCTGGCGTTCCTGACGTCGTTGCACGAGGCCGAGGGACACACGGGACTCATCGAGTTCCGGATCCGCCACCACGACGGTACCTACCTGTTCGTCGAGACCCTGCGCACGAACCTGATGCACGACCCGAACGTGCACGGCATCGTGCTGAACACGCGCGACATCAGCGAACGCAAGGCCTTCGAGGAGCAGCTCTCGCACCAGGCGTTCCACGACTCGGTGACGGGCCTCGCGAACAGGGCGCTGTTCCACGACCGCGTCACGCACGCCGTCGAGCGGCAGGAGCGCGATCACAAGCCCGTCGCGGTGCTGTTCATGGACCTTGACGACTTCAAGACCGTCAACGACTCGCTGGGCCACGTGGCCGGGCGACCAACTGCTGGCCGAGGTGGGCGAGCGGTTGAAGTCGACGCTGCGCGCCGCCGACACCGCGGCTCGCCTGGGTGGCGACGAGTTCGCGATCCTGCTGGAGGACGGCGGCGAGGGCATCCAGGCGGCCGACGTCGCCGAGCGGGTCATGGAGGTGCTCGAGGATCCGTTCCTGCTCGAGGGCAAGGAAGTGTTCGTTCGAGCGAGCCTCGGGATCGCCGTGGTCGAGGACGGACAGACCGGAGACGCCGAGGAGCTGCTGCGCAACGCCGACGTCGCCATGTACATGGCCAAGGAGCGCGGCAAGGGCCGGTACCAGGTCTTCGAGCCGGCGATGCACGACACCGCGTTGAAGCGCCTGGAGCTGAAGGCAGACCTGCAGCGCGCCGTCGAGAAGGGGGAGTTCGTCCTGCACTACCAGCCGGTGATCGAGCTGGAGAGCGGGCGCGTGACGGGCGTCGAGGCGTTGATCCGCTGGATCCATCCGGAGCGCGGGTTGGTTCCCCCGCTCGACTTCATCCCGCTGGCCGAGGAGACGGGCTTGATCGTCACGATCGGCCGGTGGGTGCTGCGGGAGGCATGCCGCAACGCCGTTCGCCTGCACGAGCGGTTCCCGACCCTGCTCGACTTCCACATGGCCGTGAACCTGTCGGCGCGCCAGCTGTCGAGGCCGGAGATCGTGGACGAGGTTCGCGACATCCTGGCCGAGACCGGACTGGAACCGTCGCTGCTGATCCTGGAGATCACCGAGAGCGTGATGATGCAGGACATGGAGATGTCGATCGC
>JALYLM010000177.1 GCA_030774235.1 Actinomycetota bacterium
GCGACTGGACCGTCTGGCCGTTCAACCGCGTTCCGTTCGTAGATCCGAGGTCGGTCAGCGTGAAGACGCCGTCCTTCGCCCGGATCTGCGCATGACGGCGGGACGCGCCCTGGTCCTTCACCACGACATCGCAGTCCGGCAGTCGCCCGATCGTCACGACCTCGCCGCGCAGGGGCACGGTCCGCGCCTCGTCGTTCTCGTGGACGACGACGGAAGCGAGAACGTGCGGAGCGACCGGCTCGACCTTCTCGGCGCCCTCCACGAGCGAGGCCGCGCAGGACAGGTCGCCCTTCTTCAACGCGGGGTCGGCGACGAGCTCGATCTCGGGGGGCCCGACCAGACCCCATCCTCGCTCCGAGGCGTTGTCGCGGACGACCTGCTTGAGCTCCGTGACGAGCGCGGCCTCGGCCTGGCGGAACCGTTCGGCGTCGGCCGTCGAGAGAGAGACCTCGAAGTGGTTGGGAGCCCAGACCTCGCTGACGCCCACCGTCCGACCCGAATCCATCTCTCGAAGGACGAGCTTGGCGATCTCGACGGGTTGGACGCCGCTTCGGAACGTCTTCGAGAACAGGCCCTCCACGAGGCCACCGAGGCGTCGTTCGAAGTCGCGGAGGTTCGGCACCGGTCGCGTCGCGAGCGAAGCAGGGCCCGCGCTCCCGCGACGGATTCTACCCTTGGGCCTGTTCCGTCCTCGTGGCCTCCGCGATCCCCACCCGGACGGTGAGCTCGTTCGCCCGCGGCCGCTCGGAGAGGGGGTTCGCGAAGCCGTATCGCTCGTCGGGCGAGAGCTTGCGGGTCCTCCATTCGCGGATCTCCCAATACGTTCGGCGCGAGAACACGAGGATCAGCACCGACAGGAGGAACCGCAGGGTTGCCCCGGGCGCGACGTTCAGCAGTCCCATAAGGATGCCGTACCCACTCACCAGCGTCCACGCGATGAGGGCGAAGAACCCCACCATCATGAGATGACGCATCAGATCGTCGAAGTCGAGTCGCATCCGTGCGTTCGTCACGAATCAGGTATCGGTCCGTACCCGGTTCCGGGTAGATAGTTCGAACGGGGGGTTCGTAGGTCACCCGGGGCGAGCCGGGTGAAGGAGTACGGCACGGGTGGAGGTGAGGGCCGGCGCGGCCTCGCACGGCAGGAAAAGCCGTGCTCATGCCGCTGCTACGATGACCGACCCACGGGCGAGTGGCGGAATTGGCAGACGCGCAGGATTCAGGTTCCTGTGTCCGAAAGGACGTGGGGGTTCAACTCCCCCCTCGCCCACCACCGCCCACGCGCCGACTGCCCGGGCCGCGGGGTGCCTGGGGGATGGCATGAACGACGTCACATCGAAGGATGGGACGACCATCGCGTTCGATCGGTCGGGCGCGGGACGGCCGATCGTCCTCGTCGGGGGCGCGTTGAGCGATCGATCGGCGGCCGGCCCGCTGGCCGCGATCCTGGCGCCGCACTTCACCGTGTTCGCCTACGATCGCCGGGGTCGAGGCGACAGCGGTGACACGCCGCCGTACGCGGTCGAGCGCGAGGTCGAGGACCTCGACGCACTCATCACCGTGGCCGGCGGATCGGCGTCCGTGTTCGGTCACTCCTCCGGTGCCGTCCTTGCCCTCGAGGCGGCAGCTCTCGGGCTCGCGATCACGAGGCTGGCGCTGTACGAGCCCCCGTTCATCGTCGACGACAGTCGGCCCGCACTGCCGGGGGACTACGTGACGCAGCTCACCGAGTCGACATCATCGGGCCGCCGAGGCGACGCGGTCGAGCTCTTCCTGACGAAGGGCGTGGGCGTGCCGGTCGACATGGTTGCCCAGATGCGGAGCTCGCCGATGTGGCCGGCGATGGAGGGTCTGGCGCACACGCTGGCCTACGACGGCGCCATCATGGGAGACACGATGTCGGGCAACCCGTTGCCGATCGAGCGATGGACCTCCGTCACGACACCCACGCTCGTGATCGGCGGCGGGGCGAGCCCCGCGTGGGCCCGCAACGCCGTACGGATGCTCGCGGACGTCCTGCCCGACGCACGGCGCCGCTCGCTGGAGGATCAGGACCACGGCCCGGCCCCGGAGGTCCTCGCCCCCGTGCTGGAGGAATTCTTCGCGGCACGATCGGCGCCCGGCTGACCGACCGCTCACCGTTCGGCCCGCTTCTGCGGAAGGAGCCCGTTCACGCTCCGACCGAACGCGCGTGAAGGCGGAAGCCGACGCCCGTCGCGTCCTCCTCCAGGCCCCAGCTCACGATGCGCGTCGGGCGGATCCGGATGAACTCCGGGACGAAGTTCGGGAACCGGGAGTTGATCCCGTCACCTCCGGTGTCGTGGGTCTCGGCCACGCCTCGGATCTCCACCGCGCGGGCGCGTCGGGGATCGCGCAGGACGTCGTCGACCAGGAACGCGACCTTCGGGTTGCCGTTCGCGTCGTGCCACTTCTTCGTGTCCGCGAAGCCGATCCCACCGATGTCGACGGCGTCCTCGTCGGTGTTGAGGCGGAACGTGACCGGGGCGATGTGCGGCAGTCCGTCGGGGCCCACGGTTGCGAGCCGTCCGAGGGACTGGCTCTGCAGGTACTCGATCTCGGCCGGCGTGAAGACGCTCACCCGTCGCTCCTTCGACGCGGTTCTCGACAGCCTACGCGCCGACCGAGCGTGTGCGTGGTCGATAGGATCACGGGAGTCGAAGCCGGGTGACGGTCGGCTCGATCGGTCCGCCGAGCCGGGGGGAATGGGATGTGCCACGAACCGACCGCGCGACCGCCGCTGTCTCCGACCCGGGGTGGCGCCGGCCTCGCCGGTGAGGTTGATCTCGTCCTCGAGGCCTCGGACGGGAACCGGTTCAACGCGCTCAGCGCTCGCACCGCGGATCCAGACGCGCCCGGGATCATGATCCTGCCCGACGTTCGAGGTTTGCACCCCTTCTACAGGGATCTCGCGATCCGGTTCGCCGGGTCCGGCGTCCACGCCACGGCGATGGACTACTTCGGCCGGTCGGCCGGACTCGCGGAACGAGACGAGGACTTCGACTTCATGTCGCACGTTCGACAGATCACTCCGGACGGGGTGGGTGCCGATACCGCCGCGACCGTGGCGCACCTGCGGTCGGAGGGGGGTGGGGGAGCCGATCGCGTGTATTCCGTGGGCTTCTGCATGGGCGGACGCATCTCGTTCAACCAGGCGTGGAGGGACCACGGCCTGGCCGGCGTGATCGGCTTCTACGGCGGGCCGCAGGGCAGGGGTCCCGACGACGAGACGGCCCCGGTGAGGCTTGCGGCCCGGTACCGGTGTCCGGTGCTCGGTCTGTTCGGCGGCGCAGACGAGAACATCCCGACGGAGGCGATCGACGCCTTCCGCGCCGCTCTGGACGGGGCCGGCGTGCCGAACGAGATGGTTGTCTACCCCGGCGCGCCGCACTCCTTCTTCGACCGGACGTTCGACGAGCACCGGGAGGCCTGCGACGATGCCTGGCGGCGGATGCTCGGGTTCGTGGGAAGGTTGCCGCCTTGAGCAGCGTGATCGAGGTGCACGGGCTCCGCAAGGAGTACCGGCGACTGCGAGGCGGCTCCACCCTGGCCGTGAACGGCCTGGATCTGGAGGTTCCTCAGGGGGGCGTGTTCGGGTTCCTCGGGCCGAACGGCGCCGGGAAGACGACGACGATCCGGTGCCTGCTCGGGTTGGTCGCGCCGAGCGCCGGGCGGCTGCGACTGCTGGGGGAGGAGGTCCCTCGTCACCTGCAGCGGGTGATCCGCACGGTAGGCGCGATCGTCGAGGCCCCCGCCCTGTTCCCGCGGTTCAGCGGCCGCCGCAACCTGCTGATCCTCGGGAGGATCGACGGGATCGGCGTCGCGACCGTCGACGCCGCACTCGAGCGAGTCGGTCTGTCCGAGCGGGCCGACGACATGGTGAAGACCTACTCGCTGGGCATGAAACAGCGCCTCGGCATCGCCGCCGCGCTCCTCAAGGACCCGTCCGTGCTGATCCTCGACGAGCCGGCGAACGGCCTGGACCCGGCGGGGATCGTCGACGTGCGCAGGCTCATCACGTCGCTGGGGGCAGAGGGTCGAACGGTGTTCGTCTCGAGCCACATCTTGTCGGAGATCCAGCAGACGGCCGACCGCGTGGCGATCCTCGCGCGAGGCCGGCTCGTGAAGGCGGGTCCGGTGCACGAGGTGCTGGCGGGAAGCGGCGGCGAAGGCCTGATCGTGAAGCTTCGCGACCTGGCCGCTGGGGTCGCGGCGCTAGCGGCAGCAAACATCCCCGCGACGGTGGCAGACGGCGCCCTCCGCGTGTCGGTCGCCCCGGCTGAGGCGGAGCGGGTCTCGCGGACCCTGGCCGAGCGCGGCCTGTTCGTCACGGAGCTCCGTCCCGACGAGCAGGACCTGGAGACCGTGTTCCTCGATCTGACGCGCGACGAGGGGCTGGCACCGTGATCGCATTGCTGCGTTCGGAGCTCTTGCGGATGCGCTCGCGACGGCTCGTGTCGGTGCTCGTCGCCGCGGCGCTCGCCGGGATCCTCGTCACGTCGGCGATCCTGACGGTCAGGTCGCACAAGCCGGGGCCGGCCGATCTCGCGCTCGCGACCCAGATGTACCAGGAGCAGCTGCAGCACTGCCTGAACGGCGACTACGGCGTGCCTCAAGACGAGCTCGGTGGCCTCACTCTGAAGCAGTGGTGCCATCGCAACGTCACCCTCGAGCAGTACCAGGGCGTGAGCGCCGGAAGCCGGTTCACGCTGACCTTGAGCGGCCTGCCGGACGTCTTGCTCGGCACGTCCTTCCTGATGCTCCTGATGGGGGTCCTGATCGGGGCGTCGTCGATCGGGGCCGAGTTCTCCGCCGGGACGTTCACCACGCTCCTCACGTGGGAACCTCGCCGCGTCCGAGTGATGATCGCCCGGCTTCTGATCGTCGCGATCACCGTCGCAGCGTTCACGTTGTTCATCCAATCGGCGCTCGCGTCGACGCTCTCCGCGGTCGCGGCGCTGCGCGGCTCCACGGCCGGGACGGGCCCGCCGTGGCTGCATCACGTCGTCTCGACGATCGGCCGCATGACGCTGATGGCCGCGGTGATCTCGTTCCTCGGCTTCGCCGTCGCCACGATCGGGAGGAGCACCGCGGCCGCGCTCGGCGGCCTCTTCGTCTACCTCGCCCTGTTCGAGAACCTCCTCCGAGGGCTCCGGCCGTCGATCGCACCCTGGCTCCTCAGCACGAACGTGATCGCCTACATGACCGGCCACGAGATCTCCCTCGACGTCTCGAACTCGGCGCCGATCGTCGTCGGCGTCGCCCAGGGACTCGCGATCACGTGTCTGTACGTCGGCGCGCTGGTGCTGCTCGCGGGCGTCGTCCTTCGCGCTCGCGACGTGAATTAGCGGCCGGCCGCGCGGCGGATCGAATAGGCGCTCAGGGAGCCGGTGACGCCGTAGACGTGGGCAGGTGGACCATGAACGTGCTGCCGTTGCCCGGAGAGCTGTCTACCGAGATCGTGCCGCCGAGGCGCTCGAGCAGGTCGCGCACCATCGACAGCCCGAGGCCGGCGCCGGGGAACTGGCGGGTACTGGAGGAATCCACCTGATAGAAGCGATCGAAGATCCTCTCGAGCTTGGCGGGTTCGATCCCGATGCCGTGGTCGGTCACCCACAGCACGACGACGTCGCCCTCTCCTCGGGCACCCAACTCGCACGGCGAGCCGTCCGGTGAATACTTCAGGGCGTTGTCGATCAGGTTCGACAGGACACGTCCCAAGAGCTGTCGGTCGGTGTGCAACACCGGAAGGTTGCCGGGAACGTCGACCTTGATGCGGTTCGCGTCGCTGCCCAGACCCTCGACGACCTCGCGAACGAGATCCTCGAACAGGAGCCTGCCGATCGTGATCTGCAGCTCGTCGCTCTCGAGCCTCGCCGTGGTCAGCAGGTTCTCGACGAGACGCAGAAGCCGGTCTCCCTGGCGCTCCATCCGCTCGAGGAACTCTTCACGCATCGTCGGGTCGTTCGAGAACTCCGGCTGGCGCAGCGTCTTCGCGTAGCCGATCAAGGCGGTCACCGGCGTACGCAGCTCGTGTGACACCACCGCCACGAAGTCCCCCTTCATCCGGTTGAGCTCCCTGAGCTCCTCGACGGTCTGGTGCTCCTTCTGGAGCAGCCCTTCCAGGCGGGTGGCCTGCTCGGCCAGCAGCTCGTTCTGGTCCGCGAGCCGGTCCGCGAGCAGCCGGCTCTGAAAGTACATCTGTCGCGCGAAGACGAGCGGCGCCAGGAAGACGACGACCGACCACGCACCTTCGGACAGGAAGAATCGGGCGATCACGGCGCCGAGCAGCGCCAGCCCCAGATAGGAGAGGAGGAACTCGAACGGCCGGGACCCATGCATCTTCACGACGACCTCGCGCACGGTCAGGTCGTGCTCCAACGCCGCGTGCAGCGCGACGAGGAGGGTGTTGATCGCGTACGCGACGAGCGCCGCCGCGAGCGCGCCCGACACGAGGCGGACCCACGCGTCCGCGGCCGAGGCGAAGAGGTGGAAGGCCCAGCTGCCGGCGACGACGGACAGGGCCATCTGCGAGCGATTCCAGACGCCGCGCATCACCGGGATCTCGCGCCTGAACTCGCGCAGGTCGCATGCGCCGATCCAGGCGATGGCGCCGGCGACCTGCGGCGAGTACAGCATGGCGACCGCGATCATGATCGGGAAGCTGAGCGAGAGCTCGACCGTCTGCCACGCGGGGATCGGGATCAGCTCGACGACGGCGATGCACAGAGCGAAGAACAGGGCGGTCCAGCGAAGCTCGTTCGCCGGTGCTTCGATCAGGCCCCACACGAGCCACGCGACGACCGGGATCGCGACCAGGATCTGGAGCCAGCCCACGATCCGGTGAGCCGGCGTCGGGCTCTTCGGCCGTGCGGTCGGCCGGCGCAGCAGGGTCCTCACGCGGCGCCTCCCGAGCCGGCCCGCTCGAGTGCGGGCGACGGAACGTATCGGCGGGGCCGCATCGCGACCACGATGAACCATCCGATCCCCAGGTGCACGCACACGTCACCCAGGCTCAGGGCCTGATCGATCGGTCGCCCGAGAGCGATCACATCGGCCAGCGGCAGCAGCACCGTTCGAGTATCGGCGAGATGATGCTTCTCTCCACCGTTGCGGACGAGATCGGGCAGCGTCCCTGCCTGGTTGGACCTGACGAGGGCTTCGCGGGTGACGGGCATCCCATGGTTGACGGCGATGACCAGCGCGTTCAGAACGAGGCCCGTGGTGATGAGGACGAATCCCGGCGAACGCAGGTTGACGACGGCGAACCCGAGCAGCAGGGCGAAGGACAGGAGGAGCACCGCGAAGCCGAGGTCGCCGGACGCCGGCACGAACTGCAGGAGGACGCCGGCGATGGCCAGCGGCGCGAGGCGGAGCCTCACCGAGGGGAAATCTCGGAGCGTGCCTCCAGCAAGGAGCCCGATCCCGATGGCGGCGGCCACGCTGAGCAGGATCAGCCGCAACCGGCCTCCCTACCTTGAACTGGGGATTCCGGGGGACCCCCTAAAGGGCCCACGGTGTTTGACCGAAATACGTCCACAGGGAACCTGCGAAGGAAAGGACCAGAGCATGGAGCGGCTCCGCCGTCTGCTGCTCTCCCTCGGTGCGGTTGCGGCATTCCTGATCGCCGCCGGCGCCGGGTGGAGGAACTGAACAGGACCCGAAGGCTGAGCGCCGTCGCTACTTCGCCGCGCCGGTGAGCGCGGCGACGGGGCGGCGTTCGCGCACTCAGGACTCATCGTCGCGGAGCGCGTCGCGAGCCAGGCGCGTGGCCTCCTCGTAGATGTCGCGGGCGGGAACGCGGGCCTCGCGCGCGACCCGCGCACAGTCCTCGATCTCGGGAGCCACGGTGACCGGGCGGCCGTCGAGCATGCCGACCTTCACGCGGACACCTCCGTAGCGGGTCGTCACCTCGATCCATTCGCGCTCGAGCGCCTGTTTGTCGACGGCGGCCGATCGCACACCCAGCGTTCCCGTCTCGCGGAAGAGCACCTCACGGATGGCGTCCTGGCGTTGCGGCGAGCAGAGCACCGAGATCGTCACGGCCGCCCTCCCGTTCTTCATCACGATCGGCGTGAGCCATGCATCTTGAGCCCCGGCGTCGAAGAGGCGCTCGAGGACGTACCCGTACAGCTCGGGGTTCAGGTCGTCCACGTTCGTCTCCAGCACCAGCTCGCCGCCGGCGTCGGGCCGTCGCCGATCGCCGCGCGCGGAGGGATCCTCGTCGCCGACCAGCACGCGGAGCAGGTTCGGGAAGTCTGCGCGCAGCGCCCCGGCGCCGTATCCGGCTGCCTCGAGCCGGATCGGCGGAAGCTCTCCGAAGCCCTCGACCGTCGCGGCCAAGATCGCGGCGCCCGCAGGTGTCACGAGCTCCACCTGGACCCCTCGCGAGTACATGGGAGCGCCGCGAAGCAGCTCGATCACCACCGGCGTGGGGATCGGCATCACACCGTGCTCCGTCTTCACCATGCCCATGCCCGTCGGCACGGCGGACGAGAAGACTCGCTCGACGCCGAGCATCGAGAGCGCGACGGCCGTGCCGGTGATGTCGACGATCGAGTCCACCGCGCCGGCCTCGTGGAACGTCACCTGCTCGACGTCGCGCCGGTGCACGCGCGCCTCGGCCTCGGCCAGGCGGCGGAAGATGCGCTGGGCGAGCGCCAACGCGTCGGCGGGAAGCTTCGCTTCGTCCAGCAGCGAGCGGATGTTCGCGTACGTGCGGATGACCCCCGTGGCGGCGGCGCGCACTGTCACCTTCGTCGCATGGATCCCCTGCGTTTCGACGTGCTCGAAGTCGACGTCGAACGGCTCGATCGGCAGCAGCTCCAGGCGCTCTCGCACGGCATCGGGGTCGGCGCCGGCATCGATCAACGCGCCGAGGGCCATGTCCCCCGAGATCCCGGAGGCGCAGTCGAAATACAGAACCCTCATGGCGGCCCCATCGTATACTTCGCTTCCCGCGCGACAACTGCAGGTAGATGGGCCTTTCGGGCCCGAGGGAACGGTGCGATGACCTTCTCCCAGAGCACGCTCTCTCTGATGGCCTTGATCGCGGTCGGCCTCTCGGTGCTCGCGATCGGGTTCACGATCGCCGACGCTCGCGCCCCCCGGATCCGCGCCCCGAACGAGGGGGAGCCGGTCGGGCTCGATGAGGGCCTTGCGGCGGTCTTCGAAGGGCATGCGGCCCAGATCGCCCGCCTCGAGCAGGCGGTTCGATCCCTCGCCACGACCGACCGCGGTCAGCAGGCCTCGATCGACTCGAGCGTTCGCCGGGTCGCGCTTTTCCGCTACGACGCGTTCGAGGACGTCGGAGGGCGCCTGTCCTTCTCGTGCGCCCTGCTGGACGAGCGCGGCACCGGAGTGGTCCTGACGTCGATCAACGGACGGCAGGAGACGCGGGTGTATGCCAAGCCGGTTGCCGACGGCCGCAGCACCTACAACCTCTCGCTGGAGGAAGGTGAGGCGATCCGGCAGGCGATGGCCTCCTCGAAGACCATGCCCGAGCAGAAGGTGGAGGCGCGATGATCTGGAAACGCGAGGACGCGGAGGTTGCGCACGACAAGAGCGTGGAGATCCCCGAGCGACCGGAGGGAGCGAAGATGGCTACGGACAGCGGTGAGGTCACGATCGTCGGAGTCGGCGCGCGGCTCGAAGGCAACGTGGTCTCTGCGGGGAGTTTGCGGATCGACGGCCAGGTGAAGGGTCAGATCAACGCCGACGGCGATGTGACCCTCTCCCCACAGAGCCAGGTCGAGGCCGACGTACGGGCGCAGAACGTCAGTGTCGCGGGACGTTTCAAGGGCAACGTCGTGGTGAAAGGAAAGGCGCACCTCGCCCGCGGAGGCCGCGTGGACGGCAACATCACGTCCAAGGCGCTCGTGGTCGAGGAGGGAGCCGTCTTCCACGGGCAGAGCATCATGGACGCCACGGCGGGCGCCGGCGCGTCCTCGGACAAGGCCGGCCCGCATCCCTCCACCGCGACCCAGGGGGCCGGGCAATCGGACAAGACGGAGCAGGTGAAGGTCCCGTAGATGCTCGACATCCGGGCGATCCGCGAGAACCCCGAGCCGTTCCGCGCGGGGCTCGCCCGGCGGAACCTCGCCGGCGCCGTGGATTCGCTGCTGGCGGCCGATGAGCGCCGACGAGAGCTGACGACGCGCGTCGAGGAGCTCCGGGCGCGCCAGAACCTCCTCTCGAAAGGGATCGGTGCCGCCCAGGGCGACGAGAAACAGGCGCTGATCGCGGAGGTGGGGAAGGTCAGCGCCGAGCTGAAGGAGCTCGAACCCCAGCTGGCCGAGGCCGAGCGCGTGCTCGCGAACCTGCTCGCCTCCACGCCGAACGTGCCCCACGAGAGCTCACCGGACGGCTTCACCGACGAGGACGCGGTGGAGGTCCGCCGCCGCGGCGAGCCGGTGGCGTTCGGGTTCCAGGCGCGAGACCATGCGGCGCTGGGCGAGCTCCTCGGGGTCCTCGACACGGAGCGCGCCGCTCGCACCTCCGGCTCGCGGTTCGTGTATCTGCTCGGCGACATCGTGTTCGTGCAGTTCGCCCTCATGCGCCACGCGATGGACGTGCTCGCCGGATGCGGCTTCACGCCGGTGATCCCGCCGGTGCTCGTGCGCGACGAGGCCATGTACGGCACGGGTTTCCTCCCCGCCGACGAGGCCCAGCTGTACGTGACCACCGAGGACGAGCTGTATCTGGTCGGCACGTCGGAGGTGCCGCTCGCGGCGTTTCACATGGGCGAGATCGTGGACCACGCCGACCTGCCGCTGCATTACGCCGGGTACTCCACGTGCTTCCGACGGGAGGCCGGCACGTACGGCAAGGACATGGGCGGGATGTTCCGTCTCCACCAGTTCGACAAGGTCGAGATGTTCTCGTTCTGCCTGCCCGAGACGTCATGGGACGAGCACGAGCTGCTGCTGTCGATCGAAGAGGAGATCATCTCGAACCTCGAGATCCCCTACCGGGTCGTGAACATCGCGGCCGGCGACCTCGGCGGAAGCGCCGCGAAGAAGTACGACATCGAGGCGTGGCTGCCCGGGCAGGACCGCTATCGCGAACTGACGTCGTGTTCGAACTGCACCG
>JALYLM010000178.1 GCA_030774235.1 Actinomycetota bacterium
GCTCACGCCGACGATGGGCGCGCTGAAGGCCGCGCGCAACGCTCGACGCCACCTGGAACGCGGCGTCACCACGGTCCGAGACCTCGGCGGCATCGACGCGGTCAGCGCCGAGGTCGGCGCCGCGATCGACGCGGGCATGGTGCCGGGCGCGCGCGTCCTCGCCGCCGGCCGAGCCCTCACGGTCACGGGGGGCCATGGTCACAACATCGCGTTCGCGCGGCAGGTCGACGGCGCCGACGCGGTGCGGGCGGCGGTCCGTGAGGAGATCCGAGCGGGCGCTCGGGCGATCAAGGTGATCGCGACCGGCGGCGTCCTGACCCCCGGGATCGGCGCGACCTTCAGCGCCTACACGCCGGAGGAGCTCGCCGCCGCGGTCGACGAAGCTCATCGTTGGGGTCGCGGCGTGGCGGCGCACGCGATCGGCACCGAAGGCATCCTGAACGCCGTCCGCGCCGGCGTTGATTCGGTCGAGCACTGCAATCACGCGACCGCCGAGGTGGTTCGCGAGATGAAGGCGCGCGGAACCTTTCGGTCGCCGACGATCTGCGCGATCCGAGGCATCATCGATCACGCCGATGTCGTCGCCGCCTACGCCGTCGAGAAGGCCGCCGCGATGGAGGACGCTTCTCGCGACTCACACCGACGGGCCGTCCGTGGCGGCGTGAGGCACGTCTGCGGCACCGACGCCGGCACGCCCTTCAACCCTCACGGCAACGCCCCCCAGGAGCTCGTCTACATGGTCGAGTGGGGCATGACCCCGCTCGCCGCCATGCGGGCGGCGACGGCGAACGGCGCCGAGCTCTTGCGGCTCGAGGACGTCGGCACGATCGAAGCCGGAAGGATCGCCGACCTCGTCCTGTTCGACGAGAACCCGGCCGAGGACATCGTCTCGGTCACGCGCCCCCGGGCCGTGTGGAAGGCTGGGGAGCCCGTCGACCTCAGGCCGTGAGCTCGGAGACGAGCTCGCCGAAGGCTCCCAGGTAGCGATCTACGTCGTCCTCGGTGGCCGGGACGGAGCAGGTTGGACCGGCGCCCACGATCGCGTCCCAGACCCCGCGGTTCGCCAGGTACACGCGCATCGCGCGGCGGAGCGGCACGTCGAACGACGACCGGGCCTCGCGAGCGTCGCGCGGCAGTGCGGGCGCGAACGACAGGCCGGATCGCGGCCAGAACCGGTGCACCCACCACGGGAATCCGGCGCCGCGGACGATCGCGTCGAGACCGTCGGCGAGGCGGATGCCGAGCCTGTTCGTCCGCCCGTACGCGTCGTCCGTCAGCACGTCTGCCATCGTGGCGCGAGCCGCGGTCATGGACAGCGGGTTGCCGAACAACGTGCCGCCGGTCGCCACCGTGCCCTTCTCGTCGTCGCGTCCGGCAGGTCGATCGAGGACATCGGCCACCTGCTCGGTCATCCCGTAGGCGCCGAGCGGCACGCCGCTCGCGATCGACTTGCCGATCGTGACGACGTCGGGCTCGAGCGACCACACGCGGGTCAGCCCGCCGCGGCCGACGACCTGGGTGTGGGTCTCGTCGAACGCGAGGACCGTCCCGGTCTCGCGGGTGCGGCGGCGGAGCTCGTCGTGGAATCCCGGCAAGGGGAGGAGGAGACCGACGTTGTTCGTGAACGCGGGCTCGGTCAGGACGATCGCGACGTCCCGAGGCTCCAACGCCGTTCCGAGCGCCTCGACGTCGTTGAACCCGATCACCCGCGTCTTGGCCGTGACGTCGCGCGGCAGACCGGCCTCCTCCGGAACCAGCTCGCCGTGCTCGTCGAGCGCGACGAGCGACTCGTCGAAGTGCCCGTGGTAGTGGCCGTCGAACACGAGGACCTTGTCCCGCCCGGTCAGCACGCGAGCGACGCGGATCGCCTCGGTGTTCGCGTGGGTCGCCGACAGCGTGAACTGCCACTTCGGGAGCGCATACCGGCGCGCCAGCTCCTCCGCAACCCAGACGCCGTCTTCGTTCGGAAGCAGGAACTGGGCGCCGCGGGCGACTCGGCTCGCCACTGCGTCAACGACCGGCGCCGGCCCGTAGCCGCCGAACATCGACATGTCGGCGATGTTGAAGTCGCTGTACTCGTGACCGTCCACGTCACGGAAGCGGGCGCCTCGCCCGTCGGAGACGAACAGTGGGGGATGGTCCACGGATGTGCGCAGCCACGACATCGGCACGCCGTTGGGCATCGAGGAGGCCGCGCGACGCCACAGTGCCAGCGAGCGGGGCCGCGCCTCGACGAACGCCGAGTCTTCACGTCGCTTGATCGCGCGCAGACGTTCGGGGTCGTAGACCGGCTCCGCCATCGGTCGCAGCCTATCCGGTGCGCTCTCCGCGTCGGCGAGCTAGGAGGCCTGGTGCAGCCCATAGGCATAGAGCGTGCCGAGGTCATCGGCGACGTAGAGCGCGATGGACGTCGCCGCCGGCGAGGAGCCGGCCGACGTCGAGAGCACGTCCGACCAGGCGGGCGCGCAGCCCTCGGTCCCGATGCGGCACCCGTCCTGGACCGCCGTCACGAGGCCGGCGGACGAGATCACGAACACCATCCCGTCGCCGACCACCGGCGTCGTGAGCGGCGCGCCCCCGATCGCGACGCGCCCGAGTGCGGCGCACGACGCCGTCCGGCACGTGAGTGGAAAGATCCACAGGCGCCCTTCGAGGTCGCCGACGTACACCCGACCGTCACCGACCGCCGGCCGCCCCGCCGCCCCGGCCTGGACGAGCGGCCCGCCCAGGACGAACGGACCGGTCCACGCCGGCTCACACTTCCCTCTGCAGGAGAGCGGGAACGCGAGGAGGCGGCCGCGGGCCACCGTGTACGCGGTCCTGCCGGAGATCGTCACGCCGGTCGCGGGGCCCCCCGTCGCGCCGATCCACACGGGCTGACAACGCTGGCTGCACGCGGCGGGGAATGCAACGACGCTCCCTTCTCGCCCACGGGTGGCCACGAGGACCAGGCCGCCGCCGGACGCGGGCGGCGCGGCCGCTGCCGGCCCGGGCAGGTCGGCCGTCCATGCGGGCGGGCACTCTTCGCCCCTCGCGCCGCACTGCGCCGGGAAGGCGTAGAGGCGGTCCGACGCGACATAAGCGTAGTCCGAGTTCACACCCGGGGCGGACAGCGGTCGCCGATGGGCCTTGCCGATCCACAGCGGCGGGCACGACGGCTTCGCGCACTGCGCCGGGAACACGTAGAGCTTGCCTGCGGAAGATGCGGTGTACACGGCGCCCAGCTGGGCGACCGGGGCGCCCAGGGCTCCGTCGGGCACAGGGTCCGTCCAGCGCGCCTCGCACTCACCGTTCGTTCTGCTGCATGTCGCCGGATAGGCCGTCAGCGACGTCCCCGTGGCGACGTACACGGTATCGCCGGATGCGGTCGGGAACGCCGGACCCGGGCCCACGGCGGCGGTCCACTGGAGCCTGAGCCCCCTGACGGTTTGTGGGTCGATCGCCACGGGTGCCGGGTCCGGTGTGCGATGGGCCCGCACAGCCGTTCCGGCGGCTGCGACGGCGACGAGGATCGACACGCCCACGACCGCGCCGAGCAGCTGGCGCCCGCGCCGCCTGCGGGGGAGCGGCGGGGGGATCGAGACCGGGTGTGCCGTCTGCATATCGGACATCGTGGCGGATGGGAGGGTCCCGCGTCCCGTGTCGGACCTCGAGACTAGGGTCGGGAGACCGACTTCCCCAGGAGGACGCATGCATCAGGCAGGCATCGCGATCGTGGCGCTTGCGCTCGGCGTGGCCGCGGGGGCCGCCGTCGCGGCGTTGATGTCCAGGTGGCGGCCGTACGCGAACGACGCACGCACGACGCTGGGCCTCGAGGGGCGGCTCGACGTCCAGGCCGCCGAGATGCGTCGGCTGGCCGACGCCGCGGCCGGGCGCGACCTGAGGGCCGAGGAGCTGCGTGCCGGGATCGACGGTGCCCGCCGGACGCTCGAAGAGCTGCGGATCCGTGAACAAGAGCGGGGAGCGGCCGACGTCGAGCACCGGGAGGTGATCCGGCGGCTCGCCACCGTCCTCGCCGGCGGCGCGTCGAAAGGTCGCGCCGGCGAGAACGTCCTGCGCGAGCACCTCTCCGAGCTTCCGCCCGGCCTGCTCGTCACCGACTTCCGCGTGGGGGGAAAGGTCGTGGAATTCGGGTTGCTCCTGCCCGACGGCAGGCGATTGCCGATCGACTCGAAATGGACGGCGCTCGCGGAGCTCGAGGCGCTCGAGGCGGCCTCTGATCCCCTCGAGCGCGATGTCTGCGCCAGAGCGGTCGAGCGGGCGGTCGCGAACCGCGCGCGCGAAGTCGCCCAGTACCTGGATCCGGCGGTGACGGCGCCGGTCGCGGTGGCCGCGGTGCCCGACGCCGCCTACGTCGTGTTGCGGCGCGCCCACGCAGAGGCATACGCGCGGGGTGTCGTGGTCGTTCCCTACTCGAGCGCCCTACCGATCGTCCTGTTCCTCTATTCGCTCGTGCAACGGTTCGGGGACACGGCCGACGTCAAGGCGGGCCTGGCCGAGGTGGCGGGGATGCTCGACCTCATGGAACAGGTGGTCGAGAACAAGTTCGCGCGGGCGGGCGTGATGATCGCGAACGGAGCCGATGAGTTCCGCTCCAGCCTCGGGAAGG
>JALYLM010000179.1 GCA_030774235.1 Actinomycetota bacterium
CCGGTTCCGGGGACCCGTCGAGCAGAGGGTCGCCGGAGTACGAATAGCCGTGACCCCATCGGTTCACGATGACCCCCGCGATGTCGCGGTCGGCGTCGAATCCTCCCGGACCGAGCATCCGCGTAAGTTCGTCGCGGATCCGCGCCTCGAAGTCCTCGAAGGTCGTGTCGTACAGCTTCGTGCGGCCCATGCGGAACCGCTCGCGGGCGGTTCCGCGGCCCTGCTGTTCCGGCACGTGAACGAGGTGAAGCAGCATCGGCTCATCGGGTGAGCGAGGGCACCGGTACGTCCCGAGGCTGACGGGGTAGTCCAGCTTGACCCGTGAGAAGAATCCCATGGGGTTCGTGATCTCGTGCACGCCGAGCCGGACCCAGGGGTGCCAGTCCCGGACGGCGACCTTCACGTAGGCGAGGGGAGCCTTCACGTTGCTCCACAGAGCCCTGCGCTGGACCGGCGGCAGCTCCGGCATGATGTCGGGGATCATCATGTTGTACGAGGCAAGCACGCACCGTGCGGCGCGCACGCGATACAGTTGCCCTGCGCGCACGTAGCCGAGGTCCACTCCCCCGTCGCTGTTGCGGACGTGGACCGCGGTGCTCTCCAGCCGCAGCCGCGTCTTCCACGCCGGGTCGTCGAGCGTTCCGTAGTCGAAGGGCGCGGTCACGATGTCCTCCATCGTGGTCCCCGGCGCCACGCGAGGAATCAGGGAGCGAACCATGAGTCGCGCGAGCGACGCGTTGCCGTCGGGGAAGTGATAGATGTACGGCTCGTCCATCTCTGCGGCCGCCACGGGATCCGGCGGAAGGTCGAGTCCCGCGAACCCCGGGTAGCCGGTCTCGCGAGCCTCCAGCGCCGACACGCGGTCGATCCCCAAGGCGAAGAAGTCGTGCGAACGTCCCTGGAACGTGTTCGCGGCCTCGTCGTCGAGTCCCCACAACTTCTGGATGTATTCTCGATAGCTCGTCGAGCGGAGAAGCGCGACCTGGTCGTGCGTCGAGAGACCTTCGAGGGGATCGCGGTTCGACGTGAACAGCTCGACGAGCGCCGCTTTCGCCGTCGAGGACACCGGGAAGTCCCCGATGAACTCCCGCGCCGGTCGTTCGTTCATCCGATCCGCGGGGATGTCGTCCGCGACCATGCGCATCGGGTCGCCGGTCACGAGCACGTCGGCGCCGAACGCCTCCCGCGTGAAGAAGACCCCACGAGACAAGCCGAGAGAGGGATAGAGGTCACGGTCGAAGGCAGTCTCGAATCGCCGCGCGTCGACCCCGAGGGAACGGATGAGCCCCTTCGCGACGTCGCTGTACAGCGCGTTCGGCGACTGAAGCGCTTCGCTCCCGCCGTAGCCGATGAGCAAACGGTCCTCGACACGAACCTCGTTCCTCTTCGCATGGCCGCCGAAATCGTCGTGGTTGTCCAAGAGCAGGATCGTCGCGTCGGGGCGGCGTTGTCGAAAGAACCACGCGGCCGCGAGCCCGCTGATGCCGGCCCCTACGACGACGAGGTCGACCGAATCCTCGACGGGAAGGCCATCGATCTCGAACCGCTTGCCGTCGCGGATCGCGTGGCCCGCATCGAACGAACCGGCGTGACTCCCGCGCATCCCGAGACGCGCGGGTGGGTATGCGGACCCGTCCAGGTCGTGGCGTCGCGTCGCGGCGTCGTTCATGGTTCCTCCGGACACGCGGCGGGAGCCGACCCCACGATCGGCGTCGACCGGAGTGTAGCCTGGCGCGCGAGCCCATCGTTTCCGACATCGAGTGGATCCGAAGGAGGCAACCTTTGGAGCCGTGGTCGTTCGATCTGGCCGGACGCTTCGAGGAACACACGCTCGAGAGCCAAGCGCTGCGCGGGAACCCGCTCGGCGATCCGCACCTGCGGCCGCTGTGGGTGTATCTGCCGCCCGGCTACGAGGACGATCCGGCCGCCCGGTTCCCGTCCGTCTACGTGATCCAGGGGCTGACCGGTCAGCTCGGCATGTGGAGGAACCGGACGCCGTTTCGCCGGAACTTCCCCGAGCTCGCGGACGACCTGTTCGCTCGAGGCGACGCGCCGCCCGTGATCGTGGTGTGGGTGGATTGCTGGACCTCGCTCGGCGGTAGCCAGTTCCTCGACTCGCCCGGCACCGGCAACTACCTCACGTATCTGTGCGACGAGGTCGTGACGTTCGTGGACAGGCGGTACCGAACGAAGGCGGATCGCGAGCACCGGGGCATCCAGGGAAAATCGAGCGGCGGCTACGGCGCCATGGTCGTGCCGATGCTTCGACCCGACGTCTGGGGGGGCTTTGCGACGCACGCCGGAGACGCGTTGTTCGAAGCCTGCTACCTGCCGGATTTCCGTGAATCTGCGCGCGCGCTCCGC
>JALYLM010000180.1 GCA_030774235.1 Actinomycetota bacterium
GTCGGCTCGCGCCGGTAGGCTGCGACCGGAGGCGTCAGGGTTCCTGGTGGGCCCCGCGGTCTTCAACACCGTGGTGGGGGCGCAAGCTCCCAGGCGGGTTCGATTCCCGTCCGCCTCCGCGTGGAGAGATCGGGGAGAGAGCGTGGAGTCCGGCGGACTCCACATCTCCTCCCCATAGGTCACCCCTGCTGAAGTTTGGTCAAGTCAGGCGGCGTCGCGCCCTTGCGCCGGCCCACGCGGCGGCTCACGATTCGGCGGTGAATCGGCCACAGACCTCGTATGCGTGGAACGACGGCACCGCCCTCGCCTACCAGGTCGTCGGAGCCTCCGGCCCAGACCTGCTGCTCGTACCGGGCTCCGTGTCGCACCTCGAAGTCCTCTGGGACGAGCCGAGGGTGCACCGCTTCCTCACCCGATTCGCGGGCTTCTGCCGACTGATCATCATGGACCCTCGCGGCCTCGGCCTCTCCGATCGACTCACGGAGATCCCGACCCTGGAGGATCGCGTGGACGATCTGTTGTCGGTGCTCGACGCCGCCGAGAGCGAGCGCGCGACACTGTTCGGGAACGCCGATTCAGGGCCTCCGTGCATCGCCGTAGCGGTCGCTCATCCCGACCGGGTTGTTGGCTTGATCCTGTGCGGGACCTACGCCAAGGCAAGCTGGAGCGACGACTATCCGTGGGGTTGGACGGACGAAGAATTCGCCGACTTCCGAAAGTCCGTGAGGGATGGTTGGGGGACAACGGCGCGGATGGAGACGATCGCGCCGTCGATGGCCGGCGACCAGGCGTTCCTGCAGTGGTCCGCGACCCTCATGCGTCTCGGCGCGAGTCCTCGTGCCGTTCTTCTGCTGGGGGAGATGACGAAGGCGGTCGATGTGCGCCCTCTCCTGCCTCAGATCGCCGTCCCAACGCTCGTGATGCACCGGATCGGTGACCGCATCAACGAAGTGGAGCACGGTCGTCACCTCGCGGACCGGATCCCGGGGGCACGATGGGTGGAGCTACCCGGAGACGACTTCCTGTTGTGGGCAGGCGACACCGACGGGATCGTCGATGAGGTAGAGGAGTTCCTCACCGGCCGTCGGGGCGGAGCCGATTTGACCCGTGTCGTGGCCACGGTCATGTTCACCGACATCGTCGGCTCCACGCAGCGAGCTCGAGCGCTCGGCGACCGGGCGTGGGCCGATCTCCTCGAGAGGCACAACGCCCGGGTACGCGCTGAGCTGCGCCGGTTCGGCGGCCGCGAGATCGACACCGCCGGCGACGGCTTCCTCACATCCTTCGACTCGCCGACCTCGGCCATCAACTGCGCCCGGGCGGTGCTCGAGTCCGTGCACGAGATCGGTGTGGACCTCCGCATCGGCCTGCACACGGGCGAGTGTGACGTCGTCGGGGACAAGCTCCGGGGCATCGCCGTCCACATCGGCGCTAGGGTCGCGTCGAAGGCCGGGGCAGCCGAGACCCTCGTTTCGCAGACGGTGAAGGATCTGGTGGCGGGATCGGGGATCGAGTTCCAGGACCGGGGCTTGCACGAGCTGAAGGGAGTCCCGGGCGAGTGGCGCCTCTACTCGGTCATCTGACATGCCCAACCACCCGAGTCGTTGCGGCCGGCGAACAATGTGTACCCAGGATCGCGCGGCTTGTAATTTCTACAACCAAAGCTGCTCAACGCGCTTCTTTATCGGCGACGAGTTCGCGGGTGAGATCTGGCACGGAACGCCTGGGCCAGGAACTCCTCTCGCGACCCCGATGGGACCGCCGGGGTCCAGACCAAAGAAAGGGTTGACAGGGGCAGCGAGCCTTCGATAGTCTCCACGCAGATTATCTGCGTAGAGACTATCTGATAAGGAGGCTCGCCATGTGGACCACCGAGCACAGCATCGAGACGACAGCGGCGCCGGCGGCTATCTGGGGATTCTGGGCCGATGTTGGGCGGTGGCCAGAGTGGAACGCCGATCTCGAGCGGGCCGAGCTGTCCGGGCCGTTCGCCGCCGGGAGCACGATCACGATGACCCCGCATGGGCAAGAGCCGATCGAGCTGCGGATCGCGGAGGCCGTGGAGCCGAAGCAGTTCGTCGACGAGGCTCACCTCGGAGATGTGGTGGTACGGACGATCCATCGCATCGAACAGCTCGGAGGCCGGATCCGGGTCGTCTACCGAATGGAGATCACTGGGCCAGAGGCCGACACTCTCGGGCCGCAGATCGGCCCCGACATCAGCGCCGACTTTCCGCAGGTGCTGGCCGCGCTCGTCGAGCGGGCCGGACGCTGATGCTTCACCCGAGCGAGAGCCCCGGATTCCTGCTCTGGCATGCGACGCTGCGGTGGCAGCGTGGCATCTCCCAGGCGCTCGCTCCGCTCGATCTCACCCACGTTCAGTTCGTGCTTCTGGCCTGCACCTGGTGGCTGAATCAGCAGGGTCAGCGGCCCTCTCAGGTCGCCCTCTCCTCGTTCGCCGGCACCGACGTCAAGATGACCTCGCAGGTGCTGCGCAGTCTGGAACGGAAGGGCTTGGTCGAGCGTGAGGTCGACCGCGCGGACACCCGCGCCCTGCAGCTGCGCGTCACTCGGCGGGGTGCGCGCCTCGCTCCGCGTGCGATCGCGGTCGTCGAGCAGGTCGACGCGGAGTTCTTCGAAGAGGTCCCGCAGACGGATGCCCTGCAAGTCCTCCGCCGGCTCACGCATGTCCTCGAGCCCGACCGGGCCTCACCGATTGAGCAACCCGCTGGGGGTGAGTGATGAATGCGCAAGGATTTCCCGAAGTGGCAAGCACGACCGGGACGATGTCCGCGATCCGCCTGGTCTCGTCGCGAGGCGTCGGGCTCGCTGTCGAGCAGGTGGAGATCCCGCGGACGGGGCCGGGCCCGTCCACGAGACGCGACGCTCGCCACAGCACCCCCGGGCATGCCCCAAAGGCGGCGACGTGCGCTACGCGTCGGGCATCTCCTCCACGATCCGTCCCGTGTCGAGCCCGAAGATATAGACATCGATCTCCGGCGGCTCCACACCGAGCGTCGTGAGCGCTGTGCAGACCTGACTGCGATGGTCGGTGCCGTGGTGCAGCGCCTGCGCGAGCCTGAACCCGACGGGAGCCCACCGTTGATACCCGTCGGTCTTGTCGACCTCGTGCACCATCGCGTCGGGGTCGAGCGACCGGGAGATGTAGTCGGCCCATCCGGAGCCGTTGCGCTCCATGATGACGCGAGCCTCGGCCAGCGACACATGTTCTTCGTCGATGTCGAATGCGACGTTGCCGGTCAGGAAGAAGAGCTCTTCCGCGTCGCTGAGGACGACGTGGCGAAGCGTTTCGAGCATCGGCCCCCGCGTGCCGAAGACGCTGGTCTCCAGTTCTTCGACGCTGAGGTCGAGACACGCATCGATCACTCGCGAGGTTGCCCAAACGTGGTGTGCGAACGCCGCTTCCAAGAGCGAACTGCTCATGACGATCTCCTCTCATCGACGCCGGACGTCGAACAGGCTGGCTCAGCGAGATCATGATCCGCTACTCGTGGCCCGTGAACCTCGGATCCCCGAGGGATATCCCCCGGGTCAGATTCGGGTGGCAGCCGGATTCCTAGCTCCCGGGGCGATCTCTACCGTGAGAACCGGCCGCATCGCGCGAGAGGAACTTAATGATCCAAGTGGAAGGACTCACCAAGCGCTATCGCCAAACATCGGCGGTGGATGATCTTAGCTTCGAGGTTTACCCCGGCCGGGTCACTGGGCTCCTGGGACCGAAGGCGCGGGTAAGTCGACGAGATGCGCGTGATCATGGGCCTCGACGCACCGGATGCAGGCCGGGCGCTTGTGAGCGGCCGCCTCTACCGCGACCTCGCACGGCCGATCCGCGACGTCGGCGCGCATCTGGACGCCAAGACGTTCCATCCGGGTAGGAGCGCAGAGCGCGGCCTACTCGCGCTCGCGCAGGCCAACGCGATCGAGCGCTCGCGCGTGGGTGGTGCTCGATGTGGTCGGGGTCACGCCGGTGGCCGGGCGGCGCGTCGGTACCTTCTCGACCGGGATGGCGTAACGGCTCGGCATTGTCGCGGCGCTGCTGGGCGATCCGAGCATCCTGCTGTTCGACGAGCCGATCAACGGTCTCGATCCGGAAGGTATCCGATGGTTCCGGCAGCTGGTCCGGAGGCTGGCCGCGGAGGGTCGCACGGTGTTGCTCTCGAGCCACCTGATCAGCGAGGTGGCCTCACCGCCGACTGGCTGGTCGTGATCGGCAGGGGTCGTCTCGTCGCAGAGTTGTCGATGGCCGAGCTTTCGACCCGCGCGCCCCGGTCCGTGCGGGTCGCCCGCCACGCCGTCTCGAGACACCTCACGACGTTACCGAGGGACACGTGGCACTCGGTTGGGTGTCCCTCGGATATCGACAACGACGCGGTCTAGTCCACGTACGGCCCGTTGAACACGGCGACCTCGCCGTACGGCTGCCCTGCCATGAGCAAGTACCGGGTCCCGGGGACGGCGTCCGCGACCGTGAACCCCTCTCCCGATCCCA
>JALYLM010000181.1 GCA_030774235.1 Actinomycetota bacterium
CTCACGACGAACGCGAGGGGCCGGACCCAATCGAACCAGAAGGAGTCACGGGCGGGATTGACCGACACGAGCCCCGGGACCAACACGCCGCCGGTGATCGCGATGACGCGCAGATAGCTGTGCCGGCGGTTCGCTTGCGCCGCTTTCTTGTCGAACCAACGAACCTGGTCCAGCCATCGGTCCTTCATCCATTCCTTCTTGTCCTGCGCCATGTCGAGGAGAGCGATCACTCGGCTGAGGTTGTCGTAGGTCGATTCGCCGCGACGGCTCGAAGCGTCGGCGTTCTCGGGGACTGCGGTCGCGGCAGCCATGGCCCCGGAAGGTACGCCTCGATCCCAGTGGGCGCAACGTGAGTGGCGTTCCTCGGCCTCACGAGCAACGCGGAATTCTTCCCGCGTATGCTGGCCCGGCGATGGAGGGGTCGGCGGGACGCGTGCCGCTGCGGATCCGCGTCGGCGTCACCGGACACCGAGTGCTTCGCGACGAGCCCGGGATCTCCGCACGGGTGGATGAGATCCTCGCGCGCTTACAACGGATGATCCCGTCCACCGCGACCACCTCGGTCCTGTACGAGGCCGTGTCTCCTCTCGGCGAGGGTGCCGACCGGATCGTGGCCGAACGCGTCATGCGGCTACCGTCCGCGATCCTCGAGGTTCCGCTGCCCCTTCCGCGCCAGGACTACGAGCACGACTTCGGCTCCGAGGACTCGCGCCGGCGTTTCGGCGCCCTGCTCGAGCGGGCCGACCGAGTCTGGGTCGTCGGTGGCTCCGACCGACTCGATTCGTACCGGCAGGCCGGCGAGTACGTGGTGGACAGCTGCGACCTGCTCATCGCGATCTGGGATGGGCAGCCTTCCCGAGGCCCGGGCGGGACGAGAGACATCATCGAATCGGCCCGGCGACGGGAGATGCCGGTCTTCGTGATCGACGCACGACCTCCGTTCGACGTCCGGGAGGAGCGGATGCGTGCTCCGTCCGGCCTGTTCCAAGAGGTGGACCGGTACAACCGCGTCGACGTTCCGGCGACGTCGCGAGGCGGGACGGGGCCGCTTCCGTCGTCGGTCGAAACATCCGGCGAGGAGGGCCGCGTCCTGCAACGGTGCAGGGCGTGGATCGAGCTTCCGTTCCGCCGGGCGGACGCCGTTGCGGAGCGGTATCGCGTCCGATTCCTGTCGATCAGCCGGCTGATGTTCCTCATGTCGGCGCTCGCGATCCTGGCCGTGGCCGTCTCCATCGTGTCCCGCGACGAGGAGATCGCGCGGGCATTTGCCTTCCTCGAGGTCGCGCTGATGGCGGCGGCGCTCGTCCTGTGGCTGCTCGTCCGCCGCCGCCTCCACGGCCGCTGGATCACGTCGCGATACCTCGCCGAGCGGTTGCGATCCGCCGTCTTCCTCACCTTCGTCGGTTCTGAGGACGCGATCGAGCCGAGGCCTGAAGGAGCGCACCGGGGCAACACCCAGGAGTGGCTCACGCGAGTGTTTCGAGAGGTCTGGCGGTCGCGGCCTCACGTCGATCGGTCGGACCGGGAGATCGAACGGGTGAAGGACCTGTTGTGCCGGGCTTGGGTGGATCCGCAGGTCGCGTACTACCGGCGCCGC
This sequence comes from Actinomycetota bacterium, assembly GCA_030774235.1. Classification (GTDB taxonomy): domain Bacteria; phylum Actinomycetota; class UBA4738; order UBA4738; family HRBIN12; genus JALYLM01. The sequence continues at coordinate 1,598 of JALYLM010000181.1, forward strand.
GGCAGGACCCATGCGACGGCGTTCGGGGTCCTCACGGTGGCGAGCGCGATCCTGTTCGCCGCCACGATCGTGGCTGCGGTGCTGCATGCGTCCGAACGGGTGCACGGGACCATGTCGAACGTCGTGGTGATCCTTTCCGTCGCGCTTCCGGCCTTCGCCGGCGCGCTCACCGGGATCGCCGGCCTGGAGCAGCACGCGCGGCACGCGGAGCGCTTCCGCCTGATGGCTCGTCGCCTCGACGAATTGCGCGAGCGCCTGCAGCGAGCGGCAAGCCTCGAGAGGGTTCGCGAAGTCGCGCTACGGATCGAGGCCGAGCTCCGGACCGAGGGCGACGCATGGGTCGACGTCATGCGGTTCCAAGACGTCGAGCTCCCGGTCTGAGCTCGACTGGCTTCGACCCGCGAGTGGGCCTTGCGCTTCACACCGTGAAGGGGAGAGGATTTCCCTCACAGGTGTTGTCGAGAGAGTGGAAAGGGAGGGGTGGCATGAGACGGATCGTGGCCATAGCGGCCGCCGCAGTTCTGATCGGGGCGTTCGCCTCGACCGGTGCGGTCGGCGCTCCGGGGAAGCCCGTTGCCGATGCCCTCGGCCGAGCGGGCGCGAACACCGCGCCGTTCTCGCACTGGTGCAACACGAACGGC
>JALYLM010000182.1 GCA_030774235.1 Actinomycetota bacterium
CACGGCGACCCGCACGCCGGCCAGTGTAGGACGCGGACCGGCGGGCCCATCAGGGAGCCTCGGCCTCGCCGAGCGATCCCCGGATGGCGTCGATCGCGCCGGGGTTCTCGACGCTCGAAAGGTCTCCCGGATCCTCGCCGGAGGCCACCGCCCGGATCGCTCGACGGACGATCTTCGCGCTGCGGGTCCTCGGCAGCTCATCGACGAAGACCACCCGCGACGGCCGGAACGACGCCCCGAGGTGGTCGACCACGACGCCGGCGAGATCGCCGGCCGTCACCTCGACGCCCGGTCGTCGGACGACGAAGCACCAGATCGCCTCACCTTTCACATCGTGCGGCACCCCGACCGCCGCCGACTCGGCGACCGCGGGATGGGACGCGAGCGCGGACTCCACCTCGGCGGGGCCGATCCGCTTTCCGGCGATCGACAGCGTGTCGTCACTTCGCCCGTGCAGGAACCAGAACCCGTCCTCGTCGACGCTCGCCCAGTCGCCGTGGACCCACACCCCCGGCCAGCGGCGCCAGTACGCGTCGAGGTACCGCTCGGGGTCTCCCCAGACGCCACGGGTCATCGCCGGCCACGGTTGCCTGCACACGAGCTCTCCGACCTCGCCCGCCGCCACCGACTTCCCATCGGGGCCGAACACGTCGACGTCCATCCCGAGCGCCGGTCCGCGCAGCGTGCACGGCTTCAGCGACGTGATCGGCAGCGGGGACAGGAAGCACGCGCCGACCTCGGTGCCGCCGGACAGATTCACGATCGGGAGCCGTCCGCCGCCGACCTCCCTGAACAGCCACAGGTACGGATCGGGGTTCCACGGCTCGCCGGTCGAGGCGAGGATCCGCAGCGACGACAGGTCGTGGGCGCGCACGGGTTCCTCGCCGGCGGAGATCAGCGCGCGGATCAGCGTGGGCGAGACGCCGAGCGTCGTGACGCGATGCTTCTCGACCGACGCCCAGAGCCGGTCGGGTCCGGGGAAGTTCGGGGCACCCTCGGCGAGCAAGACGGTGGCTCCCAAGGCCGTGGCGCCGACGATCTCCCAGGGGCCCATGATCCAGCCGAGGTCGGTGACCCAGTGCAGCACGTCGCCCTCGTGTACGTCGGCCTGGTAGGCGACCTCCTCCGCGATCTTCACCAGGAACCCGCCGTGCACGTGAAGCGCGCCCTTCGGCGTGCCGGTCGTGCCGCTCGTGTATCCGATGAACAGCGGATGCTCCGGGTCGAGACGCTCGGTGTCGAACCTCTCGGAGTGGGCGCCGAGCAGCTCGTCCCATCGAACGTCGCGCGACGGATGCCAGGGGGCGTCTTGTCGCTCTAGTCTGTCCCAGACGAGAATCCGCTCGACGCAGCCGGCCTGGTCGGCAGCCGCGTCGGCGGTCTCTTTCATCGGCACGACCCGGCCTCGCCGGAGAGTCCCGTCGGCCGTGATCAGGACCCTGGCGCCCGCGTCTGCCAAACGCGTCGCAACGGCGTCGGGTCCGAAGCCGCTGAAGATCGGCACCCAGACCGCGCCCAGCTTCGAGCAGGCCATCACCGCCGCGACCGTCTCGGGCGCCATCGGCAGGAAGATCCCCACCGCGTCGCCGCGTGCGATGCCCAGGGAGCGGAGGCCGTGTGCGAGTCGGTCCGTCTCACGCCGAAGCGTGGCGTACGTCCAGACCTCCGACTCGCCGTCCTCCCTCTCCCCGATCACCGCCCGCGCGTTCGGCGTTCGCGCGGCCCAGACGTCGACGCATTGGTGCGCCAGGTTCACCAGCCCACCACCGAACCACGTGGCCCACTCGACGCCGCGCGATGTGTCGAGCACGGTCTGGTACGGACTGAAGAACTCGATTCCCAGGTCGCGCACGACCGCGTCCCAGAACCAGGCGATGTCGGCCGTCGATCGTTCGACGAGCTCCTCGTAGGTCTCGATCCCGTTCGCCCGCATGAACCGCGTGACGTTTGCATGCTCGATGACCTGGGGCGTCGGAGCCCATACCACGTCGCTCACGGCTGCATGGTAGAACCGTGACCGTGGAGCCGCGGGTAGGGATCGTCGGGGCGGGCTGGTCGGGGTTCGCCCCGACGACGAAGGGGGTCTCGTACAAGGAGCTGATGTTCGAGGCGGCGCGTCGCTCGTACGCGGACGCGGGCGTCGATCCGCGCCGCGACATCGACTCGTTCGTCTGCGCGTCCGAGGATTTGGAAGAGGGCACGTCGATCTTCGACGAATACGTCCCCGACCAACTGGGCGCGGTGCAGCGACCGGTCCACACGGTGGCCAGCGACGGGCTGTTCGCGCTCGCCACCGGCGTCATGCTGATCCGAAGCGGAGTCGCGAACATCGTGTCCGTGGAGGCGCACTCGAAGGCGAGCGATCTACTCACGCCCGGGCGGCTCGAACGCTTCGCGATGGACCCCGTGCTGAACCGTCCGCTCGGCGTGAGCGCGCTCGCCGTGGCGGGTCTGGAGATGCGCCGCTACCTCCACGAGAGCGGTCGGGCGGAGCAGGAGTGTGCCGCCGTTGCCTCGCGCAACCGCGAACATGCCCGGTCGAACGAGCGGGCGTCCTTCGCCGACGCCGCCGACCATGGACCGTTGTTCGACCCGCTCACGCGCGAGCAGGCGGCGCAAAGCGCCGACGGATGCGTCGTGATGGTGCTGGCAGCAGAGGGAACGCGGGCCGGCGATCCCGTGTGGGTGAGCGGCGTGGGATGGAGCCAGGATGCGCCCTCGATCGAGAGTCGGGATTGGGCCTCGGCGGTGGCGGCGCGCCGCGCCGGGGAGATGGCGTTCCGCCGGGCCGAGCTGGCGCCGTCGGACGTCGACCTCGCCGAGGTGGACGACACGTTCGCGTACAAGCAGCTCCAGCACCTGGACGCGCTCGACCTCGGTGGGATCGATCCCGACCGCGTGAACGTGTCCGGTGGCGCGCTCGGCGAAGGGCATCTGCACGAGGCGAACGGCCTGGCACGCGTGCTCGCCTGCGTGGAGCGCCTTCGCGTCGGCGACGCCCGCGTGGGGGTGGCCCAGTCCTGGCGGGGCCTGCCGAGCACGTCGGCCGCGGTCGCCGTGCTCACGACCTCCGTGGGCGGGGCTTCGTGAAGGGGCGCCGTGTCGCCGTCGTCGGCGCCGGCATGACGAAGTTCGTTCGGCGCGCCCAGGAAACGGGGAAGGAGCTCAGCTGGATCGCGGCGACGGCCGCCCTCGACAATGCCGGCATCACCCTTGCCGACGTCGACGCCGTGTGCCTGACGAGCGCCCCCGACGCCTTCGACGGTGTGCACCGCAAGGGCGACTACCTGGCCGACGGCGCCGGGGCGTGGGGCAAGCCGTTCATCCGCACGTACGTCGGCGGCGGCAGCGGCGTCTTCGCCCCGATCCAGGGTTGGTACACCGTATCCTCCGGGATGGCCGATGTCGTCCTCGTCGTCGCCGAGGAGAAGATGTCGAGCTGCCAGCCGCACCCCCAGGGCGCGTTCCTGACCATCTTCGACAACATCATCGAGCGGCCGCTGGGGCCCAACCTGCTGTGGATCTTCGCCCTCGAGATGAACCGCTACATGCAGGCGTACGGGCTGGACAAGGCCGACATCGCGGCCGTCGCCGTGAAGAACAAGCGCAACGCCGCGGGCCATCCGTCGGCGCTTCTCGGCCAGGCCGACATCACGGTCGAGGACGTGCTGGCGAGCGAGACCCTCGCGTGGCCGGTGCAGAGGCTCGACGTCTCGCCGATCAGCGACGGAGCGGCTGCGGTCGTCATGGCGAGCGAGGAGGCTGCGGGCCGGTTGACGGACCGGCCGGTGTGGGTGCAGGGCGTCGGTTGGAACCTCGACACGACCTACTGGACGAACCGCGATCTGGTCTACCCGCAGTACGTCGAGAACGCCGCTCGGATGGCCTACGACATGGCCGGCGTGACGGAACCCCGCAAACAGATCCATATCGCCGAGCCGTACGATCCGTTCGACTACAAGGAGCTGCACCACCTCGAGGGGTTGCAGCTGTTCGACAAGGGGAAGGCGCCCGAGGCCGCGGCCGCCGGAGTGACGGCTCGGGACGGCGACCTCCCGTGCTGCCCCAGCGGCGGCCTCCTCGGCGTCGGGAACCCGATCGCGGCCGCCGGTCTCATGAAGGTTGCCGAGCTCTTCTGGCAGCTCAGGGGGGAGGCCGGTGCCCGACAGGTGCCGGGTACGCCCGAGCGGGGCGTCGCTCAGGCCTGGGGCGACCTGATGCAGGTCGGGACCGTCGTGGTGCTCGGGGTCGACGGCGTTGCGCGTGGCGGGGCGCTCAGCGAGGGCGGGCATACGAACGGTGAGACTCCAAGCGAAACGCCCCCGATTTCCCCACGCGCCACTGCATTGACCGACGCCCAGTTCAGGTCGGCCCCCGGCTCGGTCGAGGCGGCCCTCGACCTCGAGTACGAGTGGGACGCGGGGGAGGCGATGGGGGCCTTCCTCGAGGGGATGCGAGACGGCAGGATCGTCGCGACCGTGTGCTCGGCGTGCGGGCGCACGCTCGTCCCGCCTCGGAAGTTCTGCGAACGGTGCTTCCGACCGACCGATTCCTGGACCGAGGTCGCACCCGTCGGTCGAGTCGAGACGTTCTCGATCTGCTACGTGCGGTGGGACATGGCGCCGCTCGATCCCCCGGAGATCCCCGCGGTGATCCGTCTCGACGGGACGAGCGAAGGAGGCTTCCTCCACATGCTGGGTGACGTCGCGCCGGCGGACGTCTCGATCGGCATGCGGGTCGAGGCCGTCTGGAAGCCGGTCGACGAACGAGTCGGTTCCATCTTGGACATCTCGCACTTTCGTCCGCGAGCGGGAGCCGCCTAGATGGGCCGAACGATCCGCGGCGAGCTTCCTGTCCGGTTCCGGTACACGCCCGGGGTGGGCAATACCGCGTTCTTCAACGCGCTCCGCGACCGGGCGGTCTTCCTGGGTTCTCGGTGCGGGTCGTGCGGCGTCACGTTCGTGCCGGCCCGGATCTTCTGTGAGCGGTGTCTCGCCGGGCTCGAACCCGACACCGAATGCGGTCCGGAGGGCGAACTCGCGTCGTGGACGCTTGGCCACGTCGGCATCGACGGCGGTCCCCTCGACCAGGCAGCGGCGATCGGGCTCGTGAGGCTCGACGGCGCCGACACCGTCATGATGCACCGGCTCTTGGGAGACGGTCCGTGGCAGATCGGCCAGCGGCTCAGCGCCGTCCTGCGGACGCCGGGCGAGCGGGTCGCCTCGATCCTCGACGTCGAAGGCTTCCGTCCGGCATGAACTTCGACCTCACGCCGGAACAAGAGGAGTTCCGCGCCGTCGTCCGGGAGTTCGCGCTGGAGGTCGTGGCGCCCGGTGCGGCCGACCGCGACGAACGAGAGGAGTTCCCCCTCGAAGTCGTGAAGCGGATGGGCGATCTCGGGCTGTTCGGCCTTCCCTTCGCCGAGGAGCTCGGAGGCAGCGACGCCGACACGGTCACGTTCTGCCTGGCGATCGAGGAGCTCGGCAGGGTGGATCAGTCCGTCGGCATAACGCTCTCGGCTGCGGTCGGCCTCGGCGGGGGAATGATCGATCACTTCGGCACCCGCGAACAGAAGGAACGATGGCTGGCGCCGATCTGCCGCGGGGAGCTGTTCGCATCGTTCGCGCTGACCGAACCTGGGGGAGGATCCGACGCTGCCGCGGTTCGCACCGCGGCCCGGCTCGACGCCGGGGAGTGGGTGATCGAGGGCTCGAAAGCGATCATCACGAATAGCGGCACGCCCCTGACCGGCGTGCACGTCGTCGCGGCCGCGACCGAGCCGGGAGGCGGCAAGCGGGGAATCTCGACCTTCCTCGTTCCGGCAGACGCGTCCGGCCTCACGGTCGAGCCGTCGTACCGCAAGCTCGGCTGGCGCTCCAGCGACACCCACGGGCTCGCGTTCCAAGGATGTCGGGTTCCCGGCGACGCCCTGCTCGGCGAGCGGGGGGGCGGCTTCCGCCAGTGCCTCGCGATCCTGCAGGGAGCCAGGATCTCGATCGCCGCGCTCTCGGTGGGCCTGGCTCAGGCGTGCCTCGATGCGAGCGTCGCGTACGCGACCGAGCGACGGGCGTTCGGCGCGGCGATCGGCTCCTACCAGATGGTGCAGGCGAAGATCGCCGACATGCATGCGGCCGTCGAGGCCGCGCGCCTGCTGACCTACCGCGCGGCATGGCTGAGAGACCAGGGTCGCGACCACGTGGCCGCGGCGGCGGCTGCCAAGCTCGTGGCCAGCGAGGCGGCCGTCGCGGCGGCCCGCGAGGCGGTCCAGATCCACGGGGGGTACGGCTTCATCGAGGAGTTCCCGGTGGCACGGTTCTATCGTGACGCCAAGGTGCTCGAGATCGGGGAGGGCACCAGCGAGATCCAGCGGCTGATCCTGGCACGAGAGCTCGGCCTGCCCGAGACGATCTGATGCCCGCGGGGCGGTACGTGGTCCTCGGCGGCGACGGCGGGCCCGTCGGGTCCGAGGAGTTCCGGTGCGCCCCCGGCCCCGCAGGCTGGCGGTACTTCTCCGATGTCAAGACCGTCGAGCCAGTCCCCCACGACGAGGTCGTCGATGTGGTCGTCGACGCGCAGTGGCGCCCGGTGCGCCTCCGGGTCGAGAACGGCGCCCACCGGCTCCTCCTGGAGGCGGAGGTTACCCGGCTGTCCGGACTCCGTGACGGCGACCCGGTCGAGGCGCCGTGGGGTCCGCAGATGCATCTCGACTACTTCACGCCCGCGACGAACCTCATCACGACGAAGCGGCTCACCGACACGGCCGAGATCGAGGTCCTCTACGTCGAGCCCTTCACGCTCGAGTACCGCGTCGAGCGCCAGCGCTACGAGCTGCTCGGGAACGAGGACGTCGACACGCCCGTCGGACGCTTCGCCGCCACGCGCTGGCGATTCACGGCGCTCTCGACCGGCTGGACGGCCGACCTGTGGACGGCCGGAGACGTGATCGTGAAGTACGAAGGTCTCTTCGAGCTCGAACGCTACGAGCCCGGGACCTCCGGCGTGAGCCCCATCGCCTGACGGATGGACGGATCGGGGCCGTTTCCCGACGCCCGACCGAGGATTCGGCCAGGAGGGGGACGGGCCCCGATCCTCCGTAGATGCGGCGATGGGTTTCGGGCGTGAGTGCTACCCGACCTTCATCGCTTCGACCTCGATCTCGATGTCGATGTCCTTGCTGACGAGGAACCCGCCGGTCTCCATGACCATGTTCCAGGTCATGCCCCAGTCCTCGCGATTGACTCTCGCCCGCACCGTCGCGGCGAGGATGGTCGAACCTTCCTGCATCCCAGGACCGGAACCCAGGAACTCGCCCTTCAGCGTGATCGGCCGGGTCACGTCCTTGACCGTCAGCTCGCCGTCGAGCTCGAAATTCGCGCCACCGGTCGGGCGAACCGCGGTGCTGTGGAACGTCATCACCGGGTACTTCTCGAGCTCGAAGAAGTCACCGCTCTTCATGTGCGCGTCGCGCCGTTCATCGTTCGTCTGGATGCTCGCGACCCGGATCTCGACGACGACCTGGGAATCCTCCGGCCTCTCACCGACCTCGATCGTTCCGTCGAAGTCGGTGAATCGGCCTCGAATCTTCGTCAGCATGTGCCGGGCCACGAACTCCACGGCCGTGTGAGCCCTGTCCAGCTCGTACTTGCCGGGGGGCGGCGGCTGGATCCCGCCGACTTCGCTCGGTGCCTGTGCCATGCGCTGCTCCTTCGTCTCGGTGCCGCTCCGTCCGGCGGCCCTCTCTCGCCACCAACTAACCTTCTCTAAGGTACTCTCTATTACTGAGTCTCGCGCAGATCCGGATCCTCCCCGGTCCCGAAGACTCCGTGAGACCAAGGACGTGACTCCATGACCGGAGAAGGCCCCGTCTGCCGGCACTTCCAACGAGCCGCCGAGCTCCTCGCGAAGAGGTGGACGCCACAGCTCGTCCAGGCTCTTCTGGCCGGAGAGGCGCGGTTCTCCGACCTCGGTGCGGCGATCCCTCAGATCTCCGACCACGTGTTGAGCGAGCGGTTGAAGGAGCTGGAGGCAGCGGGCATATTGACGAGAACCGTCACGCCGAACACGCCAGTTCGGATCGAGTACGGCCTGACGGACCGCGGGCGCGACCTCGGCGGGGTGATGGGCGAGCTGGCGGCGTGGGCGGAGCGCTGGGCAACGGTCTGAACGGGCATGAGCGGCGGCGCCACCGCTAGGCCGTCTCTGCGTCGGCGAGCTCCAGCACCTCGTCGATGATCGCGAAGCCCTCTTCGAGCTGCTCGGCGGTGATCGACAAAGGCGGGTTCGTCATGATCCCGTTGAACCGGATCATCGTGAAGAGCCCACGGTCAAGCAACGCCCGGTAGATCGCGGCCATCGTGTCGTTCACGACGTTGAACGGCGACAGCGGCTCCATCGTTTCGCGGCTCTTCACGAGCTCGACGATGCCGAAGAGCCCGAGGTTGCGAACGCGGCCGACGCTCGGGTGACTGGCAGCCAGCTCCGCGTGGTGGCGGCGCATGTTCTCGCCCAGGCGCTTGGAGTTTCCGATCAGGTCGTCCTCCTCGAGCACGCCGATCGCGGCGAGGGCGGCCGCGCACGACAGCGGATGCGAGTTGTAGGTCAGGCCGCCCCAGAACACGTTGCCCTGGAAGAACTCCGCGATCGGCGGAGAGATCGCGACGGCTCCGAGCGGCAGGTAGGACGAGGTCAGCCCTTTCGCAGTCGACATGAGATCGGGCACGACGTCCCAGTGGTCCACGGCGAACCACTCGCCGGTACGGCCGAACCCGCACATGACCTCGTCGGCGATCATCACGATGCCGAACTCGGTGCAGAGCGCGCGCACTCCCTGCATGTAGCCGTCGGGCGGAATCAGGATCCCGTTCGTCCCCGTGACGGTCTCGAGGATGAACGCGGCGATCGTCTCCGGCCCCTCGAGCTCGATCGTCTCGCGTAGCAGCGAGAGCGCCGTCTCGGCGTCGTCGAACCCGCGGGTCGTCCCGTGGTACGGATCGAGCACGTGCACGATACCCGGCAGCGGCGGATGCTCGTTCCCCCACCGCCGCGGGTCGCCGGTGAGCGCGATCGTCTGCGCCGTGGCGCCGTGATACGAGCGATATCGCGCGAGGATCTTCTGCCGGCCCGTGAAGGCGCGCGCGATCCGCACGGCGTTCTCGTTCGCCTCGGCCCCGCCGAGCGTGAAGAACGTCTTCTCCAGATCGCCCGGCCACAGCTCGGCGAGCTTCTGCCCGAGCCGCGCCCTCGTCTCGTATGCCATGAACGGTGAGACGTAGGGCAGCTTCTCGGCCTGTTTGAGGATCGCGTCGATCACGCGCTTGTCGCCGTGGCCGATGTTCACGCCCATCAGCTGGGAGTTGAAATCGAGGTAGCGCCTGCCGTCCACCGAGTAGAAATAGACGCCGTCGGCCCGCTCGACGGCCAGCGGCATGGCCTTCGACTGGGCCTGCCAGTCGAAGAGGGTGTGGCGCTTCGACAGCGAGACGATCTCCTCGGCGGACATCGGCCGGTCCTCGCTCATCGGTTCCTCCCAGATGCTGGCGTCGGGTCGTCGAGATGTTCCCAGATGCGGCGGCCTCGGCTTCGCGCAGAACATCGATCCGTCACCGCCGCTCACCTGTGGATTCGCGCGTCCCCAGGCGTGCCGCTAGGGTCTGGATGTTCCCGACCTTCCCCAATCGCATATGACCCCTCACCTTCCCCCGGGGTCGGCGTGGCGCTTCGGCGCCAGGCAAGCCTCGTTCATCGTCTTCGTGGTCGTGCTCCTCGCGGGCGCGATCGTCGCGACCACGAGACCCTCGATCGCGTCGGGCTCGACCGTGAAGCGCACGACGCGCACGGCACCTATCAAGTCACGGTCGCCCACCCGCGAACGGCCGGCGGCCTCGCCGTCGCCCGTCGCGTCCGCTTCTCCTGCGATGCAGAGCCCGCGGCCCGCTCGATCCCAGGCTCCGCGCGACGAGCTAGCCCGCCTCGCCGCCTTCGGCCGGCCGATCTACTGCGGCGCGGGACGCAAGCCGCTCGTCGCCTTGACGTTCGACGACGGCCCGGGAGTGTTGACGCCGGTGGCGTTGAGGCGCTTGCACCGGTTCCATGCGAAGGCCACGTTCTTCCTCGTGGGCAAGCTGTTGGAGGAGCCGAGTCTGCAGGCGATCGCGTCGCGTGAAGCCGCAGCGGGCATGGCGCTCGGCGATCACACATGGGACCACGTGATCATGACGGGCCGATCGACATCGTTCTACGAGCAGCAGATCGGGCGGACCGCCGCCGCCGTGAAGCGCGTGACCGGGCAGCGGCCGCGGTTGTTCCGGCCTCCGTTCGAGGCACACGATCGCAGCCTGGACCGATGGCTGCGTCAGCAGGGCATGCTCGAGATCCTGTGGAGTACGGACAGTCGGGATTCGCAGGGCGCCACGACCGCGCGTGTCTACCAGACGGTGCGGCGAGGCATCCGACCGGGCGCGATCATCCTGCTCCACGACAACCGCGGCACGACCGAGACGGCGTTGACCGAGATCCTGCACCAGATCCGGGTCCGCGGCCTGAAAGCGGTCACCGTGCCCGAGCTGCTCATGCGCGACCCGCCCACAGCCGAACAGCTGCGATCTCACACCTGCGGCTGACGCGAGCCGCCCTTGAGAACCCGACCGCCCTTCATCACGAAGGGCACATCTTCGAGCAGCGTGACGTCCTCGGTCGGGTCGCCGGGCACGGCGACGAGATCGGCGAACGAGCCCGGCGTGACCGCCCCCACGCGATCCCGCCACCCGAGGAGCTCGGCGGCGGCGACGGTGGCGCTGCGGATCGCTTCGATCGGCGTCATCCCGTACCGGACCATGTAGGCGAACTGCTTGCCGACCCATGCGTGGGGGTAGCCGCCGCTGTCCGTGCCGTACGCGAGGTTGACACCCGCCTTCACGGCCTTCGCGAAGCCCTGCCGTTGGGCCTCCGTGGTCTCCTCGTTCTTGCGCAGGACCTCGGCCGACCACCCGGCTCGGCGGCCCTCTTCCTCGATCCAGTCGCCGAAGTAGATGTCGGCAACGAGGTACGTGCCGCGATCGGCCATCAGTTCGATCGCCTCGTCGTCCATGAGCGAGCCGTGCTCGATCGAGCGCACGCCGGCCCGAACGGAGCGCTTGATCCCCTCCGCGCCGTGCGCGTGCGCGGCGACGACGGTGCCGTTGAGTGCCGCCTCCTCGACCGCGGCCCGGATCTCCGCCTCGCTGAACTCGGGCGCGCCGGGCATCGTCCCCTCCGTCAACACCGCCCC
>JALYLM010000183.1 GCA_030774235.1 Actinomycetota bacterium
CCGCCGCAATCCGCGCCGCACGGAGGAACGTCCCGTCGCCGCCCACGGAGACCACGAGATCGAGCGCAACGCCGGCCGCCGGGTCCATCGACCGCAGCGCCTCGATCGACGCGACGCCCTCATCGACAAGCGACCGCTCGAGCGTCGTCGCGGCTTCCACCGCGGCGCCGCGCCCTTCGTGCACCACCAGCCCGACCCGCTTCACGAGAGCCTCTTCCCTTCCTCGATCGCCGACGAGGGATCCACGTGACCCACGGCACCGCCCTTGCGCGCGTGCACGAAGAACTCGACGTTGCCTGCCGGCCCGGGCAGCGGCGAGGCCATCATGCCGAGCGTGGGCGCGCCGGCGTCGGCGAACCTCGCGACGACCCCATCGAGGGCCCGACGCCACACGTCGGGGTCGCGGACCACTCCTCCACTGCCGACGTCCGCCGCCCGGGCCTCGAACTGGGGTTTCACGAGCATGACGAGGTCGGCGTCTGCGGTCGCCACCTCGATGAGTGCGTTCGCGACGAGTCGCAGCGAGATGAACGACAGGTCGGCGACCATGAGATCCGGATCGAATGGCAGCGACCCGCGACCGAGATTCCGGACGTTGGTGCGCTCCAGCACGACGACCCGCGGGTCCGTGCGCAGCTGCCAGGCGAGCTGGCCGTACCCCACGTCGACGGTCGCCACCCGTGCCGCTCCCCCGCGCAGGAGGCGATGCGTGAACCCGCCCGTGGACGCGCCGGCGTCCAGGCAGTTCCGGCCCGCGGGATCGACGTCGAACCGCTCGAGCGCCGCCGCCAACTTGGCCCCGCCGCGCGAGACGAATCGTCTCGCCGGGGCGGCGACGCCGACCGGCTCGTCGGCCGCCACCATCGTCGCGGGCTTCCACGCCGGCGCGCCACGGACCGTCACGAGCCCCGCCAGCACGGCTTCCTGTGCCTCGGCTCGACTCGACGCCAGGCCTCGCCGCACGAGCTCGGCGTCGAGAGGCCGGCGCGTCACGGCGTCGCCTCTGAAGTCCTACTCCGTCGCCCGCGTGGCCGTCCGAGCCGGCTTGCTCGCGGTCGTCGTTCGGGCGGCCGACGTCCTGCCGGTCGTCTTGCGCGCGCCGGACTTGCGGGTGGCCTTCTTGCGGCCCGAGGCCGTCATGCCCGCCGTTCGCTCGAGCTCGCGGACCCGCTTCTTCAGCGCGTCCACGTCGGATTGCGTAGCCACGCCGACCGCCTTCATCTGTCGCGAGACCTCGTGCGCGATGAACTCGCGCAGGCGTTCTCGGTTGCGGTGCGACCAATCGAGCAGCTCCGAGGCGGTCTTCGAGATCTGCTCCTTCGCAGCCCCCGGCTCGAGGTAGTCCTTCGCGAGCCGCCGAGCCCCGGCAGGGGTGATGTTTTCGATCGTGGCCTCGATCGTCTTGCGCACCTCTTCCAACTGCATCGGCGCCCTCCAGTCGGTGCGATCCGGCATCCAGCATACCGGTGGTCCGGACGCGCCCTCGGGGCGTCGAGGGCGTCCTGACCCCTGGTGGGGGGGACGGTCTCAGGCGTCGTCGAACAGCACCATGAGGTCCTTGCCGACGTGCGTGGGGCGTTGGGTCGCGACCGCGGCCTCATCCGAGGTCGAGATGCCCGTGAGGACGAGGAGCGAGTCCCACCCCAATGCAGCCGCCCCGGCGATGTCGGTGTCCAGCCGGTCGCCGATCACCAACGGGCGGCCCCCGCCCGCCCGCTCGAGCGCTGCGAGGAAGATGGGCGCATGGGGCTTTCCGATCACCTCGGCGGACACCCCCGTCGTGGTCTCGATCACGGCGAGCAACGCTCCGGCCCCCGGCCACAGTCCGTCCGGAGCGGGGAACGACGCGTCCGCGTTCGTGGCGACGAGCGATGCTCCTCGCTGAACGAGCAACGAGGCGGTGCGGAGCTTCGCGTAGTCCGCGGAACGGTCCCAGCCGACCACGACGACGTCCGCACGGTCGGGCTCACCGATCGTCTCGATCCCGTGCTCCCGCAGGGCCGTGGTGAGGCCCGTCTCGCCGACGACGAACGCCGTGGCCACGCCACGTTCTCTCAGGAGCGACGCCGTCACGAGCGAGGACGTCTCGACCTCGGCCGGGCTCGCGACCACGCCCAGGGAGGAGAGGTGGTCGGCGACGTCCTCGGGCGTGCGGCTCGAGTTGTTGGTGACGAACGCGAGCCCCTTGCCCGCCGCTCGGAGTCGCGCGAGAGCCGCCGCGGCGCCGGGCGTCGCTTCGGCGCCCCGGTAGAGGACGCCGTCCAGATCGAACAGGAACGCGTCGTAGCGCTCCGCCAGCATTCAGGCGCTGAGCCGCTCGAGGATCCGTTCGTACTCGGTGACGCCGGGGTGGAGCACGACCGCGAGCTTGGCGTGCCCGAGCGCGCGCGTCCGCTGGCCCGTGCGCTCGCAGGCCACCGCCAGGGCGAAGTGCCCGTAGTCGTCGCTCGGGTTCAGCTGCACGGCCTTGGCGAACTCGCGCCTGGCACGGCCCGCGCGGCCGATCATGAAGAGCGCGCGGCCCAGCGCCTCGCGGATCGAGGCCTTGTCGGGCTCGAGGAGCTTCGCGCGACCGAGCAGCATCGCGGCCTGATGGGGGTGCCCCCCCTCCAGCAGCGACAACCCTCGCTCGTAGAGGTCATAGGCGGTTTCCCGATGTGCGCTGCTGCTATACAAGGTGCGTGCCTCGCGTCTTCCCGTTCCGCGGCCTGGTCTACGACCCCGCGATCGTCGGCCGGCTGGAGCTCGTCACCGCTCCGCCGTACGACGTTATCAGCGAAGCCCGCCGTCGTGAGTTCCAGGCCGGCAGTCCGTTCAGCGTGGTGCACCTGGACCTCGCGGCCGAAGGCGACAATCCGGTCGCCCGCTACGCGAGGGGCGCACGGCTGCTGGAGCGATGGGAGTCGGACGGAGCGATCGTCCGGCGGCCGGAGGAAACGTACTTCGCGTACGAGATGCGGTTCCGGCTCGACGGGCAGCCCAGACGGGTCCGCGGCCTCTGCTGCGCCATGGAGCTCGAGGATTGGGGCGGAGGGATCGTCCCCCACGAGCGGACGATGCCCGGTCCGATCGAGGACCGCCTCGAGCTGCTGAGGGCGACACGGACACACCTGTCGGCCGTCTACGGCACGATCCGAGGTCCGAACGGCCCGCTCGCAGATCTCCTCGAGTCGGCGGCTTCGCCCGCTCCGATCGCGTCCCTCGTCGACGAGCAGGGCGTCGAGCACCGGCTGTGGCCGGTCGCGGCGATCGAGCCGGTGCCCGCGTGGCTCGTCGACGAGCCGCTCATGATCGCCGACGGACACCATCGATACACGACCGCGCTGCAGTACCGGAACGAACGGCATGCGGCCGACGGTCCGGGGCCGTGGGATCGCATGCTGACGTTCGTGGTCGACGCCGGCGCCGAGCGGGTACCCGTGCTGCCGTTCCACCGGATCCAGCTCGGCGGTGACGTTCCGACGGGAGGGAGCCCCGTGAGCGGGCTCGATCGGCTCCTCGCCGCCCTCTCCGACGACGACCTCGTGATCGGTCTCGTGAGTCGCGAGTCGGGGGAGCTGCGCCACCGCACGCTCTCGTTGCGCGGGGAGCCGCCGGCGGTGCGAGGCCTTCACCACGAGATCCTCGACCGAGCCGCGCCCGGAGGAGCGCTCCGGTTCACGCCGGATGCCGCCGAGGCGGAGGCCGCGGTTCGATCGGGCGAGGCGCTCGCTGCCTGGTTCCTCCCTCCGACGACGCCCGATCGGATCCGCAAGGTGGTCGAACGCGGCGAGCGCCTTCCCCAGAAGTCGACCTTCTTCTGGCCGAAACCGCGGACCGGCGTCGTGATGATGCCGCTCGACCCGGGCTGACCCTTCCGTCGACCGGAAGCCGTGCGGCGAAACGGTCGCCGGCGCTCATGCGGTCTCGGCCGTCTCCAGCTTCTTGATGCCGGTCGCCACGACCTCGGTCAGGCTCCGGGCGCCGGCGCCGCTTCGGTAGAAGCGCCGAACGAGCGTTCCGTGGACGAGCACGTCGTCTCCCTTTGCGATCCCCTTCAACGCGCGCTTGCCGACCGTCGCGTGCCACGCGGCGACGGGCAGCGGGAGCAGTCGTTTCCCGGCCTCCGGCACGGAGACGCGAAGCTCCGTGACCTCGTCGCCCGACGGCATGGTGCGCTCGACCGGATCGGCCGACACGGTACCCGCGAGGACTACGACGTTCACCGTCACCACGGGGACCCCTCCTTCATCCGGGGGGAGGAGAGTCAGGGACGATAGCAGTAGGGGCCGACACGGCCGTGTGCGAGACTCCCGACATGAGCGGGGTCGACCGACATCCGGTGCTCTCGGGGGTCGGCGACGGCGTTACGCAGATCGACACGCTCATGGTCGGTGAGCCGGAGTTCAACGCCGTCTACCTCGTCGCCGCCGAAGAGCCGGCTCTGATCGAGACCGGCCCGGGGGCCGATGTGCCGCTCGTCCTCGAGGCGCTGAGGAGCCTCGGCATCGACGCGCACGACCTGGCACACATCGTCGTCACCCATATCCACCTGGACCATGCCGGGGGTGCCGGGGCGCTCGTCGAGCGATTCTCGAAGGCGACGGTGTGGGTGCACGAGC